>JAVBSF010000339.1:0-16902 GCA_031556925.1 Pararhizobium sp.
AACTCGCCCAACGACGTGATCGTCGCCGCCGATGACGCCATCTGGTTCACCGATCCGCATTACGGCATCGCCTCCGATTACGAGGGCGCGCGCTGCGAGCAGGAACTGCCCTGCAACGTCTACCGCGTCGATCCCCGCTCCGGCGACATCCGCGCCGTGCTCACCGATTTCAATTGCCCGAACGGTCTCGCCTTCAGCCCGGACGAGAAACGCCTCTATGTCGCCGATACCGGCCGGATGTTTTCGAGCGATGCCCGCCACATCCGCGCTTTCGATGTCGGCCCCGGTTACAGGCTCACCGGCGGCGATGTCTTCCATGTCATCGAACCGGGCTGTGCCGATGGCATGCGGGTCGATGAAACCGGCAATCTCTGGTCTTCCGCCGGCGACGGCGTGCACTGCATCGCGCCCGATGGCCACCGGCGCGGCAAGATTCTGGTGCCGGAAACAGTCTCCAACCTTTGCTTCGGCGGCCGCAACGGGCACCGGCTGTTCATCACGGCAACGACATCCGTCTACGCGGTTTCGCTCGCCATTCGCGGCGCCGTCAGCAGCTGAAAGGGGCATGACCATGGCATTCACCGAACCAGGCACCAGGCTGACGGATGCGGGCGTGCTCGCCATGCTCCGGGCGGCGATCGATGCGGCCGCTGCGATGGGCCAGCCGCAATGCATCGTGATCGTCGATCAGAGCGGCGTTGTCCTCGGCTCGTTCCGCATGAAGGGTTCGCGTTTTCTCTCGCTGAAAAGCGCCGCCGCCAAGGCACGCACGGCCGCCTCCATCGGCGCGCCGAGCCAGTCCCTGCCGGAGCATGCGCGGCTGCCGCTCGCCGTTGCGACGCAGGGCGACGTGACCGGCCTGCGCGGCGGCCTGCCGATCATCGCCGGCGGCATTCTCGTCGGCGGTATCGGCGTCGGGTCGGGTTCCGGCGAGCAGGACGAGCAGGTCGCCCGCCTCGCCATCAAAGCCATCGGGGCGGATGAGGTCTGAGCCGCCGATGGGCGTGACGTCACGGTCACGCTGGGGCCGATCCTGCGGCGCGCGCCTGGCGCGTCAGCTTTTCGCCCGTTTGGCCGGCGTGATCGGGACGACCTTGCCGGGCGCGGAAGGGGCGGCCGCGGGCTCTTCGATGCCGAAGAGTTGAACCACGCGCTGCCAGCGCTGTTGCATTTCGCCGGAAAGCGCGCCGCGAACCGTCAATACCTCCTTCAGCGCCGCAAGGGCCTTGCGGCGCAGATCGAGGTCATCGGGCAATATCGCGGGAATGGCGGCAAGCGCCCCATCCTGATCGAGCAGCAGGATCAGGAACTGCTCGCGGATCAGCGCCTTGAAGTCCTTGAGCGTCATGGGCGGCAGGCCGTCTTCGATCGATCGCATGCGGCGGATGGCGGCAAAGCCCCGTTCGTCCACGCTTGCGCGCACGCTCGCCACATAGATGAGACTGCGCGCCAAAGCTTCCCGCAGGCCGCCGGCGGCAATCTGTTGCTTCAGGCTTTCGATGCGCTCGCGCAGCATCTGTTCGTGCAGGGCCGTCTTGCCCGCCCGGCGCCGGGGAGCGTCGTCGGCCGGATCGATGCCGACGGCAGCCTGCAGCGCGGGCGAGCCGTAAACCGCAAGGAAGCTCGCCTCGCAAGCCTGCTCTGCCGTCGCGCGCCAGGCTTCCAGCGCCGAGACGATCTGGTCGGATACGGCATGTTCGATGGCGAGGAACGGATTGTCGGTTGTCGCCGGCCGCCGCGTCGCGGCAGTCTTCTGCGCCAGTTCGGGCAGCGCCGCCGTCCAGGGATTGGCGTCGGAGAAGATCTCGTATTGCAGGCGAAGCGGATGAAGCTTCCGCAACTCCTCGCCAAATCCCTGCGGCAGCATCTGGCGGAGCACGGGCTGAACGAAGGTGCGGTAGAGCGAAAGGTTGATTTCGGACACGCGAGCCGCCGTCGCGAAGCGGCGGTCGTCGGCCGCGTCATTGCCGCCCAGCGCCCGGATATCGTCCAGCGTGCGCGCCTCGCAGCGCATGATCCAGTCTCCTCCGACCAGATCGGCATGGGTGGTTTCGGCCGTCTTCGCCTCGAAGGTCGCCTCGTAGAGACCGGGCGGCAGGGCGTCGATCAGGTCGATGTTGGAGGAAAATTCGTCGTGTTCCTTGCGGGCGATGCCGGCGGAAACGAAAATGCCGAGATGGCCGGTCGTCTCATGGATGCTGTAGACGATGGTCTGGCCATGGGAGCGGATTTCCTCGACATCGTCATAGAGATCGAGAACCCAGTCGAGCGCCTGTTGCGGTGGGGTGATGTTGTCGCCCCTGGAGCAGAGCACGACGATCGGCGAGCGGATGTTGCGCAGGTCGATGGCCGTCCCTTCCGATGTCCTGATCCGGCCGGCGGCGAGATTGTTGCCGATGAAGAGCTCGTCGACGATGAACTGGATTTCCTCGGCATTGAGGTTGACGTGACCGCCCCACCATTCCTCGAATCCCAGATAGCGGGGCGCTTCCGTGTCGATCTTCGAATAGAGATTGTATTGCTTGGTCCAGAGCGTGTTGGCCGGGTTCTGGTTTTCGAAATTCTGCACCAGCCAGGCGCCGTCAAACTTGCCCTGGCCGAGATCGCCGGTCATCGCCGTCAGCCAGCTGCCGCCGAGCAGGCCGCCGCTGTAACGCATCGGATATTTGCCGTGCACGCCCGCCCAGTAGGAAAGCGGAGCGCCGGCGATGATGATCGAGCCGAAAAGTTCGGGCCGCAACGCCGCGAGCATCATCACCGCCCAGCCCGCCTGGCAATTGCCGATGACGCAGGGTTTCGCATCCGCATCCGGATGAAGAGCGATGACTTTTTCCAGGAAAACCGCCTCCGCCAGCGTGATGTCCTCGATGGTCTGGCCCGGCATCGGCTCCGGCAGGAAGCCGATGAAGTAACAGGGATGTCCCGCCTTCAGCGCGACGCCGATCTCGCTGTCAGCCTTGAAGCCGCCGATGCCGGGGCCGTGGCCCGCGCGCGGATCGATGATCACGAAAGGACGCCGGGCCGGGTCGATCGTCACTCCCTCGGGCGGCACGATGCGCGTCAGGGCGTAATTGACCGGTTTTTCAAGCATGCGGCCGTCGAGGACGATTTCGGGCGTATAACTCAGCACATGCGGCGCCGTCTTGGCGGCATGGGCCTGATACTGATTGCCCCGCTGACGCATGACGTCCCAGAACAGCAGGGTTCGCTGCGCGGCGTCGACGCCATAGTCGAGCATCATTCCGAACGGGCCGAGCTGACCGGCGAAATTCGTATCGAGCTTGTCAAAGGAAGGACCACGCATGCCACACTCCCTCACTTGGGTATCCGGATAACGCTGCACCGCAACAATTAGAATACGGAAACATTCGCTTCGCAACACTCAAAGAGCGTGTTTTCGTGCTTCGGCGATGTTTGCGCTCTCTTGCCGAAGGCGCCGCCCGCTCCTTTCCGGGAGTGTAACAAAGCTTCGTGACATCCAGGCGGCACGGCTTGGTTCCAGCCAGCTTTCCCGCGGAGCGATCGTTTCAGGCCCCGTGCGTTCCGTCATAGCCGTTGACGGCGGGCGGCGCCCAGCCGTCGGGCAGGCGGGTGGGCTTGTAGACTTCGACCTCCAGCGGGTAGCACGCCGCCGCATCGGAGGAGTGTTCGGCCGAGCAATCGCCGCCGGGGCAGGCGGACATGCAGCCGAGCAGATCAATCTCGGCGAAGAACTCCAGATAGTCGCCTGGTCGCACCGGGCTCGCCTTCATGAAATACTGCCCGGTATCGCGGGTGAAGCCGGTGCACATGAAGACGTTCACAACGTCGTGGATATGGGTCGAGGCAACATCCAGCGGCTTGCCGGTGTAGCGCGCGAAGGCGCGGGTGAGGTTCGAGTGGCAGCAATGGTGATATTGTCCGCCATGGCTGAGCAGATTGTGGGTATAGGGGTCGCAGCGCGTACCGATGACGTCATGGACCGAGCCGCCGAAGGCGTCGAAGCCGTACCAGTCGAGCGTGTCGTGGGTGATGGTGGCGATTGGGCGCAGATAGGGCATGTTGGAAAACAGCTGGTCGCCCAGGCCGACATGGGTGCCGTTCAGGGCGCGGGTTTTGCCCGTGTAGAGCCGTTCGCTGAAATCGTGGGCGTTGAAGAGGTTGAGATCGCCGACCTGCGCGCCCTCGCCGCAGAGGATGCGGCAGAAATGCCCTGCCGGAACCGACCAGCAGGCGGCATCCCGCGCCGGCACGGTGACGCGATCGACAAGGACGAAATCGTCGCGCAGCGCCCGGTAGGCGGCAAGGTCCGGGCGCGGCAGGGTTTCGACGGGGTAGCAGATGACCGGGGCGATCGCCTTGCGGGCGCTGGCATCGGCGGGGGCTTCGGTGATGGGGGCGGGTTTCATGTCTTCTTCCGTTTTCTGTTCGAATTCAGTTTGTATGGTTCTTAGACGTAACCGCTTGCTCCCTCTTCTCCCCGACGGGGAGAAGTGCCGAGCGTATGCGAGGCGATGAGGGGGTGGTGCGGCATGCTCGAAGCGTAATGGCCCCCTCATCCGGCCCTTCGGGCCACCTTTTCCCCGCTGGGGAGAAGAAGGAGCAAGCCGCACCGCCTCACCCGATCACCGCAATCTCCGCGCCGACGCCGAGCACTGCGCCGATTTCGGCCTTGAAGCTGATCCGTCCCGTCTTCGGCGCGACGATCCGTGTCTCCATTTTCATCGCCTCGATCAGCGCGACGGCATCGCCTTCCGTGACGTCGGCGCCGTCCTCCACCAGCCATTGCTGCAGCGTGCCGGGGATAGGCGCGGCCACCGCGCCGTCAGCGGATTTTCCCACGCCGCCAGCCACCGGAGCGGGCGCCGCCGTCCCGGAAAACAGCGCGGCCGGAAGGCCGAGCGAATGGCGCTTGCCGTCGATCTCGATGAAGCTGCGGATCAGGCCGCCCTCGACGGGCTCCACCCGCGGGGCGGGCGCGATGCCGGAAAATTCCGTCTCGATCCAGTTGGTGAAAACCTTGAAGCCATCCGCGCCGGCAAAGGCCGGGTCATCCACCACGGCGCGGTGGAAGGGCAGCACCGAGGCGACGCCCTCGATGACGAATTCGGACAATGCCCGGCGGGCGCGGATCAACGCCTGTTCGCGGGTCGCGCCGGTGACGATCAGCTTCGCCATCATCGAATCGTAGAGACCGGGCACCTCGGAGCCTGTCTCCACACCGCTGTCGAGCCGGATGCCGGGGCCGGCGGGGGCGCGAAAGCGGATGACCGGTCCCGGTGTCGGCAGGAAGCCGCGCCCCGGATCTTCCGCATTGATGCGAAACTCGAAGGCATGGCCGCGCGGCGCCGGGGTCTCGGTGACCGACAGCGGCAGACCGTCTGCGATCCGCAGCTGCTCGATGACGATATCGACACCGGTTGTCTCTTCCGTCACCGGATGTTCCACCTGCAGGCGGGTATTGACCTCCAGGAAGGAGATCACGCCGGTTTGCGACAGCAGGAACTCGACCGTGCCCGCACCCGTATAGCCGGCCGCGACGCAGATCGCTTTCGCTGCGTCGTGGATACGCTGGCGCTGCTCGTTGCTGATGAAAGGGGCGGGGGCCTCCTCCACCAGCTTCTGGTTTCGCCGCTGCAGCGAGCAATCCCGCGTGCCGAGCACGACGGTATGGCCGTGGTTGTCGGCGATAATCTGCGCCTCGATATGGCGCGGCTTTTCCAGAAACTGTTCGGCGTAGCATTCGCCTCGGCCGAAGGCTTCCGTCGCCTCGCGCACCGCGCTGTCGAACAGCGTGCCGACCTCCTCCAGCCGGTGGGCCACCTTCATGCCGCGTCCGCCGCCGCCAAAGGCAGCCTTGATCGCCAGCGGCAGGCCGGCTTCGCGGGCAAAGGCGACGGCCTCGGCCGCCGAGGCCAGCGGTCCGGCCGAGCCCCTGACCAGCGGCGCGCCGACTTTTTCGGCGATCCGGCGGGCTTCCACCTTGTCGCCCAGCGCCGTGATCACCTCCGGCTTCGGGCCGACCCAGATCAACCCGGCATCGATCACCGCGCGGGCGAATTCGGTCCGCTCGGAGAGAAAGCCGTAGCCGGGGTGAATGGCATCCACTCCGGCGCGCCGAGCGATATCGATGATCTTTCCGATGTTCAGATAGGTTTCCGCCGGCCGGCCGGCCCCAAGGCCATAGGCTTCGTCGGCAAGCTCCGCGTGCAGCGAGGCAGCGTCCGCCTCGGCATAGATGGCGACCGAGGTGACGCCATAATCGCGGGCGGCGCGGATGATGCGGATGGCGATTTCGCCGCGATTGGCGATGAGCAGCTTTTTCATCGGGTCAGGGTTCCTGTGCGGCGGTTTCGGCGTCTTGGTCATCGAAGCCGGCGATCGGATGGAAGCGAATGCGGGCGCCGATCGGAATTTGGCCGGCAAGATCGAGATGGTGGCGCGCCACCGAGCCGATCACCGGATAGCCGCCGGTCAGCGGATGATCGGCGAGGAAGAGTACCGGCTGGCCGGTATGCGGCACCTGAATCGCGCCGAGCGCGGTCGCTTCGGAGGCAAGCTCCGCCTGATCGCGCCGCGCGATGGGAGAGGGACCGGAAAGCCGCATGCCGACCCGGTTCGATTCCGCCGTCACCGTCCATTCCTGCGTCATGAAGGTTTCAAGGCCAGCGGGCGCGAACCAGTCCGTCCGGGGCCCGAGAACGACATCGAGCGTCACGACATCGCCGCTGCGGGGCAGGGGCGCAGGGAGGGGGCGCGCGGGATCGACAGCCATCGCCTTGCGGCCCGCCGCAACAAGCCAGTCGCCGGTCGAAATCGGCGTGGGGCCGACCTTGGCCAGCGTATCGGTGGAAGTCGAGCCGAGCACCGGCTCGCCGGCAAAGCCGCCGCGCAGCGCCAGATAGCTGCGCATGCCCTCGGCGGGGGCGCTAAGCGTCAGCCGGTCGCCGGCATCGAGCGCGAAGGGTTTGGCAAAGGGCGCGGTGATGTCCCGGCCGTCCGCTGTCCGGATCAGGAGAGGCGAGGGCGCGCCGAAGACGGCGAGCGTCACCGGGCAGCTCGCCTCGATGACGAAGCCGCCGAAGGTCACTTCGACCACGGCCGCATCGCGGGCATTGCCGACGGCGAGATTGGCCTCCTGCATCGCCATGCGGTCCATCGCGCCGGATTCGCCCACGCCCTGATCGGCGCGGCCGATGCGGCCGAAATCCTGAAAGAGCGCCGGCCGGTCGGCTCGGATCACTCGCAGGCCGGCCGGGTCGGACGCATTTTCCTCGTGGGAAGGCAGTACCGCAGGGGGGCGGCGGCTTTCCGGTTTTGCTGTGGTTTCGGTGATACTCCCGACGGTCACCGTCGCGCCCTTGGCCATATCGCGAAAATGCACCCGGTCTCCCGGTGCCAGCAGGGCGGCCCGCGCCCGGCCCGTGTCCCACATGGCAAGCGGTGTCCTGCCGAGAAGCTGCCAGCCGCCCGGACTGTCGGAGGGATAGATGCCGCCGAACTTGCCGCCGAGGGCCACGGAACCGGCCGGAATGCGCACCCGCGGGCTCTTGCGGCGCGGCACGTCGAAGCCCGGATCGTCCGCCGTCATATAGGCGAAACCCGGCGCAAAACCGGTGAAGGCCACCGTATAGGTCGCTTCCGTGTGGCGGCGGATAACCTCATCCACCGTCCAGCCGAGGATTTCGGCGACGTCGGCGAGGTCTTCGCCGTCATAGGATACGGGTATGTCGAAAAGCTCTCCCTGCCGGGCGCTGCGCCGGCTGAGATCGAGGCGTGTCACAAAGGCCGAGAGCCGGGCGCGGTCGGTCGTCAGCGGATCGAAGCGGATCATCACCGTGCGCGCCGCCGGGATCATCTCGATGACGCCTTCCGGCGGTGCGGCGAGCAGCCGGTCGAGCAGGGTCAGGGTTGTTTCGAGATCGGCAAGCTCGACCATGAAACTGTCGCTGCCGACCGGCAGGAAACGCAGCCGCTCAGCCATGATCGACAAAGGATTTCAGGGCGACGCCGCGCGCGGCAAGGGTATCGCGCAGGGTGGTGGCGATGACCACCGCCGTTGCCGTGTCGCCATGGATGCAGATCGACTGCGCCTCGAGCGGGATGACGCTGCCGTCGATGGCGACGATGGTGCCGTCATTGACCATGCGCAGCATGCGCTCGGCGACCTCGGCCGGATCGTGAATGACCGCGCCCGGCAGGCGGCGGCTGACAAGGCTGCCATCGGCATTGTAGGCGCGGTCGGCAAAGGCCTCGCAGACGACGGTCAAGCCGGCCGCCCGCGCCTGTTCGACGATCGGCGCGCCGGCGAGCGCCATCAGCACGAGGGAAGGATCGATCGCCCTGATGCCGGCGATCACGTCGGCCGCCTGTCGGGCATCGCCGGCGATGGTGTTGTAGAGCGCGCCATGGGGTTTCACGTAGCGCACCGTGGTTCCCGCAGCCCGCGCCATGCCCTGAAGGGCGCCGATCTGGTAGATCGTATCGGCCACCAGTTCCTCGCTGGACGGGTCCATGTTACGACGGCCGAAGCCGACGAGATCGCGGTAGCCGACATGAGCGCCGACCACGACGCCGCGTTCAGCCGCCACCTTCAGCACCTTCAGCAGCCCCGCCGGATCGCCCGCATGAAAGCCGCAGGCGATATTGGCGCTGGTGACGATGCCGAGCATGGCCGCGTCGTCGCCCATGGGCCAGGGACCGAAACTTTCGCCCAGATCGCTGTTGAGATCGATGCTCGCCATGGTCCACTCCATTTGCCGCGGATATGCGTCCTTGAATAACACGGGTTGGATTGTTCAACAATCTTAATTGTTCAACAAAATCGATTTTGCCGCGCCGCAGACCTGCCGCAACCGGCGGAAAGCGTGTAAACCCAGTTTGGTAGCGACGCGAAACGGAACGGACGCAATGACGAAGGCCGCAGAAGACGACGAACGGTCGCTGGCGACACGGATCGCGGCGGATATCCGGGGCATGCTGATATCGGGCGAGTTCGCCGCGGCCGAAAAGCTCTCCGAACAGCAGATGGCCAGCCGCTTCGGCATTTCACGCAACACGCTGCGCGAGGTCTTCCGCCTTCTCACCAGCCAGGGACTGCTCGATTACATACCCAATCGCGGCGTCTTTGTCGCCGCGCCCGGCGAGGCGGCCGTTGTCGATATCTACCGGGCGCGCCGCATCATCCAGAAGGGCGCCGTCGAGGCGGCCAGCCGCGATCACCCGGCCATTGCCCGCATGCGCGCCACTGTCGCCGAGGCCGAGGCGGCCCGTGCCGAGGGCGACTGGCGCCGGGTCGGCACGACCAATATGGAGTTTCACCGCGCCATGGTGGATCTCTGCGACAGCCCCCGGCTTGCCGCCGCCTTCGATCTGCTGCTTGCCGAGCTGCGGCTGGTCTTCGGGCAGCTGGAGGATACCAGCCAGCTTCATGAACCCTATATCGCCCTCAACGCCGCGCTGACGGAGCTTCTGGAGCGCGGCGCGCTGTCGCGGGCGGTGAGCGAGCTCGATGCCTATCTGGTAAAGTCGCAGCATTCCGTGCTTGCGGCCCTGCGGCGGCGCGGGTGAGCCGAGCTTTCGTGGCCGGATCAGGACAGGCTGGGTGGCGAGATGAACTGGTAATAGGCCCAGACAAGAGCGATGGCCGCGATCACGGCGATCCAGAGCAGAGCCTTGCGGCCCTTGGGGCCAAGACTTGGGGGCTTAAGCTTCGGCGGCTCCTTTTTCGGCGATGGACGCTGAAACTTGATCACGTTGTCGTTCATGCGGGTCTGGTTCCTGCCTGCCGTTCTCCCGGCGCTGCTTCTGCGCCGGGCCTCTTCTGTAAAGCCTTTCCCGGCCGCAGGGAAGCCTGTGGCGCGATATCGATTGCGACCGTTGCCGCCCTCCGGCATGCGGGTCGCCGCGTCGCTGCCAGGCCGAAAATCCCCGCGGGGGCCCCCGCCGCCGCAAAACTTTTCAAGCTTCTCCTAAACTAAGAAATACATTTTCTCTATAAATATTCTAGATTATCTACGCTGTTCTCCAGTCGAGCGCGAAACCTTCGGGCTCATGCGATCTGAGGAGAGCAGTGAACATGACACGCAAGATCAGACTTGGAGCGTTTCTTCCCGGCGGCGGCCAGCATATCGCCGCATGGCGCCACCCCGATCAGCCCGTCGATGGCGCCACCAGCTTCGAGTTTCACAGACAACTCGCCCAGACGGCCGAGCGCGGCCTGTTCGATGCCTATTTCCTCGCCGACAATCTCGCCATCGGCTTCGGCGGCGCCCGTGAAGGCGGCAATGCCAAGGTGGCGGGCTTCGAGCCGGTGACGCTGTTTTCGGCGCTCGCGCCCTTCACCAAGAATCTCGGCTTCATCGCCACCTCCTCCACGACCTATGAGGAACCCTATACGACGGCGCGCAAATTCGCCTCGCTCGATCTGATCTCGGGCGGCCGCGCCGGCTGGAACGTCGTGACCACGACCGGCGACCTCACCGCCCAGAACTTCAACCGCGACACCCAGCTTCCCCATGCCGCCCGCTATCGCCGCGCTAGCGAGCATGTCGAGGTGGTCAAGGCGCTCTGGGACAGTTTCGAGGACGACGCCTTCGTGCGCGACCGGGAAACCGGCGTGTTCTTCGACCAGCACAAGCTGCACGAGGCCGATCATCGCGGCGAACATTTCCAGGTGCGCGGGCCGCTCAACATTTCGCGCTCGCCGCAGGGTTACCCGGTCATCGTTCAGGCGGGGCAGTCGGAGGACGGACGCGGCCTTGCCGCCGCCACTGCCGAAGTCATCTTCACCGCCCATCAGCATTTGGAAACGGCGCAGGAATTCTACCGCGACATCAAGGCCCGCGCCCGTGGCCTCGGCCGCAATCCCGATCATATCCTCGTCATGCCCGGCGTTTCCCCCTTCGTGGGCCGCACGCTGGCCGAGGCGCGGGAGAAATACGAGCGCCTCACCTCGCTGATCCTCGAAGAAGATGGCGTCGGCCTGCTGAACGGCCTGACCGGCGGCACGCTCGATCTGCGCGGCTATGATCTCGATGGTCCGCTGCCGCCCGCGCCGCCGACCGAAGGCATGAAGAGCCGTCAGGCGCTGATCCGCCAGATCGCCGACGAGAACAATTTTACGATCCGCCAGCTGTACCAGTGGATCGCCTCGGCGCGCGGCCACTACACCATCGTCGGCACGCCGGAGACGATCGTCGACACGCTGCAGGAATGGTTCGAGAACGAGGGCGCCGACGGCTTCAACATCCTGCCGCCATGGCTTCCGACCGCGCTGGACGATTTCGTCGATCTGGTCATTCCCGAGCTTCAGCGTCGCGGCCTGTTCCGCACCGCCTACGAAGGCAGGACCCTGCGGGAAAATCTCGGGCTCCCCTACCCCGTCAACCGCTGGACGGCGGAACGCTCCGTCGTTCAGGCTGCGGAATAAGGGAGAAGACCATGGCTTACGAACCTCTCGATCTTTCCCTTGCTCCCGGTTTCCGCGCGGCGGACCGAGGCGGGTCGGGCACGGCAATCGGCGCGCGTCTGCGCGATCTTCTCCTGCCGTTCCTGACCCGCTACGGGCTCATCCTCGGCTTTCTGGCGCTCTGGCAGGTGTCGAGCACCCGTGGCTGGGTCAATCCGGCCGTCTTCCCGCCGCTCGACGTGATCGTCGCGGCGCTGTGGGACAGTCTCGCCAGCGGCGCCCTTGTCGACGATATCGCCATCAGCCTGCAGCGGGCCGGCATCGCTTTCTTCGCGGCGATCGCCCTTGGCATTCCGCTCGGTCTGTTCATGGGCCAGATCAGGGCGGTGGAACAGGCGCTCGATCCGCTCCTGCAGTTCTTCCGCCAGACCTCGGCGCTGGCGCTCTATCCGATCTTCATCCTGCTGCTGGGGCTCGGCGAGACATCCAAGGTCTTCGTCATCTTCTGGGCGACCCTGTTCCCGATCCTGCTCGCCACCATCGGCGGCGTGAAGGAGGTCGACGGCAAGCTGATCGAGATGGCGCGCACCTACGGCGCCGGCCGCTACACCATCTTCCGCCGGGTCATCCTGCCGGCCTCGGTTCCGGCGATCTTCGTCGGTCTTCGTTTGTCGGCGACGACGGCGCTGCTGCTCCTGATCGCCGCCGAGATGATCGGCGCCAACAAGGGCATCGGCTTCCAGGTGATGAACGCCCAGTACAATTTCCAGATCCCGCTGATGTTTGCGGCGATCCTGCTGCTGGCCTTTCTCGGGCTTGCCGCCAATGCCCTGCTCGTCGCCCTCCAGCGCCGGCTCTGCCGCTGGTCCCAGCCCGCTATCTGATCTCCCGAGTTTCCCCGTTTCACCCATTCCGAAAGGACGTATCCCATGGCTTTCCATTCCCGTCGCCTTCTCCTCTCCGCTGCCGTCTTCCTCGGGCTTTCCGGCGCCTGGGCGGGCTCCTCGTTTGCCGCCGATGAGGTCAAGCTGCGTTATCTCGCAAGCCAGGGCGGCCTGTCCGCCCATGAGCTGGCCGCCGAGCTCGGCTATTTCGACGGCACCGGCATCACGCTCGAAAACATCGGCTATGCCACCGGCGGGCCTGCTTCGCTGATCGCGCTGGCTTCGGGCGATGCCGAGATCGGCAGCGCCGCAACCTCGGCCGTCCTGAACTCGATCATCGGCGGTAATGATTTCGTCGCCGCCTATCCGTCGAACGGCATCAACAGCGAGGTGCAGTCGATCTTCTACGTGCTGGAAGACAGCCCGATCAAGGATATCAAGGACATCGCCGGCAAGAGCATTGCCGTGAACACGCTGGGGGCCCATCTCGACTATACGATCCGCGAAGCGCTCCACTCCGTCGGGCTGCCTTCGGATGCCGCCAATCAGGTGGTCGTGCCCGGCCCGCAGCTGGAGCAGGTGCTGCGCTCCGGCCAGGTGGATGTTTCGGCTTTCGGCTACTGGCAGTCCACCTTTGAAGGTGCCGCCGCCAAGAATGGCGGCCTGCGGGCGATCTTCAAGGATACCGATGTCCTGGGCGAGATCGCCGGTGGCTTCATCGTCCTGACCCGCCAGTTCGTCAAGGATCATCCGGAAGCGGCGAAAACCTTTGTCGAACAGTCGGCCCGTGCGCTCGACTACGCGCGCGAGCACCCGGAAGAAACCAAGGCGATCTTTGCCAAGGCGCTGAAGGAGCGTGGCGAAAATCCTGATATCGCCCAGTATTTCCGCGGCTACGGCGTGCGCGAGGGGGGCCGCGCCATCGATCGGGACGTCCAGTTCTGGATCGATGTTCTGGTGCGCGAGGGCAAGCTGAAGCAAGGCCAGCTCGCCGCCAAGGACATTCTCTACTCCGCCGACACCGCGACCGCCAGCAACTGAGGGAAGACCAGATGAGCCTTGCCCAGCAATCCTCCATCCGGGGAGAGGTGGCGATCCGCCACCTCTCCAAGTCCTACATCCTCGACGGCAAGCCGCTGCCGGTGCTGCGCGACGTCAATCTCAACATCCGCTCGGGCGAAAGCCTCGCCATCGTCGGCGCCAGCGGCTCGGGCAAAACGACGCTGCTCAGGGTTCTGGCCGGGCTGGAAGAGGCGGATATCGGCGAGGTGCTGATCGACGGCAAGGCCATCCATGGCGTCGGCGCGGAGCGGGCGGTGATCTTCCAGGAGCCGCGGCTCCTGCCCTGGCTGACGGTTCTCGACAATATCGCATTCGGTCTCGAGACCCGCGGCGTATCGAAAGAGGAGGCGCAGGCGCATGCGAGACGGTACGTCCGGCTCGTCGGCCTCGATCAGTTTGAAAACGCCTATCCGCGCCAGCTTTCCGGCGGCATGGCGCAGCGGGTCGGCATCGCCCGCGCCCTTGCCGTCCAGCCGGAAATCCTCCTGCTCGACGAGCCGCTCGGCGCGCTCGACGCCATGACCAAGATCGGCATGCAGCAGGAACTGGCCCGCATCTGGCGCGACGAGGACGTGACCACCATTCTCGTCACCCACGATCTGGAAGAGGCGATCTATCTCGCCGACCGCATCCTGATCCTGCCGCGCGACAAGGGCGGCGAGCCGAAGCTGATCGAGATCGACCTGCCCCGCCCACGCGACCGCAGCGCGCCGGAATTCGTGCGCCACCGGGAAGAGCTGTTGCGGTTGTTCGGATTGCATTGAGAAAGCCGCCGCCCGCCCGCCTCCCCTTTGCGGGCAGGCTGCGGCTCGATCCTTCTCCCCGCTTGCGGGGAGAAGGTGCCCTCATCCCAAGCAAAAACACCCGGCCGCTTCACACGACCGGGTGTTTTTCATGTCAGTATTCGCCTTATCAGGCGGCCGGCTGCTTGGTCTTGCGCAGGTACGGCAGAACCGTGTCGAAGGAGCCGAAACGGGCGATGGCGTCTTCGTTGGAAACGGCGGCGGTGATGATCACGTCGTCGCCCTGCTGCCAGTTGGCGGGTGTCGCCACCTGATGCTTGGCGGTGAGCTGGATGGAGTCGATCGCCCGCAGGATTTCGTTGAAGTTGCGGCCTGTCGTCATCGGATAGGTGAGGATCAGCTTGATCTTCTTGTCCGGGCCGATGACGTAGACGGAGCGCACGGTGGCGTTGTCGGCGGACGTGCGGCCTTCGGAGGAGGAACCGGCGTCTTCCGGCAGCATGTCATAGAGCTTGGCGACCTTCAGATCCTTGTCGCCGATCAGCGGATATTCGACATCGAAACTGGTCGCGACCTTGATGTCCTGCTTCCATTTGGCATGGTTTTCGACCGGATCGACGGAGATGCCGATGATCTTGACGCCGCGTCTGGAAAACTCGCCTTCAAGCCCGGCCATGGTGCCGAGCTCGGTCGTGCAGACCGGGGTGAAATTCTTCGGGTGCGAAAACAGAACGGCCCAGCCATCGCCGATGAAATCGTGAAACTGAAGGGTGCCGTGGGTGGTGTCGGCGGTGAAATCGGGGGCTGTCTGGTTGATACGCAGGCTCATCTGGGTTCCTCTCATCATGCTTTTGCAGCTGCGCGGGCAGCAAACGTCAACGGCATTCTCGATACTCGCACGATGGGCCGCAAGCAAATTTATCCCAAGATCAGCGGTATTTAGAGAACGTCCGGGAACAGGACGGCACGATAGTCGGTGGCGCCATGCAGCACATGGACAATGACCACCTTCGCGTTTTCCGCGCGGTAGAAGATCAGATAATTGCCATGAATGCGCCGGCGGATACCATGGTGTTCGTAGCGGGGGACGAAGACGAAACCCTCCGGACTATCGACGAGATCCTCGCACTTGCTCCGTAGCTCCCTGACGAATGAAAGGGCACGCCGGGGATTGTCCCGTGCGATATGATCGGCGATCTGCTCCAGATCGCTTTCCGCCTCGTTGGAAAACTCAAGGATCATTTCCCGGCCTGATCGGCCATCGCCCGGTATTTTGCCTCCAGCCGGTCGAAAACATCGCTCGCCGGCTTCGTTCGGCCCGCTTCGGCATCGGCGATACCGCGCATGATGGAAGCATCCAGCGCGGCAAGACGGGTCTCGCGGTCCTGGATCAGCCGCACGCCCTCCCGCAACACTTCACTTTTCGAGCCGTAACGGCCCGTATCGACGAGCTGCTGGATATAGCTTTCGAGCTGCTTTCCCAGATCGGCGCTGATCATGCTGTATCTCCATCGAAATGTGACGGCAGGCAGGATAGGCCGCTTATCAACTATTATCAATCATTCTCGTTGCACGGACCGTTTCATCAGATCCCGCCACGGTGAAAAAACGCCTGCCATCCATAGGCGATGCCCTGCCGCCGGATGCGTCTCCACACCCGGCGGCGGCGCGATTACGCGGCCTTCGTCTTGGCTGCGACGCGCGCCCATTCCGGCAGCCATTCGCCATGGGCGGCGAGCAGATCGTCGGTCAGCGACCAGATCTGGTCGAGATCGAGTTCGGCTGATGTGTGCGGGTCCATCATCGCGGCGTGATAGATGTGTTCGCGGTTTTCCGTCATCAGGGCCGCGACCGTCAGTTCCTGCACGTTGATATTGGTGCGGATCAGCGCCGTCAGTTGCGGCGGCAGCGCCCCGATATAGGTCGGCTGGATGCCGTTTTCGTCGACGAGGCACGGCACTTCGGCGGCGCAATTGTCCGGCAGCGAGGTGATGCAGCCATTGTTGCGCAGGTTGCCGTAGATGACCGAGGGTTCCCCGGTCCAGACCGAGTTCATGATCGAGGAAGCGTATTCCTTCGACTGCGAAACCTCGATCTTGTCGGCCGAGCGATAGGCTTCCGCCTGCCCCTTCCAGCGCTCCACCTGCTCGATGCAGCGCTTGGGATATTCATCGAGCGGAATGCCGAATTTCTCGATCAGGTCGTCGCGGCCTTCCTTGATGAAATAGGGCGTGTATTCGGCGAAATGCTCCGAGCTTTCGGTGACGAAATAGCCGAGGCGGGTCAGCATCTCGTAGCGCACCTTGTTCGGGCAGCGCGGGTTCCAGGTGGGTTTTGGCGCCCGGCCCTCGCGGTAGCCGCGCACGAGGTCCGGATAAAGGTCGCGGTAGGTGCCATCCGGCTGGCGGTGCTCGAATTTGAGGAAGAAGGCCATGTGGTTGATGCCGGCCGAGCGGTAGCGGATCTCCTCGTAGGGAATGTTCAGATCCTCGGCGAGTTCCATCGCCGTGCCCTGGACGGAGTGGCAAAGGCCGACCTGTCTGATGTGAGGATATTTTTCAGCGATCGCCCAGGTGTTGATCGCCATCGGGTTGACGTATTGCAACAGGATCGCATTGGGGCAGACCTCGGTCATGTCGGCGCAGATGCTCCAGAGATGCGGTACGGTGCGCAGTCCACGCATAATGCCGCCGACGCCAAGCGTGTCAGCGATCGTCTGACGCAGGCCATACTTCTTCGGCACTTCGAAATCCGTGACCGTGCAGGGCTCATAACCGCCGATCTGGAATGCGACGACGACAAAGTCGGCACCTTCGAGGGCCTT
>JAVBSF010000344.1:0-6691 GCA_031556925.1 Pararhizobium sp.
AGATGGGGGCGAGCCTCGACAAGCTGAAATACTTCGACGAGGACGTGGAGAAGATCTTCACGCTGTTTCCGCGCCTGAAGGAACGCCAGGCCCAGCGCGGCGGCACGCTTTCGGGCGGCGAGCAGCAGATGCTCTCCATCGGTCGCGCGCTGATGGCCCGCCCGAAGCTCCTGCTTCTCGACGAGCCGTCGCTCGGCCTTGCGCCGCTGATCGTCAAGGGTATCTTCGAGGCGATCAAGAAGCTGAACGAGACCGAGGGACTGACCGTGTTCCTCGTCGAGCAGAACGCCTTTGCCGCCCTGAAACTGTCGGATCGCGGCTATGTCATGGTCAACGGTCAGGTGACGATGAGCGGAACCGGCAAGGAGCTTCTTGCCAAACCCGAAGTTCGCGCGGCCTATCTGGAAGGCGGGCGCCATTGACGGCGCGCCTGGGGAGTTTTTGACATGCAGGGTATTCTCTACGAAGAAGCCTCGTTTCTGCAGTTCCTGTTCGTGAGCTGCATCATTGGCGGCTGGACGGCGTGGCGCACGGGCAAGAGCGTCGCCGAGGGCTGGCAAAACTACGGCACGGTCCTGATCTACACGCTGCTTCTGGGCGTCGGCATCCGTTTCGTGCACCACGCGCTGTTTGGCGGCTCGATGTTCAGCCTCCATTACTACCTGATAGACACGATCGTTCTTTTGCTGTTTTCTACCGCTGGCTTCCGCTTCTATAGGACGCGGCAGATGGCGAATAACTACTACTGGCTCTATGAGAAGGCATCGCCTTTCTCATGGAAGAATAAATAAAGAGGGATTCCGGCTCACGGTGCAGACACCGGGGCGGAAGTAAAAATACCGGCGCAATGATGGTGGGTATTGTGCCGGATATCGAAACCAGACCCGCTCGAAGATTTGGGAGTAACAAAATGAAGAAGTCACTTTTGTCGGCTGTTGCCTTCAGCGCAATGGTCGCTTTCGGCGGTGCTGCATGGGCTGACGTGCTCGTCGGCGTCGGCGGTCCGCTGACCGGCCCGAACGCTGCCTTCGGCGCACAGCTCCAGAAGGGTGCGGAGCAGGCTGCTGCAGACATCAACGCCGCTGGCGGCATCAACGGCGAGCAGATCAAGATCGTTCTCGGCGACGACGTTTCCGACCCGAAGCAGGGCGTTTCGGTTGCCAACAAGTTCGTTGCTGACGGCGTAAAGTTCGTTGTCGGTCACTTCAACTCGGGCGTTTCCATTCCGGCTTCCGAAATCTACGCGGAAAACGGCATCCTCGAAGTCACGCCGGCCGCGACCAACCCGGTCTTCACCGAACGCGGCCTCTGGAACACGTTCCGCACCTGCGGCCGTGACGACCAGCAGGGCGGCATCGCCGGTGCTTACCTCGCCACCAACTTCAAGGACGCCAAGGTCGCCATCATCGACGACAAGACTCCTTACGGTCAGGGTCTTGCCGATGAAACCAAGAAGGCTGCCAACGAGGCCGGCCTGACGGAAGTCGTTCGCGAAAGCGTCAATGTCGGCGAGAAGGACTTCTCCGCGCTGATCGCCAAGATGAAGGATGCCGGCGTTTCCGTCCTCTACTGGGGCGGCCTGCACACCGAAGCCGGCCTGATCATCCGCCAGGCGAAGGATCAGGGCCTCAACGCGGTTCTCGTTTCGGGCGATGGCATCGTTTCGAACGAACTGGCCTCGATCGCCGGCGACGCCGTCGAAGGTACGCTGAACACCTTCGGCCCGGACCCGACGCTGCGCCCGGAAAACAAGGAACTGGTCGAGAAGTTCAAGGCTGCCGGCTTCAACCCGGAAGCTTACACGCTCTACGCCTACGCTGCGCTGCAGACGATCGCGGAAGCCGCCAAGGCTGCCGGCTCGACCGATCCGCAGGCCGTTGCCGAAGCGATGAAGGCTGGCAAGTTCAACACCGCTCTCGGCGAAATCTCGTTCGACGAGAAGGGCGACCCGAAGCTGCCGGGCTACGTCATGTACGAATGGAAGAAGGGTCCGGACGGCAAGTACTCGTACTTCCAGAAGGGATAATCTCTTCCAGGATCGTCAGATCGCGGAGGCCCGGCATTGCCGGGCCTTTTGCATTTTCGGGAGCTTGCCGCGCGATGGGCGGGGCGGGTTGGCGCGGCAATCCCTCTCCTGCTTAAAGCGTTTCCGCTTCTCTTCTCATCGCGAAAACACTTTAACGATTTGTTTTGACGCATTTCCGGACGGAAAACCGCTTCGCACTTTTCCTGGAAATGCTTAAGTGTCGGCAACCGATTCCCGCAAGCCGGAGCCTCCGATGCCAGACAAGCCGCGTATCCTCGTCACCCGCAAATGGCCCGAAGCCGTCGAGCGGGTTCTGGCCGGGCGGTTTGACGTGGTGTTCAACGCCAATGACGCGCCGCTTTCGGAGGCGGCGATCGCCGAGGCGCTTGCGCGCTTCGACGCCGTCCTTCCCACAGTCTCCGACAGGCTGCCGCCGGCTGTCTTTGCCGACGCGAAGGCGAGGATCATCGGCAATTACGGGGTCGGCTACAATCACATCGATATCGCCGCCGCCAGGGCCGCCGGCATCGTCGTGACCAATACGCCGGGAGTGCTGACGGACTGCACCGCCGATATCGCCATGACGCTGCTGCTTTCCGTGGCGCGGCGTGCGGGCGAGGGCGAGCGCGAGGTACGCAGCGGCGGATGGACCGGCTGGCGGCCGACCCATATGATCGGCTCCCGGGTTACCGGCAAGACGCTCGGCATCATCGGTTTCGGCCGCATCGGTCAGGCCATGGCCAAGCGCTGCCATTTCGGGTTCGATATGGAGATTGTGTTCCAGAACCGTTCGCGTATCGATCCTGCGCTTGCGGCCCGCTACGGCGCGCGGCAACTGCATACCGTCGAGGAGGTGCTGGCCGTCTCGGATTTCGTGTCTCTGCATTGCCCCGGCGGCGGGGAAAACCGGCATCTGATCGATGCGAAACGCCTGTCGATGATGAAGCCGGGGGCTTTCCTCATCAATACGGCGCGAGGCGATGTGGTGGATGAGCAGGCGCTGGTGACGGCTCTTGAAAACGGCAGCATCCGCGGCGCGGGCCTTGATGTTTACGAGGCGGAACCGAATGTGCCGGAAGCGTTGCGGAGGCTGGAGAATGTCGTGCTGCTGCCGCATCTCGGCAGCGCGACGGAGGAAACTCGTGTGGCGATGGGCATGAAGGTGGTGGAGAATGTGACGGCCTTCTTCGACGGCCGTGAGCCGCCGGATCGGGTGGCTTGAGATAGCGGCGGCTTTGTCCTTCTCCCCGCGTGCGGGGAGAAGGTGCCCGAAGGGCGGATGAGGGGCGGAAGCCTCGGCATTCTCAAGGATGAGAGTTTGCCCCTCACCCTGACCCTCTCCCCGCTTGCGGGAGAGGGACGACGGAGTGCTGGGAGAGAAAGGAACAACCAGCTATTCCTGATACAACACCGTCGCCGCCTTCACCGCGGCCGACGCCCGGTTTTCCACCCCGAGCTTCACATAGATCTGCTCCAGATGCTTGTTCACCGTGCGGGCGCTGAGGCCCAGGATTTCGCCAATATCGCGGTTTGCCTTGCCCTTGCCGATCCAGAGCAGCACCTGCGCTTCGCGCGCGGTGAGCGAAAAAGCCTGCCGCAAGATTTCGTCCTCGCTCGTCTGGCTGATGCCGGTGAGCCGGAAGAGGAATTCGTCGGCGCCGATCGCACCGAGATAGGCAAGCTGCAGAACCGGCTGGCCGTTCTGCTGGATGATGACGGGCTCGTTCCGGCCGCCGTGCTTTTCGCGCTCCTGCGTCCAGCCGCGGATATGGCCGGATATCGCCTCCATGCCGTCGTCACGGCCGGTCGCGGCGTTTATCAGCCGGGTTGCCTGTGGTGTCGACCATTGCAGGCTGCCGTCGCCACGCGCGGCAAGCAGGTGGCGTCCAGCCGCATCCAGCGCCACGCGCGCCGATTGCGCCGAGCGGGCATTGGCGAGATGCACCCGGATGCGGGCTCGCAACTCGTCGATATTGATGGGCTTGGAGAGATAGTCCACGCCGCCGGATTCGAGCGCATGGACGATATGCTCGGTCTCGGTCAGGCCCGTCATGAAGATGACCGGTACCTGGGCGATGGCGGAATTGGCTTTCAGCCGGCGGCAGGTGTCGAAACCGTCCATGCCCGGCATGACCGCATCCATCAGCACGATATCGGGCGTGATGCGCTCGACGACATTGATCGCGGCATTGCCGGAGGTTGCGATCAGCACGGAAAAGCCGGATTGCTCCAGCGCATCGGTGAGAAAACCCAGCGTTTCCGGGGAATCGTCGACGATCAATACGATATCGCGCGGACGCGCAGCCTCATTCACCAGCCAGTCTCCCTTCATTGTCGTTTATCTTCTGCAGGAAGGCGGCGTAGCCCGCAAGGTCGAAGGCCTGCACATAAACGCGCACGGCTTCGGTGAAGGGCCGGTTTTCCTCGATGCGGGCGAGATCGTTGAGCTTGGCCTCGATGCCCCTGATATAGCCGATCTCGCCGAGGCGGATCAGTTCCTCAACATGGGCGGAGCCGGGTGTGCGGATCATTTTGTGCGGACGGGCTGCCGGCTGGGGCTTCGCCCCGTCTTCATAGGTCCATTCGAGGCCGAGATGCAGCGCCAGCTTGTCGTGGAGCTGGCGGATGTCGAAGGGTTTTGCCAGCGTGTCGTTATAGTCGGCATCGACGGCTGCCGCCGTGCCATCGCCGATATTGGCCGAGAGCATGATGATCGGCGCGGCCTGTCCGTGCTCGCGCAGGCGCGAGACAAGCTGCCAGCCGTTCATGCCGGGCATGGAGATGTCGATCAGGAAGAGATCGGGCTTGATGCCCTCAATCAGCGTCAGGCATTCCGCGCCGCCGGATGCCGTCAAGACGATGAAATCGAGCGGCATCAACACCTCGCGCATTAGATCGCGATGATCCTCGTTGTCATCGACGACGACGATGGTGCGCCGCGCGCCGGCATAACCGGCAATCTTGCGGACGGAGGGGGCAAGCGCCCGTGGACGCTCGATTGCCGAAAGCATGAGGCGCACCCGGAAGGTGGAGCCCTTGTCCCGCTCGCTCGTCACGGAGATTTCGCCGCCCAGCGTATTGGCCAGCAATTGCGTGATGGTGAGGCCCAGACCCAGCCCCGGCATCGGCCGGATATGCTCGGCCTCGCCGCGCTGGAAGGGCTCGAAGATGCGCGGCAGGTCGGCGGAGGAAATGCCGCGTCCCGTATCGGAAATCGTGAAGGTCGCGACCTGGCTGCGATAGCTGACGTCGAAGCGGACAGAGCCGTGATCGGTGAACTTGATGGCGTTGGAGAGCAGGTTGACGAGGATCTGGCGCAGGCGCTTTTCGTCCGTGCGGACATAGAGCGGGAGCGCGGGGACGCGGGTATGCTCGAAGAGAAGGCCCTTGGCCTGCGCCTGCGGCCGGAACATATCGGCGATCTGGTCGAGAAAATCCTGAATATTGATCTCGTTGGAATAAACCTGCAGCCGCCCGGCCTCGATCTTGGAAATATCGAGCAGCCCGTCGATCAGACCGGAAAGGTGATCGGCCGAGCGGCGGATGACCTTGATGGCGGACTGGCGCGGCGCGGGGATCGTCTCGTCGCGCTCGAGGATCTGGGCATAGCCGAGAACGGCATTCAGCGGCGTGCGAAGCTCATGGCTGAGGCCGACGACATAGCGGCTCTTCGCCCGATTGGCGGCTTCAGCCGTTTCCTTGGCGTATTGCAGGGCTGCGTCCGTCTTCTTGTGGGCGGCGATTTCCTTCAGCAGCAGGGTGTTCTGGCGCGAGGATTCCTCCTCGGCCACCAGCCGGCTGTCATGGGCGAGAACGTAAAACCAGCAGACGACGCCGGCGACCACGGAAAAGACGAAAAACACGACGCCGATGGTGCGATTGACCACCAGGGCCGTTTCCGGCGAGGCGCTGCCGGTCTGGTGGGCGATCATGGCAAGGATGATGCCGATGCCGGCGACCGCCAGCACCACAGCGATGCCGTACCGTCCGAGACGGCTCGACAGCGTCTCGATGATTTTGGGTGGAAGCAGCGTTTTTGCGACCACGGCCGTCTGGGCGTTGAAGCTCGCATGCGGCTTGCACATATCGTGGCAGCGGCTGTCGAGCGAACAGCAGAGCGAACAGATCGGCGCGGAATAGGCCGGGCACCAGGCCATGTCCTCGTGTTCGAACGGGTGTTCGCAGATCGAGCAGGTGACGGTCGATAGCTTCTTCCAGCTGTGGCGCTGGCGACGGGCCAGATAATATTTGCCCTTCGTGCCCCAGGCGATCAGCGGTGAGACGATGAAGGCGACGACCAGCGCGACGTAAGGGGCGAGTGAGGCCGCGACCTCACCGAAGAGGCCGAAATGCGCCGTCAGGGCAACCACGGCCGAAGCGGTCATCGCGCCAACGCCGACCGGGTTGATGTCATAGAGATGAGCGCGCTTGAACTCGATATCCGCAGGCGCAAGGCCGAGCGGCTTGTTGATGAAGAGATCGGCCGAGATCGTGCAGAGCCAGGCCATGGCGATGATCGAGAAGATGCCGAGCGTTTCTTCCAAGAGCTTGTAGATGCCGAGTTCCATCAGGAGCAGAGCAATGGCCACATTGAAGATCAGCCAGACGACGCGGCCGGGGTGGCTGTGGGTGAGGCGCGAGAAGAAGTTCGACCATGCCAGCGAT
>JAVBSF010000231.1:0-34389 GCA_031556925.1 Pararhizobium sp.
TATTCGCGCTCGCCGGTGAGGTTGAGCAGCAGCTGGAAGATGTTGATGAAGTTGAGATAGAGCGAGAACGCGCCAAAGACAGCCAGCTTCTGCTGCGATTCGGCATCGAAATTATCGGCGTACTGCTCCTTGATCGACTGGGTGTCCCAGGCGGTCAGGCCGACGAAGACGAGGATGCCGACCACGGAGACGATGAACTGCAGCATCGTCGAGCCGAGGAAGATGTTCACGACGCTGGCGATCACCACGCCGATCAGGCCCATCATCAGGAACGAGCCGAACTTCGAAAGGTCACGCTTCGTCACATAGCCATAGAGGCTGGTGGCGCCGAACATGGTCGCGGCGATGAAGAAGGTGCGGGCGATGCTGGTATTGGTGAAAACCAGAAACACCGACGCGAGCGACAGGCCCATGACGGCGCAGAAGGCCCAGAACGTCAGCTGCGCGGTGCTGGCCGACATCGTCTGGATCTTGAACGAGAAGAAAAAGACGAAGGCGAGCGGGGCGAGCATCACCACCCACTTGAGCGGCGAGGAAAAGATCGGCACGTACAGCGCCGGCGTCGAGCCGACGATGAAGGCGATGATACCGGTGATGACCAGGCCGAGGCCCATGTAGTTGTAGACGCGCAGCATATGCCTGCGCAGGCCTTCGTCGAACTGGGCCGCCGTCTGCGTACCGTAGCCGAAGCGGGAAGGGGAGGTGTTCATCGTTTACTCCTTGGGTTTACGATCAGTAGAGCGTGCGGGAAAGCCGCCGCGCTGTTTCGGTAAGATCCTTGGCGCTCTCGCTTTCGGTGACGAGCGCATAGGCGACGTCGCCGATCTGCCAATAGGCGGCCCGGAGGCTTTCTGCCTCCGCCTGCAGGACGTGCTGGACGTTGAAGTTGCCCGGCCGTACCGCGAAAAGCGACAGCCGCTCGCCCTTTTCAGGCATGACGACCAGTTCCACGCTGGGGCCGAGCGCCGACGGGAAGATCTGCACATCGACGACCTTCCAGCTTTCGGGAAGATCCGGCAGGACGATAGCCGTCGCCGAGCGGATATCGGCCGGGTCGTAGTTCATCAATTCGTGCTGCGAGGGCATGCTTTCGCGCAGAAGGGTAGTGCTGTGGGCGCGCAGCGCCTCCTCGACGAAGAGGGGCGGCGGCTGGGAGGCGACGACCTCGGTCGCGCTGAACGCACCGAGATAGATATTGCCAAGCCAGCCGGCGGCCACCAGTGCCGCAACGGCCGCGACGCGCTGAAAGGCAGCGATGTAACGGCCGGTCGAGAGCCCTTGCGAAAGGCGGCGGGCCGCCTCGCGGGTGTCGTGGCGACCGGGCCCTTCGCCATGGGCGAGTGCGAGGCGAAGCTCGCCGCGAATCCTCAGATCGGCCATCACCTGGGCGGCGCTTTCCGGATGTTCGGACAGATAGGCCTCGACCTCGATGCGTCGGGAAACGTCGAGCTGGTCGTCGACATAGGCGTCGAGATCGCCGGCAAGGATCGGATCAACGATTTTCATCGCCGGTACCTCCGATGAGTTTGAGATGGGAGGAGACACGCGCATCGCTCTCGAACGAGCGAAGACGGGTGCGGGCGCGGGAAATGCGCGACATCAGCGTGCCGACGGGAATACCGAGCGCATCGGCGGCTTCCTGGTAGGACAGTTCCTCGATCGCCACGAGATGCAGCGCCTCGCGCTGTTCTTCCGGCAGGTTGAAGAAAGCCTGCTGCACCTGCCGAAGCCGGACGGAATGTTCCTGGGGCGCGGCAAGCGCCGGCTCCGCCAGTTCCCCGGCGGCTTCATGACGCCGATCGAGAGAGCGAGCGTGGCGCAGCCGGTCGATATGGGTGTTGTGGACGATGGAGAGCAGCCAGTTGCGGATATTGGCGCCCTTGCGGAAGGTACCCTTGCGCTCATAGGCGCGCACCAGCGCATCATGCACAAGGTCTTCCGCATCGCTCTGGTTGCGCACCAGCGAGCGGGCATAGCGCCGCAGCGTCGCCAGCTGGGCAATCACGTTGAAGGGATGGCTCTTGTTGTCCATACCCGCATATACGCATGCCAGGCCGCACTCATTCCATCGGTTGCGAGATTTTTTTCTTTACGGCGTCCCGCGGAAAACGATCACCCGCTGCAGGCGTTCAGCGAAAGCGTCGAGGTTGGAACGCTTTAAAATCTGTCTTTGGCGCGGTTCAGCCGGCGCGATTTTGCTTCAGCTGGGAATGTTCAGGACGCGGGCGTGAAGCGGGCGACGAGTTCGTGGGTGTCGCCCGGATAGGTAAAGCGAACCTTGGTGACAGGGCCGACGCCGCTCCAGGTGCGGCGCTCGACCACGAGACAGGCTGCTCCCTTCGGGATGCCGAGCATGGCCGCCATATCGGCGGCAGCGGCAACCGCCCGGATCTTGTGCTCGGCCGTGCTCCAGGGAACCTGCCCCAGCAGCCACTGGCCGGGAGGAGTCTCGCGGAAATCGGCGCTTTCCGCCTCCGGAACGCTCGCGAGACTGATCAGCCGTTCTTCCACGCAGAACTGTCGAGTGCCGGCAAAATGAATACAGGTGAGGTCGAGGATTTTCGTGTCGACGTCCACTTCGAAGGTGCGAACGTCGCCCGGCGAGGCCTTGCGCACGCCCCGATGCTTCAGGGCGAAGGCATAGGCAAGGTTCAGCGACTGCACCTCGGCCTTGATGTCGTTGATTTCCAGCACCGCCGATTGCGCTTGAGGCTGGGTGACGAAGCTGCCGGACTTCTTGCGTCGCTCGATGAGCCCGGCCTTTGCAAGCTGGGTCATCACCTTGTTCACGGTCATGCGCGAACAGTCATATTGCGCGGCGAGGTCCACCTCGAACGGCAGGCGGTGGCCCGGAGGCCATTCGCCGGAGACGATCTTGCCCTCGATCTCGCCGAGAATGCGCTGGTGCAGGGTTTGGTCCCTGCCGCTGGGTTCCGCCACGATTTTCCGCTTCCTGTTCGGGCCTTTAGGCTGATGTAGCCCAGCACAGGCTCCGGCCAAAGGAAATATTGCGCATTGCCCTGTCGCTAGGCTTGCAGCATGTCGGCCATTGCCTTGCGGAAGCGCGCGGAGATTGCCTCCCGCTTCGCATGCCGCCCACCGTCTACCAGCCTGCGGCCGCCGGCCCAGACGGCATCCACGCGAATGCCGCCGGCAAAGATCCAGTGATCGAGCACCTGGTCTTCGCGCACATGCGCTGCGGCTGTCCGGTCGAGCGCGACGATATCGGCATCACCGCCGGTCTTGAGGCCGGTGTCGGCCATCAGGGCCGCATTGCCGCCGATGTGCGCCTGCCCGAACAGCATCCGCCCCGTCGATCCGCCCGGTTCCGCGACGACATTGCGGGCGCGAAGCATCAGGCGCTGGGAATATTCCAACACGCGCAACTCCTCCGGGACCGAAATCAGGATATTGGAATCAGAGCCGACACCGTAGCGTCCGCCCGCGGAGAGGAACAGCGGCGCGTTGAAGACGCCGTCGCCCAGATTGGCTTCGGTGATCGGGCACAGGCCGGCGATCGCGCCGCTGCGCGCCATGTCGCGGGTTTCCCGGGCGGTCATATGGGTTGCATGGATCAGGCACCAGCGCTCGTCGACCGGCATGTTGGCGAGCAGCCATTCCACCGGGCGCGCGCCGGAAAAGGCCAGGCTGTCCTCGACTTCCTTCATCTGCTCGGCAACATGGATATGGACCGGGCCGGAGCCTGCCAGCGGCAGAATCGCGCGCAATTCCTGTTCGGTCGCAGCTCTCAGGCTGTGGGGGGCGATACCGAGCACGGCGCCGGGAACAGTCCCAACGATGTTCGCGCAGGCATCCATCAGTCGAGCATAGCTGTCGACCGAGTGAAGGAAGCGCCGCTGCCCCTCGATCGGTGGCTGGCCGCCAAAACCGGAATGGGCGTAGAAGACCGGCAGCAGGGTCAGGCCAATGCCCGTTTCGGATGACGCCGCGCCTATCCGCGCCGCCATTTCGGCGATGTCGCCGTAGTGGCCGCCGTCCTTGTCATTGTGCAGGTAGTGAAACTCGCCAACGCGCGAATAGCCGGCTTCCAGCATCTCCATGTAAAGCTGGGCTGCAACCGCTTCGACGTGGTCCGGGGTCATCGAAAGCGCAAACCTGTACATGGTCGTGCGCCAACTCCAGAAGCTGTCATCGGCCGGGCCGCGCGTTTCCGCAAGGCCGGCCATAGCGCGCTGGAAGGCGTGGCTGTGCAGATTGGCAAGCGCCGGCACGACCACGTCGCGGCGGTCGTCTCCGGGTTTCGCATCGACGCCCGCCTGCACCTCGGAGATCTTTCCGTCCGTCAGGCAAAGCCTGACATTTTCCGCCCAGCCATCGGCCAGAAGCGCGGATTTCGCGTGAACTTTCGTCACAGCCATTCTCTCCTTTCCTGCGCGCCCAATATGCGGTGTCTATCCGGCGTTTCAAATTGGGTCTTGCCAATCACTTCATTATGTATATACATGTTTTCAACAAATGAAAGGGTCACGACACATGGCCGGGAACGAAATTTCCAGCGCCCGAACGCTTTGGACCAATGGCCGTATTGCCACGCTCGATGCGTCGAAGGGCGGTCTCGGCATTGTCGAGGATGGTGCGATCCTGGTTGTTGGCGACCGGATTGCCTGGACCGGTCACATGGATAATCCGCCTGCGGAGGCCGCCGGCGCGAAGGTCGAGGATCTCGGCGGCCGCTGGGTCACGCCCGGCCTGATCGATTGCCACACTCATCTCGTCTACGGCGGCAATCGCGCCCGTGAATTCGAGATGCGGTTGGAGGGAGCAACCTATGAAGAGGTGGCGCGCGCCGGTGGCGGCATCGTTTCATCCGTTCGCGCCACCAATGCGCTGAGTGTCGAGGGGCTGGTTGAGGCCGCGCTGCCGCGTCTCGATACGTTGCTGGCGGAGGGCGTCACGACGATCGAGATCAAGTCCGGTTACGGCCTCAACATCGAAGCCGAGCTGCGTATGCTGCGCGCCGCCCGCGCGCTGGAAAAATTGCGCCCGGTGCGCGTGGCGACCAGCTATCTGGCGGCGCATGCGACGCCGGTCGAATACAAGGGACGCAATGGCGATTATATCGCCGATGTGGTGCTGCCGGGTCTCGATCTCGCCCATGCCGAAGGTCTGGTCGATGCTGTCGACGGTTTCTGCGAGGGCATCGCCTTCTCCGTGGAGGAAATGCGGGCCGTATTCGACAGGGCGAAGGCGCTGGGTATTCCGGTCAAGCTGCATGCCGAGCAGCTTTCCGGTCTCGGTGGCGCCAAGCTTGCGGCGTCATATGGGGCGCTGTCGGCTGATCATCTGGAATATCTCGATGACGAGGGTGCCGCCGCCATGGCCGCAGCCGGCACCGTGGCCGTCCTGCTGCCGGGCGCGTTCTATGCGATCCGCGAAACGAAAAAGCCGCCGGTCGGGGCTTTGCGCAGGGTAGGCACGAGGATCGCCGTCGCCACAGACAGCAATCCCGGCACCTCGCCGCTGACGTCGCTGCTGCTTGCCATGAACATGGCGGCGACGCTCTTCAACCTCACCGTCGAAGAATGCCTTGCGGGTATCACCCGCGAGGCGGCGCAGGCGCTTGGGCTTGGCAGGACGACCGGCACGATCGAAGCGGGCAAATCCGCCGACTTCGCCATCTGGAACATCGAAAGCCCTGCGGAGCTTGTCTACCGCATCGGCTTCAATCCGCTGCACACACATGTTTTCAAGGGAAAGAGAATAGACCGATGAACGAGACGCTGCGCCCTGGCGAGGTTTCGCTGAAGCAACTCGAAGCCATTTACTGGCACGGCGCCCATGCGCGCCTCGATCCATCCTTCGATGCCGGCATCGCCCGCGCCGCCGCGCGCATCGCCGAGATCGCGGCCGGCAATGCGCCGGTCTACGGCATCAACACCGGGTTCGGTAAACTCGCCTCGATCAAGATCGACAGCGCTGACACGGCGACGCTCCAGCGCAACCTGATCCTGTCGCATTGCTGCGGCGTCGGTGCGCCGCTGCCGGAAAACATTTCCCGTCTCATCATGGCGCTGAAGCTCATTTCCCTCGGCCGCGGCGCGTCCGGCGTCCGGCTGGAGCTGGTCCATCTGATCGAGGCTATGATGGAAAAAGGCGTGACGCCGGTGATCCCGGAAAAAGGTTCCGTCGGCGCTTCCGGCGACCTCGCCCCGCTTGCGCACCTGGCCGCCGTGATGATGGGCCATGGCGAGGCCTTCTACAAAGGCGAGCGCCTCGATGGCGCGACGGCGCTTCAGCGCGCCGGGCTGGCGCCGGTCGTTCTCGCCGCGAAGGAGGGGCTGGCCCTCATCAACGGCACCCAGACCTCGACGGCGCTGGCGCTGGCCGGTCTGTTCCGCGCCCACCGCGCCGCCCGCGCCGCTCTCGTGACAGGTGCCCTGTCCACCGATGCGGCCATGGGATCGTCCGCCCCCTTCCATCCCGATATCCACACGTTGCGCGGCCACAAGGGGCAGATCGATGCCGGGGCAGCACTCCGCAATCTTCTCGCGGGCTCGTCGATCCGTGAGAGTCATGTGGAAGGTGACGAGCGCGTGCAGGATCCCTATTGCATTCGCTGCCAGCCGCAGGTCGATGGTGCCTGCCTCGATCTCCTGCGGTCGGTCTCCCGCACGCTGGAGATCGAAGCCAATGCGGTGACCGACAATCCGCTGGTGCTCTCCGACAATTCGGTCGTTTCCGGCGGCAACTTCCATGCCGAGCCGGTGGCGTTCGCGGCCGACCAGATCGCGCTTGCCGTCTGCGAGATCGGCGCGATTGCGCAGCGGCGTATCGCGCTACTGGTCGATCCCGCGCTCTCCTACGGGCTGCCGGCCTTCCTCGCCAGAAAGCCCGGACTCAACTCCGGCCTGATGATCGCGGAGGTCACCTCGGCGGCGCTGATGTCGGAGAACAAGCAGATGTCCCATCCGGCCTCCGTCGATTCCACGCCGACGTCGGCCAATCAGGAGGATCATGTCTCCATGGCCTGCCACGGCGCGCGCCGTCTGTTGCCGATGACCGACAACCTCTTCTGGATTCTCGGCATCGAAGCCCTCAGCGCCGCCCAAGGCGTCGAGCTGCGTGCGCCGCTGACAACAAGCCCCGAGCTGACCGGTGCCATGGCTGTCATCCGCGCGGCTGTACCCTCGCTGGAAGAGGACCGCTACATGGCCGATGACCTGCGCATCGCCGGCGAACTGGTGGCGTCGGGCGCGCTGGACGCGGCGATTTCCGACGGTATCCTGCCGACGCTGGAGGGCTGACCGGTGAGCGCCGTCTTCGAACTGAAGCAGGGAACGTCGCCCGTCATCCTTGCGTTTCCGCATACCGGAACCGAGGTTCCGGTCGACCTGTGGGAGCGGCTCAACGATAACGGTCGCAAGCTTGCCGATACCGACTGGCATATCCATCGCCTCTATGACGGCCTGTTGCCCGATGCGACCACGGTGCGGGCGACCTTTCACCGCTATGTCATCGACGCCAATCGCGATCCGGAAGGGGTCAGCCTCTATCCGGGTCAGAACACCACCGGCCTCGTGCCGGAAACCGACTTCGATGGGCTGGCGATCTGGAAAGAGGGCGAGGCACCGGACCAGCGCGATATCGCCGCGCGGCTTTCAGCCTTTCACGCGCCGTATCACGCCGCTCTGGCCGCCGAAATCGAGCGTGTCCGCAATATCCACGGCGTAGCCGTGCTCTATGATTGCCACTCGATCCGCTCGCACATTCCCTTTCTGTTCGAAGGCAAGCTGCCGGATTTCAACATCGGCAGCAATTCCGGCGCATCCTGCGCCGTCGAATTCGAACGCGTGACGGCCGAGGTCGCGGGATATGCGGCGGGCTATACCAGCATCGTCAACGGCCGCTTCAAGGGCGGCTGGACGACACGCCACTACGGGCGGCCGGCAAAGGGCATCCACGCGATCCAGATGGAACTCGCCCAATCCACGCACCTCGCCAGCGAGGATGTGCCCTTCGCCTATGACGACGAGAAAGCCGGAAAGCTCAGGGTTCACCTGAAAGCCATTCTCGCTCGCATCGATGCCGTCGCACACGAACTCAAAGCAATGGGGAACTGATCATGACCAATCCGCGCCACAACATTCGCGACGTCCGCGCGGCGACCGGAACAGAGCTCACCGCCAAGAGCTGGCTGACCGAAGCGCCGCTGCGCATGCTGATGAACAACCTCGACCCCGACGTCGCGGAAAACCCGCACGAACTTGTCGTCTATGGCGGCATCGGCCGGGCCGCCCGCACCTGGGAGGATTTCGACCGCATCGTCACCTCGCTTCGCGATCTCAACGAGGATGAGACGCTGCTCGTCCAGTCGGGCAAGCCGGTCGGCATTTTCCGCACGCACAAGGATGCACCGCGCGTTCTGATCGCCAATTCAAACCTCGTGCCGCATTGGGCCACCTGGGATCATTTCAACGAGCTGGATAAGAAGGGCTTGGCCATGTACGGCCAGATGACCGCGGGATCGTGGATCTATATCGGCACCCAGGGCATCGTTCAGGGCACCTACGAAACGTTCGTCGAGGCGGGCCGTCAGCATTATGACGGCAATCTCACGGGCAAGTGGATCCTGACCGGCGGCCTCGGTGGCATGGGGGGCGCCCAGCCGCTCGCAGCCGTGATGGCCGGCGCCTGCTGCCTTGCCGTCGAATGCGACGAGACCCGCATCGACTTCCGCCTGCGCACGCGCTACGTCGACGAAAAAGCGCGGACACTGGATGAGGCGCTGGAGATGATCGAACGCTGGACCAAAGCCGGCGAGGCCAAGTCCGTCGGCCTGCTCGGCAACGCCGCGGAGATCTTCCCGGAACTCGTGCGCCGCATGAAGGCCGGCGGGCCGCGTCCCGATATCGTCACCGACCAGACCTCGGCGCACGATCCGCGCAACGGCTACCTGCCGGCCGGCTGGACCGTGGCGGAGGCGCGCGAGAAGCGCGAGAGCGATCCCAGGAGCGTGGAGATTGCCGCCCGCGCCTCGATGAAGCGGCACGTCGAGGCGATGGTCGCCTTCTGGGACGGCGGCGTGCCGACGCTCGATTACGGCAACAATATCCGTCAGGTCGCCAAGGATGAGGGCCTCGAAAACGCTTTCACCTTTCCGGGCTTCGTTCCGGCTTATATCCGTCCGCTGTTTTGCCGTGGCATCGGCCCGTTTCGCTGGGCGGCGCTGTCGGGCAATCCTGAAGACATCTACAAGACCGACGCCAAGGTGAAGGAGCTGCTGCCCGATAACAAGCACCTGCACAACTGGCTCGACATGGCCCGCGACCGGATCGCCTTCCAGGGGCTGCCGGCACGCATCTGTTGGGTTGGCCTTGGCGATCGCCATCGTCTTGCGCTCGCCTTCAACGAGATGGTCAGGAACGGAGAGCTCTCCGCGCCGATCGTCATTGGCCGGGACCATCTCGATTCCGGTTCCGTCGCCTCGCCGAACCGCGAGACGGAAGCGATGAAGGATGGTTCGGATGCGGTATCCGACTGGCCGCTCCTCAACGCGCTGCTCAACACCGCATCCGGCGCCACCTGGGTATCGCTGCATCATGGCGGCGGCGTCGGCATGGGTTTCTCGCAGCATTCCGGCGTGGTTATCTGCGCCGATGGCACGGAGGATGCCGCCCGGCGCCTCGAGCGCGTGCTCTGGAATGATCCGGCAACCGGCGTCATGCGCCACGCCGATGCCGGCTATGACATCGCGCTCGATTGCGCGCGCGACAAGGGCTTGCGCCTGCCCGGCATCCTCGGCAACTGAGCGGGCGGGCCGATGGCGCCGAGGCTGCAACGTTTCGAGGATCACCCGACGATGCCGTGGAAGAACGGCCTCGGCATCACGCGCGAGGTCGCGCTCCATGCTCCCGACGATAATCCTTCGGAATTCTTCTGGCGGATCAGTCTCGCGACGGTCTCCGGCTCCGGCCCGTTTTCGGCCTTTCCCGGCATCGACCGCACCATTGCGGTCCTTGCCGGCGACGGCATGCGGTTGACGGTGGATGGCGTGGAACAGGCGCCGTTGACGCCGGCATCGGAGCCCTATTCCTTTTCCGGCGATAGCGTCGTCCATGCGGACAGCATCGGTAGCGAGACCACTGATCTCAACATCATGACCCGGCGTGACCGGTTCGGGCACGATCTGCGAAAGGTGACGATCGGGAGCGGGGGCACACTTGCGGCTGGGCCGGATACCGTTGCCCTGGTGTTCGCAAGCGCCGCTCGGAGTACGGTCGAGGGCCGACGCATCGACATGTCCGCAGGCGACGTGCTGCTCGACGTTTCCGGTATGGGCGAGATGTCTTTCCCGGCGATGACGGATCCCGTCGTGGTGTTTGTCGTCAGGGTGACGTCGCACGGATAACGGGCTGAAGACGCAGCGGCGGCGATGGCACTGAAGCGGCAAAGCACGGCCTGCTGGAACCAAACGGGCTGGAAGTCATTGTTCTCCGCGAGCAACCGGAAAGGAGACCGACGTCGTGGAGAAGCGCATGGAAAACCGCAAGGCTGAGAAACGCCGCGAAGAAGATGAAAACGGAATTATCGTCGCCGGCCCGGAAGCGCATGCGCGCGAACGTGCCGGAAGCGATCCCGCACATCCCAAACTGCCGGAAAAAGATCGACCTGCCGCAAAGCCGGACACACGTAGCTAGATATCGGATGACGAAAACCCTTCCCCGTTTTCACGGGGAAGGGTCTGAGCTTTGAGCCCTTGTAGGGCCGCTTTCCTAGGCCGCGAGATCGAAGCGGTCTGCGTTCATCACCTTGGTCCAGGCGGTAACGAAGTCCTTGACGAACTTTTCCTTGCTGTCGTCCTGGGCATAGACTTCCGCATAGGCGCGCAGGATCGAGTTCGAGCCGAAGACGAGGTCGACGCGCGTCGCGGTGAACTTCGCCGCGCCGGTATTGCGGTCGCGAATCTCGTAGAGATCCTTGCTGATCGGAACCCACGTGTAGCCCATGTCGGTCAGGGTGACGAAGAAGTCTGTCGTCAGCGCGCCGACCTTATCGGTGAACACGCCATGCGCCGAGCCGCCGTGATTCGTGCCGATGACCCTGAGACCGCCGACAAGCGCCGTCATTTCCGGGGCCGTCAGGCCCATCAGCTGGGCACGGTCGAGGAGCAGTTCCTCGGCGCTGACCACATAGTCTTCCTTCTGCCAGTTGCGGAAACCGTCAGCCAGCGGCTCAAGCGGTGCGAAGCTTTCCGCGTCGGTCTGCGCATCGGTCGCGTCGCCGCGGCCTGCCGCAAACGGCACTTCGATCGCAAAGCCGGCAGCCTTGGCGGCCTGCTCCACGCCGTAATTGCCCGCAAGCACGATCACATCGGCAATCGAAGCGCCGGACGCTGCGGCGATCGGCTCGAGGACGGCGAGAACACGCGCGAGACGCTCGGGCTCGTTGCCCGCCCAGTCCTTCTGCGGCGCAAGCCGGATGCGGGCGCCGTTGGCGCCGCCACGGTTGTCCGAGCCGCGGAAGGTGCGGGCACTGTCCCAGGCGGTGCTGACGAGGTCAGCGGCCGAAAGGCCGGAAGCAGCGATCTTCGCCTTGACGGCGGCGACGTCGTAAGCCTTGTTGCCGGCCGGGATGGGATCCTGCCAGATCAGGTCTTCGGCGGGAACATCCGGACCGATATAGCGCGCCTTGGGGCCCATATCGCGGTGGGTCAGCTTGAACCAGGCACGAGCGAAGGCGTCGGAGAACGCGGCGAAGTCCTTGCTGAAACGCAGCGAAATCTCGCGATAGATCGGGTCTACCTTGAGCGCCATGTCGGCATCGGTCATCATCGGATTGTGGCGGATCGACGGATCTTCGACGTCGACCGGCTTGTCCTGTTCCGCGATCGAAACCGGCTCCCACTGGGTCGCGCCCGCCGGGCTCTTCACCAGATGCCATTCGTGCTTGAACAGCATGTCGAAGAAGCCGTTGTCCCATTTGGTCGGCTCGGTCGTCCACGCGCCTTCCAGGCCGGAAACAACGGTGTTGCGGCCGATGCCGCGGCCCTTGGTGTTCATCCAGCCGAGGCCCTGGAATTCGGGGCCTGCCGTTTCCGGATCGGGGCTGAGGTCGAGAGCGCTGCCGTTGCCGTGGGTCTTGCCGATGGTGTGGCCGCCAGCGGTGAGTGCTACGGTTTCTTCATCGTCCATACCCATGCGGGCAAAGGTTTCGCGCATCTGTGCCGCCGTTGCCAGCGGATCGGACTTGCCGTTTACCCCTTCGGGGTTGACGTAGATCAGGCCCATCTGCACCGCTGCAAGCGGGTTGGACAGCGTGGCCGGCTGGGCGACGTCGCCGTAGCGACCGTCGGAGGGCGCAAGCCATTCCTTTTCATCGCCCCAGTAGACATCCTTTTCCGGCGCCCAGATGTCTTCGCGACCGAAACCGAAGCCGAAGGTCTTCAGGCCCGCGACGTCGTAAGCGATCGTGCCGGCCAGGGCGATCAGGTCGGCCCAGGAAATCCGGTTGCCGTATTTCTTCTTGATCGGCCACAGCAGGCGGCGGCCCTTGTCGGTGTTGACGTTGTCCGGCCAGGAGTTCAACGGCGCGAAACGCTGGTTGCCGGTATTGGCGCCGCCACGGCCGTCAGCCGAGCGGTAGGAGCCGGCGGCATGCCAGGTGACGCGGGCCATCATGCCGACATAGCTGCCCCAGTCGGCCGGCCACCACGCCTGACTGTCGGTCATGAGCGCGCGCAGGTCCGCCTTCAATGCCTCGACGTCGAGCTTCTTGAGCTCCTCTCGATAGTTGAAGTCCTTGCCGAGCGGGTTCGTCTTGGTGTCCTGCTGATGAAGGATGTCGAGGTTCAGCGCGTTGGGCCACCACTCCGTAACCGATTTGCCGAGCGCAGTATTGCCGCCGTGCATGACCGGACACTTGCCGGCCGATTTCGTCTGCGAGTCCATCTTAGCTCTCCATAAATTCTTAAAGCGGGTTGGGAGGACCGCGGCGCTTACGGGATCGCTCGTACCGTCCATTGTCACATCCAGCTCCCGAAATAGGCAATAATCAAGCCCGTCTATAAATTCCAATTGTATATTCTGAATGGTGCGATAATAAATATTTATGGCAAGCCTTTCAATGAAACATCTCAGCTATTTCGACGCACTGGCGCGACATGGGCATTTCGGCCGCGCGGCCGAGGCCTGCGCCATTTCCCAGCCCGCGCTTTCCGTGCAGATCAAGGAGCTTGAGGAGCTGGTCGGGGCGCAACTGGTTGAAAGAGGGGGAAGACAGATCCGCCTCACGGGCTTGGGGGAAGATTTCGCCGAAAGGGTGCGGGCCATTCTCCGCTCCGTCGATGACCTCCAGGAACTCGCGAGGGCGACGCACAACGCTCTGGCGGGCAGGATCCGCATCGGCGTCATCCCGACCGTTGCGCCCTATCTGTTGCCGGATGTGATCAAGACGTTGACGCAGCGTTATCCCGGCCTTGAGCCGAGGCCACGCGAGGCGGTGACCCCCAAGCTGATCGACGATCTGCACGAGGCGAGGCTGGACGCGGCGATCGTGGCGCTTCCGGTGTCCGAGCCCGCGCTGGAGGAAGTGGCCTTGTTCAACGAGGAATTCGTGCTGGTCCGTCCGCCCGGCGACGAGGGCAAACCCGTTCCGAGTTCCGAGATGTTACGCGAGATGCGGCTGCTTCTGCTTGAAGAAGGCCACTGTTTCCGCGAGCAGGCGCTGTCGTTCTGCAACATGAGTGCCGCGGTGCCCCGCGCGATCATGGAGGGAAGCTCCCTGACCACGCTGGTGCAGAGGGTGGGGGCGGGGATCGGCGTCACGCTGTTGCCGGAGATGGCGGTCCGGATCGAGACGAGATCCGCCGATGTCAGCATGGTGGGGCTGGCCGAGCCCAAGCCGTTTCGCACGATCGGCATGGTCTGGCGCAAGTCCAATCCGCTGTCGTCGCAGTTCGGCCAGATTGCCGAGATCGTCCGCGAGGTCGGCCTTGGCAGAAAAAGCGAATTGAACGCCGCTCGTCGTTGACGAAGTCGCTCCATTCGCGACGGTATGGCTGAAAGAACCATGCATACCGGTTCCGCTCGCAACGGAAGAAACCGCCCTACGGGAAGGCGCGACCACTGCCAATCTCCGGCCGCAGGCCAGCACAGGTCGGAAATCCACCGGGCCGGGGACATTCGAATCGTCTAAATCAGGGGCTCCCGGCCCGGCATCGCGAAAAGGAGAATTCCATGAGCAAGCCCTTTGCTTCATCGACGGATACGACCGCCAAGACCGACACGCTGGAAATTCTCGACGAAGGCGTCTATGCGCTGACCGCCGAAGGCGACCCGAATGTCGGCGCGGTCGAAGGCGAGGATTTCGTCGTCGCCATCGAGAGCCGCGCCACGCCGTCGGCCTCGCGCGACTGGCTGAAGGTACTGCGCGAGCAGACCGACAAGCCGGTTCGCTATCTGGTGCTGACCCATTATCATGCCGTCCGCGTGCTGGGCGCCAGCGCGTTCGAGGCCGGCGACATCATCATGTCGAACGCCTCGCGCGATCTTGTGGCCGAGCGCGGCGAGCAGGATTGGAAAAGCGAATTCGGCCGCATGCCGCGCCTCGCCAAGAACGCCGAGGAGGTTCCCGGCCTGACCTGGCCGACCATCACCTTCGACACCGAATACGATATCGATCTGGGCGGGGAGCGGGGAAAACTGGAACTGCGCTTTCTCGGCCGTGGCCACACGGGCGGCGATATCGTCGTCTGGCATGACAGGAGCCATACGCTCTACGCCGGCGATCTGGTCGAGGCGAAGGCCGCCCTCTACACCGGCGACGCCTATCACTTCGACTGGGCGACGAAAACGCTCGACAAGGTCAAAGCCTACCGCGCCGAAAACCTGATCGGCGGACGCGGCGCCGTGGCGCGCGGCGTGGCGGAAACCGACGCCGCGGTCGAACAGACTCGCAAGTTCCTGAAGGGCATGATCGACAATATCGGCCGCATCCACGAGGCCGGCGGCGGCTTGAAGCAGGCCTTCGAGGCCACTCGCGACGCGCTGGCGCCGGAGTTCGGCGCCTGGCCGATTTTCGAACATTGCCTGCCCTTCGACGTTCAGCGGCTTTGGGACGAGTATGAGGGCATCGAGCATCCAAGGATCTGGACCGCCGAGCGCGATCGCGAGGTCTGGGCGCAATTGCAGGATTGACGGAAGCGGGGAGGAGGAGATCATGGCGAATGGGCGGAGGATCCCGGTCTACAGGCAAATCGGCGCGACCCCCGCGTCGGCGGGTAGCACCGATAACGTCCGCGTGGTGATTGTCGGCGCGGGGCCGGTGGGGCTCGCCATGGCGCTGGATCTCGGCCGGCGCGGGCATGCGGTGACGGTATTGAACCGGCTCGATTTCGTGGCCCATGCATCGAGGGCGATCTGCTTTTCCAAACGGTCACTCGATATCCTCGACCGGCTGGGCGTCGGTGATCCGGCCGTCGAAAAGGGCGTGACCTGGAATGTCGGAAAGGTCTTCTGGGGCAAGGACAACGCCCCGGTCTATCAGTTCGATGCGCTGCCGGTTAAGGGACAGAAGCGGCCGGGTTTCATCAATATCCAGCAATACTACATCGAGGAATATCTGCTGGAAGGCTGCCGGCGGCTGGCCAACATCGATATCCGCTGGGGTCACCGCGTCGAGGCCGTCGATCCGTTCGAAGACGGTGTGGAACTCTCGGTATCGACGGCGCAGGGCGATTATAGCCTGCACGCGGAATGGCTGATCGCCTGCGACGGCGCGCGCTCGACGGTGCGCGAAAAGCTCGGACTCGATTTCGAAGGACGCGTCTTCGAGGACAATTTCCTGATCGCCGACATACGCATGAAGCACGAAATGCCCGCGGAGCGCTGGTTCTGGTTCGATCCGCCGTTCAATCCCGGCCGCTCGGCCCTGATGCACAAGCAGCCGGACGATGTGTGGCGGCTGGATTTCCAGCTGGGCTGGAACGTCGATCGTGAGGCCGCGATCCGGCCCGAGAACGTCAATCCCTTCATTCGCGCCATGCTGGGCGAGGTCGAATTCGAACAGGAATGGTATTCCGTCTATACCTTCCAGTGCCGCCGGATGGGGCGGTTTGTCCATGGCCGCACGATTTTCGCTGGTGATTCCGCCCACCTCGTCTCGCCCTTCGGCGCGCGTGGCTGCAATGGGGGGCTTGCCGATATCGATAATCTCGGCTGGAAGCTGGATCTGGTGTTGCGCGGCGCGGCTCGCGAAAGCCTGATCGAGACCTATAATGACGAGGCGATCACAACGGCGGATGAGAACATCCTGAACTCGACCCGTTCGACCGATTTCCTGACGCCGAAATCCACCGCCAGCCAGGCCTTGCGGGACGCCGTGCTCGAATTGGCGCGGGACCACGCCTTCGCGCGGCCTTTCGTGAATTCGGGGCGGTTATCGACGCCGGTGAGTTACCCTGCAAGCACGCTTTCCACTGATGACAGCGACGACTGGCAGGGTGGCGTCGCGCCGGGATCGCCGGTGCTGGATGCGCCGCATCGCGGCGGCTGGCTGCTTGAGGCCATCGGCGATGAATTCGTGCTGCTTGCCGGCAACTGGAGGAAGGAGCCGCCGAAGGACATCCGCCTTGTCGAAGTGGAGGGAACCGCCGCCGATCGTCTTGGCCTGAGCGATGGCGCCGCCATTCTTGTGCGGCCCGATCAGTATGTCGCCGCCCGTTGGAAAGCGCCGACCGCAGCGGGGATCGAGGCCGCATTGATCCGTGCGAAAGGAGGAAGCCCATGCCCGCACTGAAAACCGCCCCGAACCTGACGGGACATGACGATATCTATGAAGAGCTCATGTGTCTGCACGAGGGGTTGAGCGAGGAGCAGAGCCTGCGCGTCTGGGCCAGACTGGTCCTGATCCTTGCCAATCATATCGGCGATCGTGCTGTCATCGCGGAAGCCATTGACATGGCGCGGCAGGAAAAACCGGCGTGAAAATCGCCGAGGGCTTTCACGCAAGCGCTTCCGGTGCGGCCTGCTGAAAGGCCGCCAGATCGGCGCACCTCTGCGCGATGGCCGATATGCGGGAGAGGTGCCCGAAGTCGACGCCCCAGCGGGCGGCATTGTAGAGTTGCGGGATCAGCGTGCAGTCCGCCAGACCCGGCGTGGAGCCGTAGCAGAAGCGACCGATGAAGCCTGGATGATCCAGCAGCTTCTCCACCGCTTGAAGGCCGGCGGCGATATTCTCCCGGTTCCAGTTCGCCCGTGCTTCCGCCCCGCCAAGCGCCTCGACCCGCGCCAGCACCGTGAGGTTCGAGACGGGATGGATTTCGCAGGCGATTGCGAGAGCCAGCGCGCGAACATGCGCCCTTGCCTCCGCTGTCGCCGGCAACAGCGGCGGTTCCGGGCGGGTTTCGTCGAGATATTCGATGATCGCCAGCGATTGCGTCAGCCGCCTGCCGTCGATCTCAAGCGTCGGCACCAGTCCCTGCGGATTGATGTCGAGGTTCCGGTCCCCACGCTGCTCGCCCTTGACCAGATCGACGGGTATCCGCGCGTAGTCCATGCCTTTGAGCGCAAGCGCGATCCGCACCCGGTAGGAGGCCGACGAGCGCCAGTAGTCGTGAAGAACCGCGTTCATGGCCGGGCCGGCAGAATGCGGCCGGTGCAAGGGCCGAAGCCGATGCGGTAACCTGCGCCTTCGGCATGGGCGAAGAGGCCGATCTCGTCGCCATCGAGAATGAACGTCCTTGCCTCGCCATTGACGATCACGGGCTCCCTGCCGCCCTGGGTCATTTCCAGCAAGGCACCGGTTTCTCCGCGCGTCGGCCCTGAAATCGTGCCGGTTCCGAGAAGATCGCCGACCCGCATCGGGCAGCCCGATTCCGTATGATGCGCCAGTTGCTGGGCGCTGGAATAATACATGACATTGTAGTTGGTCCGGCCCATGGCCTGCCCGTTCATCGTCCAGCCGATGGCGAGATCGTAGAAGCCGGGGCGCTCTTCCTTGAGATAGGGCAGGAGCGGGGCGACCCGCTCGGCGCCCTCGCTGCGGAAGGGTTCGAGCGCCGCCTGCGTCACGATCCACGGGCTAATGGTGGTGCCGAGCGCCTTGGACTGGAACGGCCCCAGCGGCTGGTATTCCCAGGCCTGGATGTCGCGCGCCGACCAGTCGTTCAAAAGCACGTAGCCGAAGATCAGCGCCTCCGCTTCGGCAACCGTCAGACGCTCACCCATCACGCTGTCGCCGCCGACGATGGCGCCGAGCTCGAGTTCGAGATCCAGTCGTCGGCAGGCGGTCCATTCGGGACCGTTGTCGCCCCTGACCTGTCCCATGGGGCGACGGATCGGCGTGCCCGAGACGACCACCGACGAGGCGCGGCCGTTATAACCGATCGGCATATGGGTCCATTGCGGCGGCAGCGCGTTCTCCGGGCCCCGAAACAGCACGCCAACATTGAAAGCATGGTTCTTCGAAGCGTAGAAATCGGTGAATTCGGTAACCTTGATCGGCAGATGCAGCGTTGCTTCGGCCATGGCCACCAGCGGCAGGTTTTCTGTGGCGCCTTCCGCCAGAAGACGGGTCAGCGTTGCGCGTACGGCATCCCATTTTGTCCTGCCGAGCGCGATGAAGCCGTTGAGTTGCGGTTCGGCGAAGGTGCCGGCGGCATCCACGAGGCCGGCCGCCTCGCAGGCCGCCAGATCGAGGATCCTGTCTCCGATCGCGACGCCGCAGCGCGGCGATGCGCCCGAGGTCGAAAACACTCCGTAGGGCAGGTTCTGGATCGGGAAATCGCATCCCGGCTCGTTCGCGGACGCGATACGGCTGCGCAGCGCTGTGGCCATCATGGTTCTCCTGTCACTTGATGCCGGGCGTGCCGTCGAACTTCTTTTCCAGCCGATCCCAGACCTCGATATATTCCTGCTGCATCGGCGCTTCCCTCGCCGCGAATTCCGTGAGGTGCTGGGGAAAGCGGGTCTCGAACATGAACGACATGGTGTTGTCGAGCTTCTCCGGCTTCAGTGCGGCGTTCGAGGCGCCTTCGAAAGCGTCGCGGTCGGGACCGTGTGGAAGCATGCAGTTGTGCAGGCTGATGCCGCCGGGCGCAAAGCCCTGCGGCTTGGCATCGTAGGTGCCGTAGATGTTGCCCATGAGTTCCGACATGATGTTCTTGTGATACCACGGCGGGCGGAACGAATGCTCGGCCACCATCCAGCGTTCGCGGAACAGGACGAAGTCGATATTCGCCGTGCCTTCCTGTCCGGACGGCGCGGTCAGGACGGTGAAGATCGACGGATCGGGGTGGTCGAACAGGATGGCCCCGACCGGGGAATAGGTGCGCAGGTCGTATTTATAGGCGCAGTAGTTGCCGTGCCAGGCCACAACGTCCAGCGGACTGTGGCCGATCCAGGTCTCGTGGAACTGGCCGCACCATTTGATCACCACGCGGGAGCGCGCGTCGCGATCCTCGAACGCGGCGACCGGAGATTTGAAATCGCGCGGATTGGCCAGGCAGTTGGCGCCGATCGGACCTCGGCCCGGCAGGTCGAATTTCTGGCCGTAGTTTTCGCAGACGAAGCCGCGGCACGGGCCTTCCAGCACCTCGACGCGGTAGACGAGGCCGCGCGGCAGGATGGCGATTTCCTTGGGCTCCAGGTCGATGACGCCAAGCTCTGTGCAAAAGCGCAGCCGGCCCTCCTGGGGCACGACGAGCAGCTCGCTGTCGGCGGAGAAGAAATACTCGTCCTGCATGGAACGGGTGATCAGGTAGACGTGGCTTGCCATGCCGACCTGGATATTGACGTCGCCAGCGGTGGTGATCGTGCGCATGCCCGTGATCCAGGTCAGATCCTCGTCAGCCCCCGGCAGGGGAATCGGATCCCAGCGATATTGCCCGAGGCTCATGATGTTCTGCCGGTTGGGGTCATGCGGCAAAATGTTGGGCGCTGTCTTCCAGTAGGGCACATTGATCGGGCTGAACCGGCCGGTGTGGTGAACCGAGGGCCGGATGCGATAGCACCATGTCCGCTCGTTCTGGCCGCGCGGCGCTGTGAAGGCGGTGCCGGAAAGCTGCTCGGCATAAAGGCCGTAATTGCATTTCTGCGGTGAATTCTGGCCCTGAGGCAGAGCGCCCGGCAGCGCCTCGGTCTCGAAATCGTTGGCGAAGCCCGGCATATAGCCTTCGACCGTGCCGGTGGTAACGGCCGCGCGGATCGTCCCGGCGGACAGGCTGTGTGCAGTCATTGAAAATCCTCCCGATATCTTCGTCGATAAATATCGTTGCCGTTGCAACGAAAATACCGTTGCAGATGCAATGAAGTCAACGCAAAAAAATCGCCGCGCCACTTTTATTGCAAGAGCAACGATATTTCCGTCTGCTGGTTCAGCAAGGAGAGCTTATGTCGCTCGATCTCGGCCAGTTTCCCGATGGTTGAGCGTTGCCGCCGCTCAGGCCATCGACGCGCCGAACGCGATGAGGCCGAAATCGGCTTTACGTATCCCGGAAGGGCGGGTTCCGGCGCATTCGCAGTTTCGGGGCGCGTTCGAGGCTTCAAGGGACGGTGTCGATCCCGATGGACCGGTGGTCAACGTGCTACGAGCCGGTTTAGGCAGGCTTGCTGCGGAAACGGCGATGAGCCGACTGGGAAATCCTGAATGTCGATCCGGCCCAGAGCGTTCCCTCTCCCCGCGGGCGGGAAGAGGGGTCTTCTGATTTGTTACTTGCCTTTGCCAGCCTTGAACTTCGCGTAGAACTCGTCCGCCATGTTGCGCAGCGCCTTGCCGATGGCCGCATACTCATATTCGTTGAGGTTTGCGAGCGAAGCGCGGCCGGTCGGCTTCTGCGTGCCGAAACCCTTGCCGGGCAGAAGCACGATGCCGGTCTCGTCGGCGATGCGGAACAGAAGTTCGTTGTTGGCGAAGGCGCCCTTCAGCCAATCCGCAAACTCGTCGCCATAGAGCTTGCGCGATATAACCTCGAGATCCAGCAGGGTGTAGTAATCGACCGAGTTTTCGTCCTGCTCGGGCTCGACACCCAGTTCGCGGTAGAGGGCCGCTTCGCGCTTGCGGATGACCTTCTTCAGCGTGGTCTTGTAATTGTCCGTCTCGTCCATCAGTGCAAACAGCGAGAAGAGCACCATCTGCACCTGCTGCGGGGTCGAAAGGCCGGCCGTGTGGTTGAGCGCCACGGTGCGGCTGTCGGCGACCAGGCGGTCGATGAACTTCAAGCTGGAAACATCCGGCAGAAGCGAGCCGTAACGGCGGTCCAGCGTCTTCTTGGCGTCGGCGGGAAGCGCCTTCAGCTTGGCGTCCAGGACGTTTTCCTTCTGGGTCGCGATGACGCCGAGGCGCCAGCCGGTCGCACCGAAATACTTCGAGTAGGAATAGACCAGGATGGTGTTGTTCGGGCACGTCGCGAAGATCGATTTGAAATCGTCGGCGAACGTGCCGTAAACGTCGTCCGTCAGGATGATGAGATCTTGGCGCTCCTCGCGCACGATCTTGGCGATCTTGTCGAGACTGCGCTGGTCGAGCTTCACCGAAGGCGGGTTGCTCGGGTTGATCAGGAAGAACACCTTGATGGCGGGGTCGCGCAGCTTTTCGATTTCCGAATCCGGATACTGCCAGCCCATCTCGGGATCGGCATTGAGCGCCACTTCCTCAAGACCGTATTCGTCGAGCTCCGGAATTTCGATGTAAGGCGTGAAGACCGGCATGCCGATCGCCACCTTGTCGCCGCGCTTGACGATGCCGTTCTGCTTCAGCGTGTTGAACACATAGGTCATCGCCGCCGTGCCGCCCTCCGTCGCGAAGACGTCGATGCTGCTGGGCGGAAGCATGCCGCCGACCATTTCCTTGACGATATAGTGAGCGACGATCTCCTCGCTGATCTTCAGCATGCGCGGCGGAACCGGATAGTTGCAGCCGAGAATGCCTTCGACCATCTCATGCAGGAAGGCCGAGCCTGAAAGACCGAGCTGGTCGCGGACATAGGAGAGGGCCCGCTGCAGGAAGGCAACGCCGGCCTGGTCGCGATTGTCGGTGGTAAAGCGCTCGAAGCGGGCTTCGATGCCCTCGATGTTTGGCAGGCCGCCGATCCATCGCTGCATGTAGGAGTAGGACAATTCCGACTCTGCCGCGGCAAAGAGGCCAAGGCGGAAGAAGGCGCGGCGCGGCAGCGTTGCGATGAAGTTGGGGTTGCCGCGGCCGGCATTCAGCATCAGCCGGTTTTCGCGCGACGAGGCGAGTTTGATCAGTTCATCCTTCAGCTCGAACGGGCTGAGTTTCGCATACTTGGCGTAATCGACAGTCATGAGTTTGTACTCCGTTGACAGGGATCAGACAAAGGCAACGATCAACGGCCCGAGCAGGGTCAGGAAGACGTTGGCCAATGCGTAGGTAATGGCGAAAGGAACGGTCGGGATGGAGTTTCCGGCCTTGTCGAGAACCTCCCCGAAGGCCGGGTTGGCGCTGCGCGAGCCGGAAAGTGCGCCCGCAAACACCGCCACATTGTCGTAGCGCAGGATGTAGCGGCCGACGAGCATGGTGATGATCAGCGGAATGATCGTCACGGCAACCCCGATCAGGAAGATGGAAATCCCCTTTTCGGCAATGGTCGTGACCGCCTGCTGACCCGACTGCAGGCCGACGATGGCGACGAAGCCGGCAAGGCCGAGGTCGCGCAGCAGGGTCGAGGCGCCGAGCGGCATGTTGCCGATCGTCATGTTGCGGCTGCGGTACCAGCCGAACGCAAGGCCCGCCAGAAGCGCGCCGCCACCGCTGCCGAGCGTCAGCGGAATGGAGCCGATACGCAGCACGATCAGGCCGATCAGCAGACCGACGACCAGACCGAGACCATGGAAGACGAAATCCGTCTTGTCGCTCGGAATGATCACGGTGCCGACACGCTTGGAAACACGCTGCAGATCCTGCGATGTGCCATAGACGGTGGCGATGTCGCCGGCATTGATGACGGTGTCCCTCGTCAATGTCAGCGGCACCCCGGCGCGCGTGACCTTGATGACGTAGACGCCGTGGCGCAGCTCCGTATCGATCGCTTCGCGGATTTGGTCGACCGTGCGCCCGATCAGGTCCGGATTGCTGATCACGATGTCACGGGTCGCGACCACGACATCCATGCCTTCGGATGACTGCAGTTCGGATCCCAGCCGGTCGGCGGCCGCGACCACCGCCGGGCGCTGCCCGACGACGAGGATGATATCGTCAGCGTCCAGCTTGAGGCCCGGCTCCAGCCCGATCAGCGTGTTGTTGCGCTTGACGCGCTCGACGGTCAGGCCGGATGTTTCCTGCTCGATCTGAAGCACGGTCCGGCCGGCAGCGGGGCCGATCCGGTAGAGACGGCCAACGAGATCGGGCAGGGCCGCGGCCTCTCCGGGGCCGAAAACCTGCGCGCCGGCCAGAAGCTCGGCCTCCGCCTTGATCGCATCGTCGCGAATGCCGCGGCGCATGAACCAAGGGAGAATGTTGACGCAGACGATGATCGCGCCGAAGGAGCCGAAGATGTAGGTGACGGCATAGCCGACGGCGACGTTGCCCTGCAGGCGCTGCGTTTCTTCCGCCGAAAGGCCGAGCTTGGCGATCGCCGATCCGGCGGTGCCGATGATGGCCGACTGGGTCAGGCCGCCCGCGCCGATGCCGGCTGCAAGGCCCTTGTCGAGCCCGAACATCTTGGCGAGGATCACGACTGTCAGCAGGCCGCTGATGGCCAGAACCGCCGCCATGACGATTTCACGGATCGACTTCATGCCGAGCGAACGGAAGAATTGCGGGCCGCTTTCGTAGCCCACGGCGTAGATGAAGAGAGCGAACAGCACGGTCTTGATGCCGTTGTCGATGGTGATGCCGATCTGGCTCAGGACCACGGCCACCAGAAGCGAGCCGGCAACACCGCCGAGCTGGAATTTTCCGAATTGGAATTTCCCGACCCAGTAACCGATGGCCAACGAAAGAAACAATGCAATTTCAGGGGACTGATGAAAGAGTGCCTGGAGGTAAGTCATGGAAACCTCATATCAATTCATCGACGAAACGCGTTATCTGTTACGCTCGGTTGCGGCCACGTCAAGCGATAACTTTTGCGACAGCCGCGTGACGGGGGCGGAGCAGCCCTGTCTGTTTTGTGCTTTCAGCATGGCCGGCGCTGGTCGCAACGCCCGCTCGCTCAAGGGTTGCCGTGCATGCAAGCTCAAGCTGCATGGCAAGATCGCCCGTGCAAACTCCGGATTCCGGGATCGGAAAAAATCTTTCCCGCAATTCATCTCACCTCGCCGCGACGGATCTGAAGACCATGCCGGCAGGCACGTGGCCGGTTGAATCGGGTGGTCCCGACCTGCTTCCGCCGCACTCTGCTGTTTTGTCGCGGTTAAATCGGTTCGATGCCTGTTGCGGGATGCATGATGACCATGCCATGACTGCATTCCCCCAAGCGGTACGTGCCGCAATGGGTCGCGGAGGACGTGCATGACCAAGACCGATATCGCCCGCCGGGTCTATGACAACGCCTGGAAGCTCGATCCCGTCGTGCGCAGTCTCCTCGACACGGATTTCTACAAGCTCCTGATGCTGCAGATGATCTGGAAGCTTTACCCGGATGTCGATGCTACCTTTTCGCTGATCAACCGGTCCAAGACCGTGCTGCTCACCGATGAGATCGACGAGCAGGAACTGCGCGAGCAGCTCGATTATGTGCGGAATCTGAAGTTCACCAAGACGGAGATGATCTGGCTCGCCGGCAACACCTTCTACGGCAACAAGCAGATTTTCACGCCGGATTTCCTTGCCTGGCTCGCTGATTTCCAGCTGCCGGACTACGAGCTCTCCCGCCGCCACGGCCAGTACGAGCTGACCTTCCCCGGCAAGTGGACCCACACGACCATGTGGGAAATCCCGGCCCTTGCGATCATCAACGAGCTGCGCTCGCGCACGGCCATGAAGGATATAGGCCCCTTCGCGCTAGACGTGCTTTATGCCCGCGCCAAGGCCAAGATGTGGGACAAGGTCGAGCGGTTGCGGCGGTATCCGGATCTGCGGATCTCCGATTTCGGCACCCGCCGCCGGCACAGTTTTCTCTGGCAGCGCTGGTGCGTTGAGGCGTTGAAGGAAGGTATCGGCAAGTCCTTTTCAGGCACCAGCAACGTGCTGCTTGCCATGGATACCGACCTCGAAGCACTGGGCACGAATGCCCATGAGCTGCCGATGGTCGCCGCCGCGCTGGCGAGAAACGATGAAGAGCTTGGCCAGGCGCCCTACAAGGTTTTGCAGGACTGGAACCGTCTTTACGGCGGCAACCTTCTGATCGTCCTGCCGGATGCGTTCGGCACGGCGGCCTTCCTGCGCAACGCGCCCGACTGGGTGGCCGACTGGACGGGTTTTCGCCCCGATAGCGCCCCGCCGATCGAAGGCGGCGAAAAGATCATCGACTGGTGGAAAAAGATGGGCCGCGACCCGAGGGACAAGCTGCTGATCTTCTCCGATGGTCTCGACGTCGACACGATCATCGATACCTATCGCCATTTCGAGGGGCGGGTGCGCATGAGCTTCGGCTGGGGCACGAACCTCACCAACGATTTCGCCGGCTGCGCGCCGATCGAGATCAGTGGCCTCAATCCGATCTCGATCGTTTGCAAGGTGGTCGATGCCAATGGCCGGCCGGCGGTGAAGCTTTCGGACAACCCTCGCAAGGCGACCGGCGAGCCCTCCGAGGTGGAGCGTTATATCCGATATTTCGGCACGGAGGATTTTGCCGAACTGGCGGTAAAGGTCTGACAATGAAAAAGCCCAGCCGGGCAGGGAACCGGCTGGGCTTTCACGCGATCGGGAGGCGGATCGCCGGGAAATGCGGGATCAGGCCGCTACGCAAGGGCCGCGCGAACGCACCGCAAGCGGGTGTACCATCGACAGAAGCCGCCTCTTCGGCGCGGAAAGCAGCTTTGCCGCGTGGGCTTTCGTGCCGCCGCTGGAAGGCTCGGCATGACGAAGCGCGCTGGCGGCGGAAAAGAGCAGCGTCCTGAATTCGGAAGACGTGACGCCATCCGCCCGCATGACCGCGCGGATCATCGGGTCGTTCAAAACCTCATCGAGAGTCAAATCGGTCTGGTTCATGGCGGTCTCCTTCATCATTCGGTCGTCAGGCAGGCCCGGTGGCATCAACTTGACTCGGCATTCCATAGGTGTTACCGGTAAGTAACAAATGCATAGTTACCGACCGGTCACACCCATGTCAATAACCACCCTGAATAAAAGTTCGAAACGTGGCCCTATGAAGGCCACGGAAGAAAATTCCGGGATCGGCTCGCGGCCGGCCCCGCGTGAGCGGATTGTGTCTTCGGCATGCGAGCTTTTTCGCCAGCACGGCATTCGCGGTATCGGCGTCGATGCGATCGCGGAGGCGGCCGACACCAACAAGATGACGCTCTATCGCCACTTCGGATCGAAGGACGATCTCATCTGCGAGGCGCTGCGCCACACGTCGGAAAAGGCGGCGGCGATGTGGGAGGAGCTGGAAGCCACCAATCCCGGCGATGCCCGTGCCCAGCTCGACAGCTGGGTCGATGCCCGCACGAACTGTCTGTGCAGCGAGCCCTTCGGCTGCGACCTCGCCAACGCCGCGGTTGAACTGAAGGAGCCCGATCATCCCGCCCATGCGGTGATCGAGAATTTCAAGAACGAGCAGCGGCGAAGACTGTCGGATCTCTGTCGGCGCGCCGGCGTCGAGGAACCCGACGCACTGGCGGATACGCTTTCGATGATCCTTGAAGGTGCGCGTGTCAGCCGGCTTGCGACCGGCAGCGAGGGCCCTTCGACACATTTCGCACGGGCTTGCGAGGCCGCGATTTCCGCCTTTGCCGGGCCTCGCCGGCGCTGAGCCCGGTCGGTGCTGGATGCGGCCGTCACTGGTGCAAATGAGGCCGGGGCTTTGCAACGGAGCTTCGGCGGTACCGTAACCGCTGGTGCCATCGGCCTCCATCTGTGCTATCGCGCGGCCATTCACCGTTTGAAGAGAGATCACCTGTGCTTCCCTGGATTCAGCTAGACACCGCACCCATGCCCGATGGTGGAGGGGAGTTGCGCCTGAAGCAGCGCGGCGGCGAGTTCTCGATCATGCTCGGGGCGATCGAACTGATGAACAGCCGGCTCAGCGGTTCGGAAGAGCAGCTTGCGCGCCTTTCTTTCGAACGTATCAGGGCCCATCCAAGGCCGCATATGCTGATCGGCGGGCTCGGTATGGGCTTTACGCTGCGGGCTGCGCTGGCTGTGATGGGAGAAGATGTGCGCATAACCGTCGGAGAACTGGTTCCCGCGGTGGTCGAATGGGCGCGCGGACCGATGGCGGAGGTCTTCAAGGGCTGCCTCGACGACCGCCGCGTCGATATCCGGCTGGGCGATGTCGGCCTGTTGATCGGCGCGACGAAGGCCGCCTATGACGCGATCCTTCTCGATGTCGACAATGGTCCGGAAGGCCTCACCCGTCGCAAAAACGACGATCTCTACAGCCTTGCGGGGTTGAGGGCCGCCAAGGCGGCGTTGAAGCCGAATGGTGTGCTTTCCGTCTGGTCGTCGGCGCCGGATGCGGGCTTTACCCGCCGGCTGCGCGAGGCTGGTTTTTCAGTCGAGGAACTGAAGGTCCGCGCCAGCACGAAGGGCAGCGGCGCTCGTCACGTCATCTGGATGGCGACGAAGACGGGGCGCTGACGGAAGGGCTGAATGTCGATTTGTCCTACAGGCCCTCGCGTCCGAGTAGCGTCTTGACCTCTTCGAAGCGCGCCTTGTTTTCGGGGTTTTTCTCCTCCGCCGAATAGCAGGTGCTGGAAACACAGAAGCGGGTCAGGTTGAACGGTGCCTTGGTCGCGCCGAATTCGCATTCGATCGTATCGACCATGTCCTTCTTCTCCACGCCGTCGCGGGTGGAATAGGTCATTCGGGCACGCGGCGGTTTCAGTTCGGGAAAGGACTGGATGACGCCGGTATGCAGCGTCTCGGTCATCAGCAGATGCTTTGCCACTTTCTGGCAGACATCTTCCACTTTCATGTCCTGGGCGGCGACGGGAAACGCCGTCAGCAATGCGAAAACGGGGATCAGCTTTTTCATGGATATCTCCTGCGGCGGGTCCGGCGGCGGGGCTTGCCCGGACCTATGTCGCCGGACAGCAGGAGATAACGGCGTTGCGGCCTTTTTGGTTCCGGAGCGTCCCTTCCCGGAAGTCGGCGATCCTGCCGGGATCGTCGATGACGCCGGATGCGGCGGCGGTCGGTCCGCAACGGGGAGCGCCGTCGCGATAATCTGGCGCAGTTGCGAGATTTTCTCTTCGGCTCTGCACAAAATGAGGTTAGTCTTTTTTCATTCCGCGAATCTTCTCCCGTCCATGGTCTCTGCCGTGCGGCGCGGGCTGATACGCAGCCAGGTTTTGAATGCACGGAAGGGTTGGAAGGGGCGCGGGGCCGATCCGGAGATGTTTCGGAAGATATGGATTTCATCGAAATCCCCCCGTCTCGCGGAAAGTATGTCTGCGGGCAATCGCAGCTGTAGCTGAACTTTACGGAACAGGGTGCCCACCCCGTTTCAGTCCAAGGCGGTGAAGGAGAGCAGCATGAGCGATATCAAGGAAGACGACATCCAGAAGCGAGCCTACTCCATCTGGGAGGCGGCAGGACGGCCCGATGGCAGCCATGAGAGCCACTGGCACCAGGCCCGCGAAGAGCTTCTGACTTCAACCAAGTTCCATGCGCCGGAAACCCGCAAGCCCGAAATCAAGGTAAGGAAGGCGGCCGCCAGAAAGCCGGCAGCCGGCAAGACAACGGATGCGGCCGAGACCGTCGTTGCTCCGGCCACGATAAAGGTGCGGGGCAAGAAATCGGCAGCCGCCGCAACGAACGGGGCGTCGAAGTAGACCCTCCGCAGGAGGGCGTTTCATTATCGGTGATCGTGTGGAATCGTGTCCGGGGGTATCCCCGTGCAACTGGCAAGAGGCAGCAAGGGCTCGCACTTCGTGAACATATTATCGGTGACGTCGGAAATCTTTCCCCTTATCAAGACCGGCGGTCTTGCGGATGTCACCGGTTCTCTTCCCAAGGTTCTAAGGGCCTATGGCTGTTATACGCGCAGCCTTGTCCCCGGCTATCCCAATGTCATCGAGCGGCTGGACGAGATCAGCCGGGTGCATTTCTTTCCCGATCTCTTCGGCGCGCCGGCGCGCCTGCTGGCGGCAACGGGGGGAGGGCTCGATCTGCTCGTTCTCGACGCTCCGACCCTCTATGATCGGCCGGGTGGGCTTTATGTCGACGAGGAAGGCCGCGATTTTACCGACAACTGGAAGCGCTTTGCCGTCCTCTCCTATGTCGCCTCGGCCGTGGCCGGCGGGCTGCTTGAAGACTGGATACCCGATATCGTACATACCCATGATTGGCAGACGGCGCTGGCATCGGTCTATATGAGGCATTCGAGCAATGCGTCCCATGTGCCCAGCGTGCTGACCATTCACAATCTCGCCTTTCAGGGGCAGTTTTCCGCCGGCATCATCACCGAAATCGGTCTGCCGCCCGAAACCGTCTCGATGGATTGCCTCGAATATTACGGCGACATCAGCTATCTGAAAGGCGGTATCCGCACGGCAAGCGCGATCACCACGGTCAGTCCGACCTACGCCCGCGAGGTCATCTCGACGGATCTCGGCATGGGCATGGACGGCGTGCTGGAATCGCGGCTCAATGCCTTTGTCGGCATCGTCAACGGCATCGACACGGAAATCTGGAATCCTGCGACGGACGACTATCTGCCGGTCAGATATGATCGTTCCCGCACCCGCCAGCGCGCCGGCAACCGGCAGCGTCTGCTGGAGGCGTTTCAGCTCGCCGACACGCCCGGTCCGGTCTTTGCCGCGATAACCCGGCTGACCTGGCAGAAGGGCGGCGATATGCTGGCGGATGTGGCGGACCATATCCGCTACAAGGGCGGAAAGCTCGTGGTGCTCGGCAAGGGCGAGACAGGCGTGGAAAACGCGCTTCTCGCCGCCGCGGACCGGCACCCCGGCTGGATCGGCGTCAGGATCGGCTATGACGAGGCGACCGCGCATCTGATGCATGGCGGCGCCGATGTCGTGATCCAGCCGTCGCGTTTCGAGCCCTGCGGCTTGACCCAGCTTTATGCCCTGCGCTACGGCGCGGTGCCGCTGGTTTCACGCACCGGCGGCCTTTCCGAAACTATCATCGATGCCAATGATGCGGCATTTTCCGCCCGCGTGGCCACCGGCTTCCAGTTTCATCCCGCCACCAGCGACAATCTCCGCTCCGCGATCGATCGCGCGTTTCATGCCTATCACGATCCGAAAAAATGGGCGCGCCTGCAGAACCAGGCCATGAAAGCCGATTTTTCCTGGGAACGCAGCGCCGCCCAGTATGCGGCGCTTTACCGGCAAATCCTGAAGCTTTCGCCGCAGAAGCAGATGCCGGTCATCCGTGCCGCGGAATAGCCATCCCAACGGCTTCCCACGCCTCAAAGGCGTCGAACAGTCCCTCGATATCGTTCACTAAAAGAAGACAATCCGTTTGACACCTGCGGGCTATCGCATGGCCGCGGAAGGGCACATTTATACGCCATACAACGGCCCCAGGGGCAGAAAGGGACATACCAATGCTCGACCAGATCAAGGGTTTGCATCACGTCACGTCGATGGCTGCCGATGCCCGCACCAATAACAATTTCTTCACCGACACGCTCGGCCTGCGCCGCGTCAAGAAGACCGTGAACTTCGATTCTCCCGACGTCTATCACCTCTATTACGGTGACGAGACCGGCTCGGCCGGCACGGTCATGACCTATTTCCCGTTCCCGGACATGGGCCGTGGCCGCCCCGGTACGGGCGAAGTCGGCACCACCGTCTTCTCGGTTCCGCAAGGCTCGCTCGACTTCTGGCAGGAGCGTCTGGCCAAGCAAGGTGTCACCGGCCTGAAGAAGGAAGAGACTTTCGGCGAAAAGCGCCTGAATTTTGCCGGCCCCGATGGCGACGGCTTCGCACTGGTCGAAGTTCGCGACGACAACCGCGCGCCCTGGACCCATGGCGGTGTCAGCGAGGATCATGCGATCCGCGGCTTCCACTCCGTTGCCATGCGGTTGCGGGATGAAGGCGCGACCGCCGAACTCCTGAAGTACATGGGCTACGAGACGCTCGACACCAAAGACGGGGTGACCCGCCTGATCGTTCCGGGCGGCAATGGCGCCGGCCTGATCGATCTCGAAACCATGCCGAACATCCAGCGTGGTCTGCAGGGCGCGGGTTCCGTCCATCATGTCGCCTTCGCCGTCGAGAACCGCGAAAAGCAGCTCGAAGTCCGCAAGGCGCTGATGGACACCGGTTATCACGTGACCCCGGTCATCGACCGCGACTATTTCTGGGCCATCTATTTCCGCACGCCAGGCGGTGTGCTGTTCGAGATCGCCACGAACGAGCCGGGCTTTGACCGCGACGAGGATACCGCCCATCTCGGCCAGGCGCTGAAGCTGCCGCAGCAGCACAAGCATCTGCGCCCGATCCTGGAGCAGCATCTCCAGAAGCTCGACAATTAAGGAGAACACCATGACCGAACAGGGATATGTGCATCGGCTGAAGGCCGGTGCACCGGGCAGGCCTATTCTCTTCACCCTGCATGGCACCGGCGGCGACGAGAACCAGTTCTTCGATTTCGCCGCCCGGCTGTTGCCGGAGGCGACGATCGTTTCGCCGCGCGGCGACGTCTCCGAATATGGTGCCGCCCGTTTCTTCCGCCGTACCGGCGAGGGGGTCTATGACATGGCCGATCTTGCCCGGGCGACGGACAAGCTGGCCGCCTATGTCACGGACCTGAAGGAGCAGTATCAGGCATCGGAAGTCTATGGCCTCGGTTTTTCCAACGGCGCCAACATTCTGGCAAACGTGATCATCGAGAAGGGCGATCTGTTCGACCGGTCGGCCTTGCTGCATCCGCTGATCCCGTTTCAGCCTGATGACAACGCCAGAATTGCCGGTAGGAAGATCCTGATCACTGCCGGCGAACGCGATCCGATCTGCCCGCCGGCTCTGACGCAGGCGCTGATCGGCTATTTCGAACGGCAGAAAGCTGAGGTCACAGCCGAGTGGCATTCCGGCGGGCACGATATCCGCCAGAACGAGGTCGAGGCCATCGGCCGGCTGTTCGGCTGATACCGGGGAACCTGTTCTTCTGCCGTCAGGTTACGGCGTCGCGCCTGACGGCAGAACCTTTCCGGGGTTCAGGATGCCGTTCGGATCGAGGGCGGCCTTGATCCGCCGCATCACCGCCAGCTCCTGCGGGCTGCGGGAATGGCCGAGGTAATCGCGCTTCAGCGTGCCGATGCCGTGTTCGGCCGAGATGGAGCCGCCATACCGGCGCACCAGATCATAGGCGATCTCGTCGATCGCATGCAGGTCTTCCTCCGTGCCTTCGGCCGTCGCGATCGTGACATGCAGGTTGCTGTCGCCGACATGGCCGAAGAAGGACACATGCGCGTCGGGAAAGCGCGCGAAGAGCGCCTTGCCGCAGTCTTCGGCGTAGTCGCCGATCCGGCCGATCGCCATGCTGATGTCGAGATTGAACAGCGAGGGCAGCGCCTTGTCCATGGCGTAGCCTTCGCGCACCGACCAGAAATTGCGCGCTTCCTTTTCCGACTGCGCAATCAGTGCATCCTCGATCAGCCCTTCCTCGAAGGCCGCCGCCAGAAAGGCCTCGAAGCGTTCCCCGCCCTGATCGCCGCCGAAAAGGTCTTCCTCGATGATGACGAGGAAGGGAAAATTCGTTTCGAAGAACTTAAGGCCGAGCACCTCGGCATTGAAGCGGAAATAGCTGTCCCACATCACCTCGAAGGCCGAGACATTGGCGAGCATCACTTGCGCCATGCGCAGCAGCGCCACTGTTTTCTCATAGCTTGCGGCCGCGCAAAGCGCCGTCGAACGGTGGCTGGGCAATGGCTTCAGCTTCAGGACGGCGCGGGTAATGATGCCGAGCGTGCCTTCCGAACCGACGAAAAGCTGGCGCAGGTCGTAGCCAGTATTGTTCTTCATCGTCTTGGTCAGCGAGGACAGGACCGTGCCATCGGCAATGACGGCTTCGAGCCCCAGCACGTTGTCGCGCGTCACACCATGGCGGATCACGCGGATACCGCCGGCATTGGTGGCGATATTGCCGCCGATCTGGCAGCTGCCTCGCGAGCCAAGATCGATCGGCAGCAGGAAGCCTGCTTCTTCCGCCGCGCGCTGGGCGGCCTCAAGCGGTGTTCCCGCGCGCACGGTCATGGTTGCCGCGGCGGCATCGATCTCCTCGATGCCGGCGAAACGCTCCAGTGACAATGCAACATCGCCCTTGCGTGGATTGGCGCCGCCGACAAGGCCGGTCAGGCCACCCTGCGGCACGACGCTCTGACCATGGCGGTCGCAGATCGAGAGCGCCTGGGAGACGGCCTCGGCCGTTGCAGGGCGCAGCACCGCAAGGGGCAGGCTGCGGCCGGAATGGCTTTCGTCGCTGCGATAGCGCTCGCCGATCCGGTCGCCGGTCAACACCGCATCATCGCCGAGCGCCGCCTTGAGTTCGTCGAGGAGAGCCATTGCGTGTCGTCCTTTGTCCTATGCGGTGGTCCGGGGGTGATGCAGCGCGGCGGGCAGGTCTCGAACCGCGGGGCATCCCAGCTGCGCCATGGTCGATTGCAGCTCAGCCTTGAGAATGCCGATCAGGTGACCGGCTCCGCGTTTTCCGATTGCCGCGCTGGCGAAAATGAAGGGGCGGCCGATCAGCACCATGTCGGCGCCGAGTGCCAGCATCCGGGCGATATCGAGCCCGCAGCGAATGCCGCCATCGGCGAGGACCAGCGCATCGGGACCGAGCCTTTTGCGAATGAGCGGCAACATGTCGACAGCGCTCGGCGCCGCGTCGAGCTGGCGGCCGCCGTGGTTGGAAACGATCACGCCATCCGCGCCGAGCGCCATATAGGCCGCCGCTTCCTCGGGATCGAGCACGCCCTTGATGAGAAGATTGCCTTTCCAGGCGTCACGAATGCGCGCCATGCGGGCGGCCGTGATGTGACCCTGCATGACGCGACCGACGAATTCGGCCGAGGCGGCAAGGGAAGCGCCTCTCGGGTAGTAGGGCGAAAGATTCTCGAATTCCGGAATGCCGTGGCGAAGACTGCGAAGCGCCCAGCCGGGGTGCGCCATGATCTGCAGTATCGTTGCAAGATCGAGCCGGGGCGGGACTGAAAGGCCGTTGCGAATGTCGCGCTCGCGGCGGGTCGCGGCCGGAATGTCCACGGTGAGCACGAGCGTTTCGTAACCCGCCTTCTGCGCGCGGGCGAGCATGTCGGCCTCCATGGCCGGGTCGTTCGGCGGATAGAACTGGAACCAGCCGCGATCTCCCGTGGCCGGCTTTATGGATTCCAGCGAC
>JAVBSF010000138.1:0-5789 GCA_031556925.1 Pararhizobium sp.
TGGTTTTAAGCCTCAGGAGAAATCGGCTAGCACTAGTAACAGTCCAGTTCATTTGAGGCTAAACAACACTCTCGGAATGAGCTTCGGAAAGTCGGTGATCGCCGCGGCGCATGCTTCACAGAATCTAGCGTTGAAGCTCATTAGTGAAGATGAGCCGGCTTTCCAGAATTGGAATCTCCACGGGTTTCACACTAAGATTGAAATCGGTTCGGTAGAGCCGCTTTCGGTAAAATACGCTCAAGTAGAGGACTACGGGCTGACAGAGGTGCCCGTTGGCTCCATAACCGCCATAGCTGAAGTGAGATGCTAGAGGAATAAAATGAGTGCAGATGAGCTGAGTATAAGTGACTTGCGAGTCACCGAGGTCACTAAAGCATTCCCTAAGGGGAGTAAAGATTGGTTTCCTTTCAAAAAGACCCAGGGAATGTTCAAGCATGACAAGGTTGTCTATGTTGTAGCCGCTAGAAAAGAGGATCTCCTCACTGGAGAGATTTCCTACGAGTGGACGCTTAGACTTAACGGTGGCATGACTGCTCAAATGCGAAGTTTCAATTCCAGCTGGCCCAATATTCATATGCTTCAATTAGATCTTGGGCCACTCGAAGAAATTTTTGAAACTCTAGCTTGGGATACATCCAGCTTACGACCACAAGAAAAAGTGAAGGTGAACTAATCATGGCTGAAGATTTTTCAGATTTTTCAGATATAGATCTAGCAACTAATCCGGATCCCAGGTGTCCCGTTATCCTTATTTTGGATGCTTCGAGCTCTATGGCGCAGAGCTTTGAGGGAGAGTCAGATACTCCGTTAAACGCACTCAATGCCGGTCTCGATGTGCTCATTTCAGAGCTCCGCAAGGACCCTCTTGCACGCAGGCGTGTGGAATTGTCCGTTGTTTCTTTCGGTACAGATGTTACTCCTGCAACTAAGTTCGCAACCATCGATAACGCTACGATTCCGACTCTCGTTCCCTCGGGTATCACGAGCATGGGGCAGGCTATCGAAGTTGCTCTAGACGCAGTAGAGGCTCGAAAGAGAGAGTACAAGGCTGCGGGAGTAGAATTTTACCGCCCCTGGGGACTCCTCGTCACGGATGGTGCTCCCACAGACTCCATAGAGAACGCAGCTAAGCGCATCAAAGAGGCCGAGGCAGCCAAAAAAATCGCTTTCTTCCCCGTGGGTGTAGAGGGTGCCGATTTTGAAACACTCTCGCAGCTTTCAACACGCGAACCATTAAAGCTTAAGGGCATTGACTTCAGCTCGCTCTTCGTCTGGCTTTCCGCCTCTCAGAGTGCTGTTTCCGCTTCTCAGCCTGGTGATGCCGTCCAGCTACCCAGTCCTTCCGGTTGGGCCGAAATCTAAAAGACAACACATGACTTTTGAAACATTCATGGGGAGCATCCCCGGGCCTTACCATGTGAAAGAAGGCCTTCCGAATCAGGATGCCTTGCTTTTCCATGAGGAAAAGGGAATCGTTTTTGCCGCAGTTGCTGACGGAGCTGGAAGCTTAAAATTCAGCGACCAAGGCTCTCATTTGGCAGTAGAAACAGCCGTAAACTTCATGACTGACAACAGGAAAAAGCTAGAGCTCGAAGAGCTCGTGAAGTCAGCTTACGAAGTAGCTCGAGATAAGCTTCAGAGCATTGAGAACTACCAAGAATACGGAGCAACGCTCTCACTTGTGGCTCTCAAAGAAACTGGCGAAGCCGCTACGGCGGCCTTGGGCGACAGCTTCATAGTTCTCCACGAGAATGAGGAACTTCATCACCTGGTCACCGGCACTCCGAGTGGTGAGTATGCTAACATCACTCAACTTCTCACAAGCCAGAAGCAGAATCCGATCTTCTCGAGTTTTGAGAACATTCGAGGAGCATCGTTGAGTAGCGATGGCCTCGAGCGTGTGGCTATTCAAAACGGAGAGGCCTTCTCCGGTTTCTGGGGCGGAATTTACAAGCAAGCTCAAGCTGGTTCGCTCCACGTGGATAAGCTATTTCGCTGGCTAGCCTCTCAAGACAAGATCGAGGATGACACTAGCCTATTGACATTGGTGAGTCGGTACAAGCGCAACTAAAAGCTGTTTCTTGTTAAAATACTGAGACTCAACAGAATCGGAGAAGCAGATGGCAAACATCAAGGATGTAAAAGCAGCATTAGAAGCCTTGCAAGAGAGCGAAGGTGACTATTACCTAGGGGAGTTTGTTTGGAACATTCAGAGCAACCCCCAGCTCATTGAGTTCGATGGCAAAAGCATTACTCTCACCCACGTGGACTCTAAGCCAGGCGCCGAGGGTGGCGGAGAGAACATCTGGCTTGTATTCCATGCCGGCGATGAGACACTTTATCGCATTAGCGGTTATTACGGCTCTTACGATGGTGAAGAGTGGGATCTAGATAGCCTTGAAGAGGTTGTGGCTGAAACCTATCAGGCAGTTCGGTATAATTCCGTCTCTTGAGAGGAGCCTCATGTTCATTGTCATCGGTAGCTCCGCTGCAGAGCAACTTGGACTAGCTTCTCGAGAGGTGAAGGATTTCGATGTCCTCACCTCTCGAGAGGATGAAACTGGATATTCACCTCTCAACGGTGCGGGTAAGCGAGTGGACGCTCTTGTCGTCCCCGCCCTCGAAAAGTATGCCTGGGAGAATCCCAATGGCTATGCAACTTTAGATGAGCTCTATACGATTAAGCTTTCTCACGGCTATTGGAAGCTGAAAAATGACTCTTGGAAAAAGCACACTTTCGATTTAGTGCAATTCGCTAGAGCTGGCGCTAAGGAGATTCCTGAGCTTCACTCACTTCTATATGCTCATTGGGAGCTTATCCACGGGAAAAAGAAAGCGAATCTAGAGCTCTCTCCCGATGAGTTCTTCAACGCTCATGTGGATAGGGTCTACGACCATGACAGCATTCACGCTTCAGTGGCTTACTATCAAGAGGAAGGGCCACTCTTCAACCGTATCCTCAGGGACAATCACCAGGTAGCGGTGGATCGCAGTAAGTTTGAGGCCATGAGCCAAGAGGATAAGCTTAAGCTTGTGCGAGAAGAGGTTTACGCAACGGCTCTCGAGCGGCGCCTCATCCCCAAGAATTACCGCATGAGCAAGCAAGCTGCTTACGATTACGCGCTCACGCAAACCATCACGAGCTACACTAAAGGCTGGTTTCCACGCTACATCCTCAATAATTACGATGAGCTGCGCCGCCCGGACAAAAATTTTGTAGCCTGGCATCTTGAGAACAAGCATAAGCTTGTGCCACTAGCAAAGAAAGCGGCCGCTGAGGTTTAACCGATAAGGTTTACAGGTGGCTTAAGGAGCTAACGCTTAAAATGTACGCAATGACCCCGGCCGAGTCGGGAATTTTAGAGCTTGGTAAAGAGCTAGGTAAAGGTGGAGAAGGAACGGTTTATGAGGTTACGGCTCATCGCCTCACCGGTCTTCCTCCGGCAACTCAACTAGTTGCTAAGGTCTATCACGAGCCACTCGCTGAAAACCGTCCAAAAAAGCTTAAGGCTATGATCTCGAATCCAGTTCATGATCCAGCTGTGGCTTGGCCTCTCGCGGTGATCGTAGATGAGCATAAGCAATTCCTCGGCTATCTCATGAAGCGCTTAGAGTCCAGCGCTTATCGCGAGTGGCTCTACGTGGCAAATTCTAAAGATCGCAGGAAGGTTGCTCCAGCTTTCGATGTGCGCTATGCCTATGCGGCGGTGCGTAACCTCGCCGCCGCGCTCCTCACCGTCCATAGCACCGGTCATCGCATCGGAGATCTGAACGAGAGCAATATTTTCCTTGGTGCTGACGCAACGGTGCTCATTGTAGACACCGATTCAATGCAAGTGCAAGCGAGTGACGGCACAATTTTTCCTTGTGCTGTCGGTAAGCCGGAGTTTACAGCTCCAGAATTGACCCACGGTTCTCTTAGGGACACGCCAAGAACCAGCGAAACAGATATCTTCGCTTTCACGGTGGCCGCCTATCAGCTGTTGACTGGAGGCGCAACTCCACACCAGGGAGCTTTTGACCCGAACAGTGACGATGACCCACTTCCCACGGTGGAGAGAATTCGCAAGGGAGTGCTCCCCTCGCTTCGACCTGCGGACGCGGCACGCTACGGCTTCACTCCCCGGCCAGGCGTTCCAGCCAACGCACTCCCCGAGCCGGTTCGAAACCTTTTCATTAGCTTTCTCAGCGTGGATCCAGCCGAGCGAAGCTCTGGTCGACTCTCTCGCTTAGTGGAATACCTAGACTCCTTCATCTCAAATCTTCAGCAATGCTCGAAAGAGAAGCTCCACTGGCACCCCAGAGGTGAGGCTTGCTACTGGTGCGCAGAAGCGAGCAGGGGTGTTGGAGATCCCTGGGCCGATACTCATATTGCTCCACCGAGTCAAGCTCGATTAGCTCCCATAAGTTTCCAGGACGAACAGAATCACAACGGCAACAATCGTGCCCCCGCCGCAGTGGCCGGTGCTGCGGCTCACTTAGCTAACCAGCAACCAGCAACCACACCTCACTCCAGCTTAGCTCAACAGGCTCACTCTGCGGCCGCTAGCTACAGCCCCCAAACAGCAGCTACACCAGTCGCTCCTCCAGCCCCAGCAAGACCAAAAAAGATGAAGGGTAAGGTTACCGTAGAGTACGCTGATGGCAGCTGGAGTGTGCGGCCACCGCTAGCTGTCCTACTCCGTCAACGGCCAAGCTTAGCCATTTGGGCTCTTAAAGAGGAAACCCCTGAAGCTCTTCGCTTCTGGTGGCCCGTTGAGAGAAAATTAGCTAACATCCCCGGGCTCTTAGTGGGGTTATTCTCAGCCCTCCTCATTTCGGGGCTCTGGTTTTTCGGCGCTAAGCTTGGGCTAGAAGCTATTCCCGCGCTTCATTTCTCTCCAGCCCTCGTAGATATCATTGCGCTGATCCCCGTGGCGACGAGTATTTTTGCTGGAATATTTCTCTTCTTCGCAGCCCTTCTAGATCGCGCAAGGACGAAAAAGAAGTACGGCAACCTCTCTGGGTTTAAAGAGGAGAGCCTGGGTAAAACAGCAAGTCGATTCATTCCAATCGGACTATTCTATGGCTTACCCATAGTGGTAGTGATAGCAATAACCTCTCTCTACGGACTCATAAGCTTCGTGAGGGCAGTAGCAAAAGCATAGGAGCAACACATGAGCAAGCAAAATCGAAGAAGAGCTAGTAAGCACCTAAAAATGCCAGCAACTCCAAAGCAGCTTAAGCGTTTCGCTAACTCTATCCCCACTCGGGCAAGCCTCCGGCTCATCACCGTAGAGTCAGCTAGCAGCTTCGCTAAGAGCGAGCTTCCTAAAAAGGAAAAGCCACGCCGAGGTGAATACTTAGAGGCCATCTGGTGGGAAACCAAAAGTGAAGATGACCCCAAAAATCGCAAATAAGCTGCGGTGAAACTTGATACCACTCATGTCAAGTGTCAATAAAAGATTGATATAACATTGTAGATGCAGAAGAAACTGCACACCATAAGCTGTGGAGCCAACGAGCGAAGATGCAGCATGAGTAGATAAGGAGATCAGCAATGACTGACCAAGGATACAGAAAAGGCCCTCGCCGTCAGGATCCAATCGAGAGATTCTTCGATCCTGCTTTCTGGGCGAGCATCGAACGCCAGTTGACCGGAGGTGTAGAGCGAGCTCTACGCAACATCAGCGTTCGCACCGATGAGAACACACTCATCGCAACCATCGACGTTCCCGGGGTTGCCCGAGAGAATGTCACCGTAGAATTCGAAGAGCTCGAGCACGGCTTCACCAGGCTCTCCATCATCA
>JAVBSF010000310.1:0-4211 GCA_031556925.1 Pararhizobium sp.
CTCTGCGCCGAGTTCGCCATTCCGACCGCAGCCTTCGCCCGCTTCTCGGATCCCGCGGCGGCCAAGGCCTATGTCGCCGAGAAGGGCGCGCCGATCGTCATCAAGGCCGATGGCCTTGCCGCTGGCAAGGGTGTGACGGTCGCCATGACCCTTGACGAAGCGCTTGACGCCATCGACGCCTGCTTCTCCGGCACATTTGGCGCGGCGGGTGCGGAGGTCGTGGTCGAAGCCTTTCTCGATGGCGAGGAGGCGAGCTTCTTCTGCCTCTGCGACGGCAAGAACGCGCTGGCGCTTGCCTCGGCGCAGGACCACAAGCGCGTCGGTGACGGCGATACCGGCCCGAACACCGGCGGCATGGGCGCCTATTCCCCCGCGCCGGTGATGACCGCCGAGATGGTCGAGCGCACGATGAAGGAGATCATCGAACCGACGATCCACGGCATGGCCGACAGCGGCCACCCCTTCCAGGGCGTTCTCTTCGCAGGCCTGATGATCACCTCCAGGGGACCGGAACTGATCGAATACAATGTCCGCTTCGGCGATCCGGAATGCCAGGTGCTGATGATGCGGATGAAGAGCGATCTTCTGCCCATTCTCTACGCGGCGGCGACCGGGGGGCTCGACGCCTTCGACGCCGAATGGCGGCCGGATGCGGCGCTGACCGTGGTGATGGCATCGAAGGGCTATCCCGGCAGCTACGAGAAGAACACGCCGATCGACGCGCTTCCGGGCGAGGATGCCGCCGCCAAGGTCTTCCATGCCGGCACCGCCCTGAAGGACGGCAAGCTGGTGGCAACCGGCGGGCGGGTTCTGAACGTCACCGCGATGGGCCCGAGCGTCGGCGCGGCCAAGGACACGGCCTATGCTGCCGTCGACCGCGTGCGCTGGGACAACGGCTTCTGCCGCCGCGATATCGGCTGGCAGGCGGTCGCCCGCGAAAAAGCGTAAAATTCGGCCACGCCGGATTCATGCAATCTTTACCACTTCTCCTGACGGGAAGGTAACGATACCCGGCCTATGGTTTCCCATCCATTCAGGGGAGACCGTCAATGCGCGTTCTTTTGTTCAGCCTGGCCGGCCTTGCCGCCACCTCTGCGCATGCCTCATCGATCGAGCCGATTGCAACGGCCAATGCCAAATCGCCGAGCATCACGCAGATGCCCTGCACCCAATGCCCGCCGCTCGCCGCCAAAAAGGCATCGAGCTATGTCGTGCCGGTGGTCGAGCCGGGCACCGAGCGCGTGGAGATAAAAGAGATCGACGGCCACATGCATCTGCTGCGCACCGAAGCCTGGCTCGGCGGATCGCCGGTGGTGTTCGTCACCAAGGCTTCCGAAGATGTCGTCAAGGCTTCGGAAGCGGCGCGTCAGCTGAAGGGCGAGACGGCGGCGACCGTGATCGACCCGATGCCGGCTGCCGCGGCGGCCTCCGCGACGATCGATCTGTCGGTCGATCCGACCGCCAAAACGGCGTCTCTGAGCGTTGATTCGGCAGAGAAACTTGCCGAAGCGGCGTCAGCCGAACCGCGATCACAGGAAATTGATCTGGAAAACTACCAACTTCGTCTACAATAAACGAAGAATTAAACGGTCCCTGCCCTCGCCTGTGACTTGGTTGCAGTATGGGCACCGCCTTCAAGGCGGAAATTACGCCCCTGAGAGAAGCAGGGGCGTAATTTTTTTGTCCATAGGCCACAGCCTTGCGCTTCCCTCTCGGCCTGATCTTGCCGCACCTTGTCGGGGATGCAACATAGCTGCCACGATACTTTTGGTCATCGGGCAGGATCATTCATGGACGTTTTCAATATCGGAAAATCAATCGAGAAACTCATTTTCGAGCTTCTGATGTGGCTGATCTTCTACCCCTATACCCTGATCCGTGTCATCTTCCAGCCCAACCACATGATGGCCTATGCGCGCACCGAGAGTTTGCGCGACGAAAATGTTTCCTTCGACAGCGGCATGAAGCCATCGATCTTCCTGTTCCTGTCGATCGTGATCGCCGCCTTCATCGCCCCGGTTTCCCAAACAGAACTTGCCGCCGCGGGCCAAACGGCGACCGGCCAATATATCTCCGCGTCGTGGCTGAACCTGATCTTTTTCCGCGTGGTCATCTACTCGATCTTCCCGATCACTTCGGCGCTCATCTACGACATGATCACACCCGGCCCGGTCACGCGCCTGTCGCTGCAGATCCCGTTCAACCAGCAATGTTACATCTCCGCACCCTTCGCGATGGTCACATCGCTGTCTATGGTGCTGATTGCCCATTCAGAAGGCCCGACCGTGCAGTTGCTGCTTCTGGCGGCGCAGTGCTGGCTGCTGCTGTCGAACTACTTCTTCTTCCGCAGCCAGGGCCAGCAATCACGGCTGAAATCCGCTGGCCTGTCGCTCGGCAGCTTCATTCTGGCCTGGAGCATCTTCCTGATCGTGGCGAACCTTGCACTGCGTTACAAGGGAATGAAATAAGCGCCGCCCTTATTCGCCAAGGCGCTGAACGAGCAAGCCGATATCCCGGTCGGAAAAGACTTCGATACCGTTTTGCCTGAGAAGCGCTGCCGTGACGCCCGCGCCTTTGTGACGACTGCCGGAAAAGCTGCCGTCATAGATGAAGCCGGAGCCGCAGGACGGGCTGCCATCGATCAGCAGCGCATAACGGCAATCCTGCTGCCGGGCGAGATCAAGCGCGTTCCGGGCGGCCTCGATGAAGGCTCGCGTGACATCGCCTCCGGTGATCTCGAGAACCGTTGCGCGGCCTTCCAGAACATCGACACCACTGGACGCAGCAGCGATTTCCGCAGGCGGACGCGGCACCGGCATACCGGCGGACATTTCCGGGCAGATGGTGACGAGCCGCCCTTCCTCCCGCCAGCGATCGAGTGCGGGATGGATCAGCGGCTTGGCCTTGCCGTCGTAGCGAACGGAATGGCCCATCAGGCAGGCGCTGACGAGGATTTTCGCCCCCGTCATGATCGTCAGCCGGCGATCTTGGAGAAGTCGGCCACGGTGCCGGTGGCCGCACGGATCTGCGCAAGCAGCGCTAAGCGGTTTGCCCGTACGGCGGGATCGTCGTCATTGACGAGGACGTCGGCGAAGAACTGATCGACCGGGCCGCGCAGCTTGGAAAGCGCTTCCATGGCCGAGCGGAAATCCTCACCGGCAATCGCGCCGCTTGTCTCCCGCGAAGCCTCGGTGACGGCGGCATACAGCGCCTTTTCGGCATCGAGCCTGAACAGCGACGGATCGACCGTATCGGAAACGACGGTGCCCTTCTTCTCTTCGGCCGCGAGAAGCTGCGTGGCGCGCTTGGTGCCGGCCAGCAGGTTCAGGCCCTCCTCGGAGGTGATGAAGGCAGTGAGTGCTTCGACGCGACGGGCGACCATCAGGAGATCGTCGGCTTCCGGCGTCAGCACTGCATCGATCAGGTCATGGCGGGCGCCGAGGTCGCGCAGGTAGACCTTGAAGCGGTCGTGGAAGAAGGAGAGCAGGTCGGGATCGGAAACGACAGAGGAAAGCGGCAACCTGATCTTCCGCTCCAGCATCATGCGGATAACGCCGAGCGCTGCGCGACGAAGCGCATACGGATCCTTCGAGCCGGTCGGCTTTTCATCGATGGCCCAGAAGCCGACGAGCGTATCGAGCTTGTCGGCGAGCGCGACGGTGATCGCGACCTTGTCGTCCGGCACGCGGTCGGAGGGGCCGTTCGGCTTCCAGTGATCTTCGATCGCCGTGGCGACGGAGGCGTTTTCGCCCTGCAGGGTCGCATATTTGCGGCCCATGACGCCCTGTAGCTCGGGGAATTCGCCGACGGCTTCAGTGCGCAGATCGGCCTTGGCGAGCACGACGGCGCGGTCGACCAGAGCCGGATCGGCTCCGGTGATTTTCGCGAGTTCCGCAGCCAGCGTGCGGATGCGGGCGACGCGCTCGCCCTGCGTACCGAGCTTGGCGTGAAAGGTCACGTTCAGCGCGTCGAGCTTGGCCATGCGCTGGTCGAGCGGCTTCCTGAGGTCCAGATTGAACCTGGCGGCGGAAGCTTCCAGCGTCTCAAGGTCCGGCAGGTCGCCCTGGTCGCGGGTCCAGAAGTGCTTGGCATCCGACAGGCGGGCGCGCACGACCTTGCCGTTGCCGTGGATGATTTCCTTGCCGCCATCCTTCGCTTCGATATTGGAAACAAGGATGAACTTGTTCGACAGGCCTTCCTCGCCCTGAACG
>JAVBSF010000279.1:0-5122 GCA_031556925.1 Pararhizobium sp.
TTTTCGGTCAAGCGGCTTGAGGAAGCGGAGCGTATCCTCAAGCGCTGGAACCTGATCGCAGAACATTATGATCCGGCGATAGAGGCAGAGGTGGATGGCGAGATCCTCAACGCTCTCAGCGATGATCTCGATATGTCGAAAGTGGTGGCGCGACTGCATGTTCTGGCAAAGGAGTCTGAGGATTTTCCCGAAGGTCTTGCGTCAAGCCTGAAAGTCCTCGGCCTCTGGTTCCCATCGTCAGCATGGCGGAATGATGTGCCGGTTCTTCAGGATGATCTCAGGGCGGCAATCGATGCCCTGGTGGAGATGCGCCTGGAAATGCTGAAAGCCCGGAACTTTGCCGAGGCCGACAAAATTCGCGACCAGCTGGTGGCGCAAGGCATCCAGTTGAAGGATGGCAAGGATCCGGCGACCGGCGAGCGTGTTACGACATGGGAGGTCAAGCGGTGAGCGGCTTGTTTGTATGTTGCAGCTGGCCTATGCTCAGGCATATGCCAGGGAGATGACGATGGGCGCTGAGCGGCATGTGAAGCTTTTCCGTAACGGCCGTAACCAGGCTGTGCGAATCCCGGTCGAGTTTGAGCTACCGGGAGACGAAGCTGTCATGCGTCGTGAAGGCGATCGCCTGATCATCGAGCCTGCCATACAGAAAACGAACCTGCTCGAATGGCTGCAATCGCTGGAGCCGTTGGATGAGGAGTTTCCTGATCTGGATGAAAAGGGGCCGCTGCCGAAGGATTTCGAGCTTTGAGCAGCCTTGTCTACATGCTGGACACCAACATCCTGTCGGACGCGATCAAGGATCCGTTTGGCAGGACGAAGCGTTACATGGAACGTTTCAACGAAGGCATGATCTGTATCAGTGCAATCGTCGCCTCCGAAATGCGCTATGGCATCCGCAGGAAAGGCTCTACGCGTTTGGCGGAGCGGGTCGAGCAGGTGTTGTCCCGTATTCCCGTGCTTCCTTATGACGATCAGGCGTCCCGAAGCTACGGTTTGATCCGAAACGATCTTGAACGAGCCGGTCAGCCGATTGGCTGGGCCGATCTCTTTATAGCCGCGCATGCCTTGTCTCTCGGTCTGACGCTCGTCACGAACAATGCCCGCGAATTTTCGCGTGTGGAACATCTGAAAATCGAGAACTGGCTGGCCGACGATCCTGTTGTTCCAGGGAGGAGTTGAAATGATCGATCATACGGGAATTGCCGTCTCCGATTTCGGGAAGGCAAAGACGTTCTATGATGCAACCATGACCGCGCTTGGCGCTTCGCTGATGATGACGGTGCCGAAGGAATATACCGGCGGCATGAATGTCGTCGGCTACGGCCGCGATCATCCAAGCTACTGGCTGACCGAAGGCAAGGAGCCGGGACCGGGCCGTCACATCGCCTTCACGGCGGCGGATCGCGCCATGGTCGATGCCTTCTATGCGGCGGCGATGGCTTCCGGCGGCCGCGACAATGGCGCGCCGGGGCTGCGTCCCCACTATCATCTGAATTACTACGGGGCCTTCGTCTTGGATCCCGATGGAAACAACATCGAAGCTGTCTGCCACAAGCCGGAATAGGGCCGCGAGAGGAAGGACCGTCATGAGCGCTGATACGACGCCTCGCCATAACGGCGGCTGCCAATGCGGAGCTGTGCGCTTCCGCATCACCGGCCGGCTGGGCGAGGCGTCGATCTGCCACTGCCGCATGTGCCAGAAAGCCTTTGGCGCCTATTATGCGCCGCTCGTCTCGACCCGTGGCGCCGAACTCGTGTGGACACGGGGCGAACCGAAACGCTTCCGCTCGTCCAATTTCGTCCTGCGCGGTTTCTGCGCCGATTGCGGCACGCCGCTGACCTTCGAGGCGCCGGATGGCGTCGCGATTGCCTTGGGTACGCTGGACGATCCGTCCGCCGTGCCGCCAACCGTTCAGTTCGGCGTCGAGGCGAAAATCGGTTTCGTCGACAGGCTGCATGCCTTGCCGCAGCAAAACACCGAGGACGATCTGGAGGGCGCGCCTTATCTGGCCTCCCTGGTCTCCTATCAGCATCCCGATCACGATACGCTCGAGTGGCCGCCGGAGGGAGGCGCATGAGCATTTCGCGGATCTATACGGGCGGATGTCAGTGCGGCTCGGTTCGCTATCGCGCCGAGGGCTCGCTTGCCGATCCGCATCTGTGTCATTGTCGTATGTGCCAGAAGGCGGCCGGCAATTATTTCATGCCGCTCGCCAATGCAGAGCGCGCGACGTTTTCGCTGACGCGCGGCGAGCCGTCATGGTTCCAGTCGTCGCATCTCGTGCGTCGCGGCTTTTGCGAGAAATGCGGGACGCCGCTGTTCTACGACATGCCGGGCGAGGGCTTCATCAACATCGTGCTGGGTTCGCTCGATGATCCCGATGACGTGCGCCCCGTTGGTCAATCCGGCGTGGAATCGCGCATGCCGTGGTTTTCGCAATTGCCGCGCCTGCCTGAGACGGAAACCGATACGGACGGCGAGGGCGCTGCCGAGCGCCATATCGCCATCCTCGAATCGAACAACCAACATCCCGATTACGATACCGTTCACTGGCCCCTGGAGAATGATCGATGACCGATACCGAACGCACAGGAGGCTGCCAGTGCGGCGCCGTCCGTTTCCGCATCAAGGGTCAGCTAGGCCGCCCCTCGATCTGCCATTGCCGCATGTGCCAGAAGGCCTTCGGCGGCTTCTTTGGTCCGCTGGTAACCGCGCCGGAAGGCGGCGTTGAGTGGACACGCAACGAGCCGAACTACTTTCAGTCTTCGATCAACATCTCCCGCGGTTTCTGCGGGGCCTGCGGCACGCCGCTGACCTACCGCCATCCCGGCGGGCTGGAGATCGCCATCGGCGCGTTCGACGACCGTTCCGATCTCGCGCCGCAGATCCAGGTCAATTACGCCGCCCGCCTTCCCTGGGTTACGACGATCTTCGGCCAGCCCGTGCATGACGACGCGGACTATTACTCCCGGCAGGAGAGCATCATCTCCTTCCAGCACCCCGATCACGACACGGCCGACTGGCCACAACATGGCATGAACCTATGACACTGCGCACGCTCTATCCTGAAATCGAACCTTATGCCTCCGGCCATCTCGATGTCGGCGATGGCCACGTCATCTACTGGGAAAAAGCCGGAACCCCCGGCGCCAAGCCCGCCGTCTTCCTGCATGGCGGCCCCGGCGGCACGATTTCGCCAAGCCACCGCCGCCTGTTCGATCCCGCGCTTTACGACGTTACCCTGTTTGACCAGCGCGGCTGCGGAAAGTCGACGCCGCATGGCGAGCTCGAAGCCAACACCACCTGGCATCTGGTCGCCGATATCGAGCGCCTGCGGAAAATGGCCGGCGTCGAAAAGTGGCTGGTCTTCGGCGGCTCCTGGGGCTCGACGCTGGCGCTCGCCTATGCCGAAAAGCATCCCGAGCATGTGTCCGAACTCGTCCTGCGCGGCATCTACACGCTGACGAAGGCGGAGCTTGACTGGTACTATCAGTTCGGCGTCTCCGAGATGTTTCCGGACAAGTGGGAACGCTTCATAGCGCCGATCCCGGAGAATGAGCGCCACGAGATGATGCACGCCTATCATCGCCGTCTGACAAGCGACGACAAGGCGACCCGTCTTGCCGCCGCCAAGACATGGAGCATCTGGGAAGGCGAAACGATTACGCTGCTTCCCGAGCCGTCCACCAGCGACCGGTTCGAGGAAGACGAGTTCGCTTACGCTTTCGCCCGCATCGAAAACCACTTCTTCGTCAATGCCGGCTGGATGGACGACGGGCAGTTGCTGCGCGACGCCCACAAGCTCCATGGCATTCCCGGCGTCATCATCCATGGCCGCTACGATATGCCGTGCCCGGCAAAATATGCCTGGTCGCTGCACAAGGCATGGCCGGAAGCGGATTTCCATCTGATCGAAGGCTCGGGGCATGCTTATTCGGAACCCGGTATTCTCGACCAGCTGATCCGGGCGACGGATAGATTTGCCGGCAAGGCGGAGTAGGGCGCTCGCCCCTCATCCGGCCTGTCGGCCACCTTCTCCCCGCATGCGGGGAGAAGGGACAAGCGGCGACCTCTGTCGTCCAACCGAATGTTGTGGCCGCTGAGACAGGCGGCAGTCTCCATCGTTCCCTCTCCCCGCCTGCGGGGAGAGGGCTAGGGTGAGGGGCAATCCTCGAAATGCAAGGTTCCTTGGAGGGAACACCCATGAAAACGGTTCGCGAACGCATCTATCTCTTCGACACAACCCTTCGTGACGGGCAGCAGACCCCCGGCATCGATTTTTCCGTCGAGGACAAGATTGCGATTGCAGCGCTGCTGGATGATTTCGGTGTCGATTACGTCGAAGGCGGTTATCCCGGCGCCAATCCGACCGATACGGAATTCTTCAGGAAGCGCCGCACCAGCAACGCCGGATTTGTCGCCTTCGGCATGACCAAGCGCGCCGGCGTTTCCGCGTCCAACGATCCCGGCCTCAATGCGCTGCTGCAAGCCAACAGCGACGCTATCTGTCTTGTCGCCAAGAGCTGGGACTATCATGTGAAGGTCGCGCTCGGCTGTTCCAACGAGGAAAATCTGGTCTCGATCCGGGAGTCCGTTCAGGCGGTGGTGAAGAGCGGCCGCGAGGCGATGATCGACTGCGAGCAATTCTTCGATGGCTACAAGGCCAACCCCGACTATGCGCTCGCCTGCGCCAAGACGGCTTATGAGGCCGGCGCCCGCTGGGTCGTGCTTTGCGACACCAATGGCGGCACCCAGCCGCCGGAAATCCGCGAGATCGTCTCGGCCGTCATTTCCGCCGGTGTGCCGGGCAGTCATCTGGGCATCCACGCCCATAACGATACCGGACAGGCCGTCGCCAACTCGCTCGCCGCCGTCGAGGCTGGCGTGCGCCAGATTCAGGGCACGCTGAACGGCATCGGCGAGCGCTGCGGCAACGCCAATCTCGTGACGCTGATCCCGACATTGGCGCTGAAGGAAACCTATGCCTCGCGCTTCGAAACCGGCATCGATGCGGAAAAGCTGCAGGAGCTGACGCGCCTGTCCCATTCTTTCGACGAGCTCTTGAACCGCTCGCCCGATCATCAGATGCCCTATGTCGGGGCCTCCGCCTTCGCCACC
>JAVBSF010000506.1:0-14032 GCA_031556925.1 Pararhizobium sp.
TTTCTCGCTCAATGCCAACGCCCTGCCCCGCGCGATCGATCTGAATGATGCGATCACCGCGCTGGCTGAGGAAACCATTCCCAATCTTACCCACTTCCTGCTGTTGAAATCGGCACGCGCCCGCATGGAGCTTGCCCGTGACGACGATATGCTGCGCGGCGCGGCCGATCATCTCTGGGAAATTGCACTTGGTATGGAAGACGGCGATCTGGCGCTGGCCGACCGCAAACTGCGCGACGCGCAGCAAAAATTATCCGACGCGCTGGAGCGCAATGCCTCCGACGAGGAAATCACCAAGCTGATGCAGGAACTGCGGCAAGCCATGCAGGAATACATGGAGGCGCTGGCCAAGCAGGCGATGAAGAACCCGCGCATGGCCGCCAATCCCAATCAGGACAACATGGTCAGCCAGCGCGACCTGCAGAAGATGATGGACCAGATCGAAAATCTGGCGAAATCCGGCGCCAAGGATCAGGCTCGCCAGATGCTCTCTGAAATGCAGCGCATGATGAACAACATGCAGGCCGGCCGCTCGCAGCAGCAAATGCAGCAGGGCCAGGACAACAGCGAAATGCGCAAGCAGATGGACAAGCTCGGCCAGCTGATGCAGGACCAGCAGAAGCTGATGGAGGAAACCTTCCGCACCGACCAGGCGCTGCGCGACCGCATGCAGCGCGGCGATCCGCTGGATGGCGAGGATTCCGAACTGTTCGATCAGGACATGCCGCCGGAGCCCGGACAGCAGCAGAGCGAAAACTCCGGCGAACCGAACCCGATGGACAAGATGACCGAGGAGCAGCTGCGGCAGGCGCTCAAGGACATGAAGAGCCGGCAGGAAGCGCTGTCCAAGCAGCTCGGTGAACTCCAGAAGGGCCTTGAAGGCATGGGCATCAAGCCCGGCAAGGGGTTTGGCGAGGCTGGACGCGAGATGAAAGGCGCTTCCGGTGCGCTTGGCCAGGGTCAGGGCGAGAAGGCCGTGGGTAATCAGGGCCGGGCGCTGCAGGCCCTGCGCGATGGCGCACAGGATATGATGAACCAGATGCAGGGTCAGGGCCAAGGACCGGGCCAGGGGCAAGGCATTCCGCAATACGGCCAGAACGGCCGCGACCCGCTCGGCCGCCGCCAGCAGAATGCCGGGCCGGACTTCGGCGATCAGGTGAAAGTTCCCGACGAGATCGATACGCAGCGGGCGCGCGAAATTCTGGAAGAAATCCGCCGGCGACTGGGGACAAACAGCTCTCCCGAACTGGAGAAGCAATATCTGGAGCGGCTACTGGACATCCGGTGAGGATATCTCGATGTCCGGATGGTTCTCCGGAAACACCGGAATCAAAACAGGCGCGGCATGGGAGGTGCCGCGCCTGCTTTTTTGAAAAGCTTGTTCGTTCGCTACGCCGCCAGCGCGACGGCAACGGCCTTGCGGATATCAGGCAGCGTGAACGGCTTCGACACGACGTCGATCACCTTGCCGGTCAGGTTATCGGCGCGTTCGCGCTGCTCGGCATAGCCGGTCATCAGCAGGATCTTCAGGGCCGGAAAAGCTTTCGAAGCCTGAAGCGCAAGCTCGATGCCATCCATGACGGGCATTCGGATGTCGGACAGGAGAAGGTCGAAATCGTGGTCTTGCAGGCAGGCGAGCCCTTCGGCCCCATCCGCCGCCTCGACCGTCTCATGTCCGTCCAGCTGCAGAGCGCGCGCCACGAAGCGGCGCAGACTATCCTCATCTTCAGTAATCAGGATTTTCGCCATCATGGCCTCCATGGTTCATATTGGCCGCTGCCGGGGTGCGGAGATCATCTCCGGCGAATCACCGCGACAACGGAACGGCCTGTCGCCGTCCCTCTAAACCATCAGAGTTTTCTTTGCTTTCCGTAAACAGGTCAGAGCAAGAACATGAGGGTGTGCGTGCCGAAATGGCTCACTCGGCATCACCGGTGACGATACCGACGAAGGGAAGTTCGCGGAACGCATAGGCGACGTCCATCCCGTAGCCGACGACGAAATAGTCCGGGCACTCGAAGCCGACGTAATCGGCCTCAAGGTCGATCTGGCGCTTGACCTTCTTGTCGAGCAGCACGGCAAGCGACACCGACCTCGCGCCGCGCTCATACATCAGCTCCTTGGCGAAACGTAGCGTACGGCCGGACTCCAGAATATCGTCGATCAACAGCACGTCGCGGCCGTGTACGTCGCTGTCGATGTCCTTGATGATCTTCACGCCCTGGGACACCGTTCCGGTGCCATAGCTCGACAGGGTGATGAACTCGACCTCCGGGGCAAGCCCCGCCGCGTGCATCGCCCGGATCAGATCGGCCGCGAAGATGAAGGAACCCTTGAGCACCGAAATGACCAGAAGGTCATGGGTCTGGCCCTTGACGATCTGCTCGGCCATTTCCTGGTTGCGCTTGGCGATGACCTCGGCGCTATAGAGTTGCTCGATATTTTTCCCACGAACGACGGGCATGAAGATTCTCCGGAAACAGACATGGAGACAGCCTCGGACGCCCCCGCAAGCCTAGCCGCTTAGCACAGTCAGCGCGGCGATGCATCCGGCTTGCCAAAGGAAACCGTGACATCCGGCAGTTTTCCCCCGGCATGCGGAATACGGGCGGCAAACGGACGGCTTTCGCCGGGCGCCAGCATGGTAACGCCGGAAAGGATGCGGACCGCGGTCTTGCGCCGGCCCTCGGCATCGACATCGATCTCGATCATGGGCACGCTCTGCAGTTCGTCGCTCTGGTTTTCGACGGTGCCATAGACCGAAATCACCTTCATGCCGTTGGCATCGCCAATCCGGCTCGTCACATCCGAGAGCACCAGCCCACGCGGGACAACCGCATCGGCACTGCCGGCGATGAAGCCGATGGTCAGGAAGACCGTGGCGCAAAGGCCGCTAACCAGACCAACGAAAGTGCGCGGCGAGGCAAGACGAAGAAGGCGTTCGGTCTGTCCCATCGCCTCACCCAACATGGCCAACAGCAGCCCGCCGACACCCATTTCCTTCTGGGCCGGCGAGAGGGGAGAACGGCGGTTGTCGTTGAAAACCGGGTGGGACGAACGCCGGTTCGGAAAAATCACGGTCTCGAACTCGACATCGACGACATCTGCGCGACGAACGGCGGGTTTTACGCGCGCCGTCTGTTCCGGCGGCAGGAAATCCATATGCCGGGCACGCTGCTCTTCCTTAAACCGGCCCTGTTCTTCCTTAAACCGGAAAGCCTGCATCGTCTCTCCTTTCGCGGTTCGCAACCGCTCCGGACGCCGGTCTGCCGATGGTCAGCATCCGGGCATTGAAACAAATCTTTCCGACACGTAAACCTAAATGGTTAATGCTTCGAAAAGACCGCCCACAATCCGGCTTGTTTTCATGGAAAATTAACCGGTGTTTAACCATGTTGGTCCGGCTCTGCGGCGACCGGACGAACGACATGACCGGCCGCGCCGGGCGACAAACGCATGACGAGAGCTGGACTGCCCCGTTGATTCATTTTGAGAACGTCGGACTGCGCTACGGTATGGGCCCGGAAATCCTCCGGGATCTGACCTTCGATATTCCGCGAAAGTCGTTTCAATTTCTGACGGGGCCCTCGGGCGCCGGCAAGACGACGCTGCTGCGCCTGTTGTTTCTGTCGCTGAAGCCGACGCGCGGGCTGATCCGCATGTTCGACCGCAACATCTCGGCGATCCCGCATGACGAATTTCCCATGCTGCGGCGACGCATCGGCATCGTCTTTCAGGACTTCCAGCTGCTCGATCACCTGACGACCTACGAGAACGTGGCGCTGCCGCTCAGGGTGCGCGGCAAGGACGAATCGTCCTACCGGGCGGACGTGCTCGAACTGCTCGGCTGGGTGGGGCTCGGCGAACGCATCAACGTATTGCCTCCCGTCCTTTCCGGCGGGGAAAAGCAGCGGGTGGCCATCGCCCGCGCCCTCATCGACAGGCCGGAAATTCTGCTGGCGGACGAACCGACCGGCAATGTCGACCCGCCGATGGCGCGCCGGCTGCTCAATCTGTTTCTCGAACTCAACCGGCTCGGCACCGCCGTCGTCATCGCCACCCATGATCTGTCCTTGATGGACCAGGTCGAGGCGCGGCGCATGATCCTGTCCGAAGGGCGGCTCGACATCTATGAGTGACGCGCCCGCCGCCAACAAGCCGGAACCCGCAAACGCCCAGCCGCGGCGTGCGCCGCTGAAGGTGCGCCAGACGGCGCCAATCGTTCCCTCGCGCAATGTTTCCGGCAATGCGCTGATGCTGGTGATCGCCATCATGGCGTTTCTCGCCTGCCTGACCCTCGGCGCCGTCAGCATGGTGCGCGCCACCGCCCAGAGCTGGCAAAGCCAGATCTCCCGCGAGATCACCATCCAGATCAAGCCCGACGAAAACCTCGATATGGAAAAGGCGCTGGCCGATGCACGCGATCTCGCGCTGACCTTCGACGGCACGGTCGGGGGCAATATCGTCGACCGCGACGCGACGGCGCGGCTGCTGGAGCCCTGGCTTGGCGAAGGCCTCGATCTCGATGAACTGCCAGTGCCGCGGCTGGTGATCATCACCATCGACGAACAGAACCCGCCGGATTTCGCTTCCATGCGCGCGGCGCTCGCTGAAGCGATCCCCCAGGCTTATCTCGACGATCATCGCACTTGGGTCGATCGTCTGGTGGCGATGGCACGCACCACAGCGCTGATCGGCACCGGGGTTCTGATACTTGTCTTTTCAGCCATGGTGCTGACGGTGGTTTTCGCCACGCGCGGCACGCTTTCGGGCAATCGCCACATTGTCGAGGTTCTGCATTTCGTCGGCGCGGAGGCAGGTTTCGTCGCCTCCGAATTCCAGAAGCATTTCCTGAAGATCAGCCTGAAGGGCGCGGGCGCGGGTGGCTTTCTGGCAGCCCTCTGCTTCGCGCTCGCGGGCTTCTGGCAATCGCGGTCGCTGGCGACACCGGAAAGCGATCAGGCGACAGCGCTCTTCGGCACCTTCACGATCGGCTACATGGGCTATGTCGGCATTGCCGCGATCATGATCGTGATTGCGCTTTTGACGACGCTGACGGCCCGCTTCACCATCATGCGCACGATCTACGAGATCGACCAGATCCGTTCCGATCCGGCGCGCATAGACACCCACCAGAATTGATCCCATGATGGTCGCCGCATCCATCCACTCCTCGCCGCAATCTGCCGCTATGGACGAATCATGATGGCTGGGGAACGCACGGAACAGGATATGGCGCAGGACCGACCGACACGCCGCAGGCGGGCGTTCGCGCGCAGGCATATCAGCCTGCGCCGCCGGATCGTGCGCGTGACGTTCTATATCCTGCTGCTGCTCGCCGGGTGCGGCGCGGCGGGTTTTCTCTATTTTGCCGATCAGGTCGCCTCGCTCCAGCCGCCGGCAGACCCGAAGGCGGACGCGATCGTCGTGCTGACCGGCGGCTTCCAGCGCATCGACCAGGCGGTCGAACTTCTGAAGAGCGACGCCGGCAAGCGGCTCCTGATCTCCGGCGTTCACCCATCGACGACCGGCGGGCAAATCCGTCGCAATACGCAAAGCTCGGCCGATCTTTTCAAATGCTGCGTCGATATCGGCCATGACGCCATCGACACCATAGGCAACGCCAACGAGACCGCCAACTGGATCCGCGACAACCGCTACCGGAGCATTCTCGTGGTGACCAACAACTACCACATGCCCCGCAGCCTGCTGGAGCTGCGGCGCGCCAATCCGGGGATCGACTTCATTCCCTATCCGGTGATCAACTCGGACCTGAAGAGCACCAACTGGCTGAAGAACCCGATGGTGCTGAAGACCATCCTGCTCGAATATGTGAAGTTTTCAGCGGCGAGCCTGCGCGATGCGCTCGGCGCGCATTCAGCGAGCGGTCTTCGCACGACGCAAGAGACGGATACGCCAGTAACCCGGTAGAACGCTACTGCCCCTGTTTTCCTTGGCCCGATAATCGTGTACGCAGCCTGACGAAATCTACGCCGGTCGCCGCCGGCATCCCGTTTTCTGCGAAAGCCCGTCGATGATCATCTTCCGTTCGGTTCTGTTCAACACGCTGTTCTACGCAAACCTGATCATCCGGATGATCATTTTCACGCCCGTCTACTTCCTCGTCTCACGCAAGACCTCGTGGTTCATTCCGAAGAACTGGGCACGCAGCAACAACTGGCTTTTTGAAAAAATCGTCGGCACGACCTTCGAAATCGAAGGGCTGGAGAACCTGCCGGAAGGCGGCTACATCTTCGCCCCCAAGCATCAATCCTTCTGGGATGTCTATGCGCTGCTGCCGTGGCTTTCCGACCCGTTCTACATCCTCAAGCGCGAGCTGATGCGGATACCCCTGTTCGGCTGGTACATCATGAAACAACGCATGGTGCCGGTGAACCGCGCCGCACGCGGCAAGGAAATGGCCGCGGTGATGGAGCGCACCCGCCAGGAAATGGCGACCGGACGCCAGCTGATCATCTATCCCGAAGGCACCCGCCGCCCGCCGGGCGCAGCCCCGGAATACAAATACGGCATCGCCCGGCTCTATCGCGATCTCGGCGTGCCGGTCGTTCCCGTCGTCATGCATCCGGGCCTGTTCTGGCCGCGGCGCAAGTTCCTGCGGTTTCCGGGGCATTTCAAGGTGCGCATCCTGCCGCCGATCCCACCGGGAGATGATCCCGATCAATTCCACGCCCATCTGATGGCCACGATGGAAGCTGCCAGCGATGCGTTGCTGGTGGAAACCATCCGCGACAATCCGCATCTGCCGTTGCCGCCGACCGCCGCCGAGCGGTATCGGGTGCTGACGGGAGATACGAGCCGGGGATGATGTAAAAAACCGTCATCCGGCGCTGCGCAACCTGTTCTCCTCGCGGGGGGAGAACGGCAAGATCACCTTTGCCGCCGCACGCTTTCGCGGGTCGTCGGAACCCCCTGCGGCGCCAGCACCGGCACGAACACCCGGCGCGAGGCGCGGGCCGCGACCGGAAGCCCCTGATAGAGCCGCTTCTGCGCCTCGACGATGATCACACCCGAAAACACCGGCCACAAGGACCGGCCCATCTTCTCGAAGCCGCTCCTGAGCTTCAGGATCGTCTTGTGCTTCGACGGCGGGAAGAACAGCGCCTCGGCGGAGGCGCCGGGGGTGAAATTGGTCTCGCGCAGCAGGGACGTCAGCTGCCCGCGCGAATAGGGCCGGCCGGAGCCGAAGGGGGTGTGCTCCATGCGCGCCCAGACACCGCGCCGGTTCGGCACGACGATGACGAGGCGGCCGCCGGGGGCGAGCACCCGCCAGAGTTCCTTCATCGTCTCGCGCGGATTTTCGGCGAATTCCAGCGAATGCACCATCAGAACGCGGTCAATGGAGCTATCCGGCAGCGGCAGCTCCTCGTCGAAGACCAGCGCCGTCGAGGACATTTCCGCGACCGGCCAGTTCACCGCCCCCTGCCCTGCCGGCATGAAGGCGAAGGTGCGCTCGGTATCGGCGCGGAAGCGGTCGAGATAGGGGATGGTATAGCCGAGACCGACCAGGCGCTCCTCCGGTAGCCGCGCCCAGAGCGACGACAGCGCCATCGCGATGGATTGCTCGGCAAACCGGCCGAGGCGGGAATGATAGAACTGGCGGAGATCTACGATATCGGCGTGCATGTCCGACATGTTAGTTCGCTACGGCTGGACTTCAAGCCGTATGCCACTACATTCGCGGCTCGTCTCATGATCAGGATAAAGCCATGGCCGCGCTCCAAATCGAACTCTTTCCCTGCCGTACGGATAATTTCGGCGTGCTGATTCACGATCCGGCAAGCGGCGCAACCGCCTCGATCGATGCGCCGGAAGAACAGCCGATCCTCGATGCGCTGAAGCGCCGCGGCTGGACGCTAACGCATATCTTCACCACCCACCACCACAACGACCATGTGGAGGCCAATCTGGCGCTGAAAACGCGCTTCGATTGCACGATCATCGGGCCTGCCGAAGAGGCATCGAAGATACCCGGTATCGACATGACGATTTCGGGCGGCGGCAATTTCGAATTTGCCGGCCACCCGGTCGAGGCTATCGAGACGCCAGGCCATACCGGCGGCCACATCTGTTTCTACCTGCCGGACGACAAGCTGCTCTTTGCCGCCGATACACTGTTTGCGCTCGGCTGCGGCCGTCTGTTCGAGGGCACGCCGGCGGATATGTGGAGTTCGCTCTCGAAGCTCGCTCTGCTGCCCGACGATACGACCGTCTATTTCGGCCATGAATATACGCTGTCGAACGCCCGTTTTGCCGTGACGATCGATCCCGACAATCAGGAGCTTGCACAGCGCGCCGCCGATATCGAGGCATTGCGCGCCAAAGGCGGCTTCACGGCGCCGACAACCATCGGCGTCGAGAAACGCACCAATCCCTTCCTGCGGGCGCACGATCCGGCGATCCGCAAGCATCTGGGACTGGGAAGCGCTTCGGATATCGAAGTCTTTGCCGAAATCCGCAGGCGTAAGGACAATTTCTGAAATGAGCAAAACCTTGCAGGCAGCCGATATCATCCGCACGCTGAAGCTGGAGCGCCACCCGGAGGGCGGATGGTATACGCAGACCTTCCGCGATCAGGAAGGCGGCTCGCGCGGCCATTCGACGGCGATCTATTATCTTTTGGAAGCGGGTGAACGCTCCCACTGGCATCGCGTCCGCGATGCAGCCGAGCTCTGGCATCACTATGCCGGGGCGCCGCTGTCGCTGAGCTTTGCCGAAGACGGCAAGCCGGCGGTGACGATCACGCTCGGCAAGGATATTCCGGCCGGAGAGCGTCCGCAGGCGACCGTGCCGGCCAACTGGTGGCAATCGGCGGTTTCGCTCGGGGACTGGACGCTGGTGGGCTGCACGGTGTCGCCCGGCTTCGTCTTTTCCGCCTTCGAAATGGCGGCGGATGACTGGCAGCCGCCGAAGGGCTGATTATTCCGCCGCTTGCGCCTTCGCCCGGCCCCTGCCGAAGATCACGTCGCGAGCGGCAAGAACCGCGCCGCCGGTGACGAACAGGCAGGCCAGCGCGATGCGCCACGACGGCTCGGCAAAGCCGAACAGCACGAGGATGAGCGTGGACAGCACCGGCGCGGCATAGCTTGCCACGCCGAGAAGCTGGATATCGCCATTCTTGACGCCGTAATCCCAGGCATAGAAGGCGGCCCCCACGGGCAACAGGCCAAGGCCGAGAACGGCGAGCCATTGGGAGGCCGTTTCCGGCCAGACGGTCTGCTCCAGCCCGAGATGGCAGACGAGCGACAGGATCGACGTCGCAAGGCAGAAGGCCGTGACGACATCGGTCGAGACCGCATCGAAGCGGCGGCTGAGCAGCGAATAGGCCGACCATGTGAAGGCGCAGGCGAGTGCCGCGCCATAACCCAGCGTATAGGCCTCATCGAACTCAACGCCATTGCGGGCAACGATCAGGATCGTGCCGCAGAGGCCTAAGAGCGCCCCGAGCACATGATACCAGCGCAGCCTCTCGCCCGGCAGCAAGGCAGAGCCGACGACGATCAGCAGCGGCCAGAGATAGGCGATCAGCCCGGCCTCGACGGCCGGCGCATTGCGGAGCGCGGTGAAATAGAGGAAATGATAGCCGAACAGCCCGGCGATGCCGACGATCCAGACCCTGGCGGGCTGTTTCAGCAACGCCAGCCGCTCGGGCTTCAGCGCCAGCACGACGATGCCCGGCAAGCTGCCGATGGCAAAGCAGATGGCGCTGAGCTGGAAGGGCGGCATGGTGCCGGACGCAGCCGTGAACAGCGCCAGCAGCGACCACATGAGGATGGCGGAAAAGCCGATCAGCGTTGCTTTGAAGTTCACATCAGACCCCATGGGTGTTTTCAGAATCGGCGCATGGAAGAGCGGGAATACCGCTTCTGCCTTAAAACGTCCGTTCTGTCACTCCACGACGCTCCCTCCCGACCTGCCGGGAGCAGGGGCACCCCCGCTCACCCCCCGAACTTCGTCGCCCAGACCGTTACCGGCCCCAAGCTCGTCGGTATCCTTACATAGACCGGGGCATAGACATTGACCGCTTCGGCCATGGCGAACCAGATTTCCATCGATTCCAGCTTGCGCAGGTATTCGACATCGTCGCGGCCCTTGCGATAGCCGGATTTCGGCACGAACTTCACACCGCAGACGATGACGTCGCCGGCAAAGCCTTCGGTCTTGAAGGGCTTGGTGCCCTTGGGCGAAAGCTTCAGGTCAAGCCGCGATTCGCCGTCGAAAATCGGCAGCGTCTTCGGGCAGACGCGGGCCTTTGCCGGGAAGATAAGCCCCGAGAGCGGATCGACGACATTGCGCATGTCGCCCTTGGTCACCGGCACCCAGTTTTTCGGAATGCGGCGCGGGGGCGTCATCGTGGCGGAGGTGACGTTGCCGTTGCGGAACTGCACGTCGATCGCCCGGCCCTTCTTGCCGCTGCGGTAGCGCATCGAATATTCCGACGCATTCAGCCGGTCGCGACCGACGGTGCCGGAAACGGAGGTCTGGCCGGAGGTGCTCGACAGGATATCGGCGATACCAGCAGATTTCAGCGTGCCGGAAATCGTATAGCGGCCCGAATCGAGTTCGGTATGGAACGACGCCTTCGCAATGGGCAGGCCGGCAAGCGAAATGCTGTAATCGGTCTGATGGCTGATCTCGGCGGCATCCACCCTTCCTGTGGATAAGGTCGTTGTGAATAAGGTCAGGGAGACCAATGCCGTCAGCACGGCCACATTGCTCCGCCAGTTCATTCCATCACCTTTCAAGATGCGCACAACATTAGCAGATAGGGCGGCTTTGCGGCATTTCTGCGCCGTTCGCCTTGCCTCTATCCTTAACGCAGGCCTTTCAAAAGTGGAATTGCCGGTCTATTGCTTCGGCCAACCATATTCAGGGAATTCATCTGTCGAAATGCCGGCGAACGCTGCGGCGGATTCAAGAGTTTTCCCTGATTTGGAAGGTTTGGCTTGACGCGCCAAGCTTCTCTGACTATAGAACCGCAACTTTCCAATCATGGCCAGTGGGAATGCGGCCTGGGCTCTGGGCCCGCAAACGCATTGTACGACGGCGAAAAGAAAATAGGTGCACAATGTCCCGTAGTTGCGAATTGACCGGCAAGGGCGTCCAGTCGGGCAACAATGTCAGCCACGCCAACAACAAGACCAAGCGCAAGTTCCTTCCGAACCTGTGCAACGTCACGCTGATCTCCGACGCGCTCGGCCAGCGTTATCGTCTGCGCGTTTCGGCTGCTGCCCTGCGTTCCGTCGAACACCGTGGCGGCCTCGATGCCTTCCTCCTGAAGTCTTCGGAAACCGAACTGTCCATGCGCGCTCGCCTGCTGCGCCGCCAGATCGTCAAGAAGACCGCAGAAGCCGCTTAATCGGCTCTTTCAGGTTTGTGATAGAAGGCTTGCCTTTTCCAAGGCGAGCCTTTTTCGCGTGAACGCTCACCCGTCTTCGGCCAGGCTTCAGTTCTGGCCGCAGGCGACCGTCCCTCCAACTGGTGGCATACCCCAGGATAAAAAAATGCTTCAAGCACGCACGTTTGCACTTTATGTCGCGATGATGACCCTCGTGGTCATCGCCTCCAATATCCTCGTCCAGTATCCGCTTCCCGGCAGCATCGCCGGCATGCAGCTCGGCGATCTCCTGACCTGGGGTGCCTTCAGCTACCCCGTCGCCTTCCTCGTCACCGACCTTACGAACCGTCAGTTCGGCCCGGCCATCGCACGCCGCGTCGTTGTCGCCGGTTTTGTCGTGGCGATCGGCTTCTCGATCTTCCTGGCCACGCCGCGTATCGCGATTGCCTCGGGCTCCGCCTTCCTGCTCGGCCAGTTCCTGGATATCTCCGTGTTCAACCGCCTGCGCCGGCAGAGCTGGTGGCGCGCGCCGCTGATCGGCTCTCTGATCGGCTCGTTCCTCGACACAGTGATCTTCTTCTCCTTCGCCTTTGCGCCGTTCTTCGTGTTCTTCGGGCCGAATGATGGCTTCGCACTGGAGAATGCGCCGATCCTCGGCCTCATGTCGGCGGAAGCGCCGCGCTGGATTTCCTGGGCGCTGGGCGACTTGAGCGTCAAGATTCTCGTCGGCCTGGTGATGCTCCTGCCCTATGGCGCGCTGATGAGCGTGATCAAGCCGATGCCGGGGCTGAAGGCCTCGGCCTGAAGGGCGGAAATGATGAAGGGCGCCGGTGGCGCCCTTTTTCATTGGCTCACTCCTCTCTTCTCCCCCGCGGGGAGAAGATGTCCGAAGGACAGATGAGGGGGTCTTTGCCACACATTCCGAACCAGCCGCCCCCGCAACCGGCCCGACGGGCCACCTTCACCCCGCTGGGGCGAAGAGGGAGCAAAACCGCTACTGCCGCAGCCGAAACTCCAGCATCAGGTTTCGCTCCAGAATCGAGTGGTTGTCGTCTGAGACGATGATGACGCGGATATTGCCGTCGGGCATGACGACGACATCCATGCCTTCCATATTGTCGATCTGGTAGCCCATATCCGCCTCCAGAAGCACCTCGCCATCCACGACCGCGCCGGGCTTGATGCTGTCGCCGGAGATGCGGCGGATTTCCATGCCGATACCCTGAGCGAAACCAAAACGGCGCTCCAGAATCAGAAGATCGCCATTCGGCAGAAACGCCCCATCCGTCACGGCATAGGGATCCTTGTCCTTGACGCCAAACAGACCCTTCAGCGGGCCATCGAGCACGGCGGCATAGAGATGGTTGTTCTTGTCGAAGCTCGCCTCTGCAATCAGCACAGGTGCGCCGGCAAGCGGACTTGATTTCGGGGAAACAGTCAGCGTTTCGAAGGAACGATTGTCCTTCAGCCCGCTTTTCGGGATCAGGAAGGGGATGCTGCGCAGCGGCCGGGATTGAGCGAAGCCGGGATCGGGATAGGCATCGACGCGGTGGAAGCCTTCATAGCTCACCAGCACTTCGCCATCACGAAACGCCAGCCCTTCGGCATCCATGCGGGTCTTGACCTGCTCGGACCGCCCCTTGCTATCCATCATCGACGTGCCGACAAGATCGCTGACGCCCGAAAGCCTGCCCTTCGCATCGCGTTCGATGCGACCTTCCAGCCAATGGCCGGTATCCATGACCGCGACGAAGGAGCGGCCATCCGGGCGAAAGCGGATGGAGGAGACGGCGCCCAGCAGCGCATTGGACGACGACATCTCGATGCCGCCGATGAATTCCAGCTTGCCGAAAACCTTCTGGTCGGAACCGATCTTGAAATTCTCGATCTGCCGGGTCTTGACCGGAATGACTTCCTGCGGCGGAAGCGACTGGGCTTGGGCAGTCACCGACATCAGCAGCGTGGCGAAAAGGGCAATCGCTGTCAAATGAAAGTCCTTCCGGAACGGCTTTTTAAAATCGCTTCAGTCGTAAAGGCAGTTTGTCCTCTTCTCCCCAGCGGGGAGAAGTGCCGAGCGCATGCGAGGCGATGAGGGGGTGGTGCGGCAGACTCTTGAGCCCGTGGCTCCCCCTCATCCGGCCCTTCGGGCCACCTTCTCCCCGCTGGGGAGAAGAGAAGCCCAATCAAGCCCCGCGGCGCATCGCGCCGGCGGAGCGGCGCCGCGTGCTTTCGTCGTCGAAGAGCGAAGCGAGCTGCTCGGTCATCGCGCCGGCCAGTTCGTCCGCATCGACGATGGTCACGGCGCGGCGGTAGTAGCGCGTGACGTCATGGCCGATGCCGATGGCCAAAAGTTCGACCGGCGAGCGGGTCTCGATCTGCTCGATGACGGCGCGCAGGTGCCGTTCCAGATAGTTGCCGGGGTTTACCGACAGTGTCGAGTCGTCCACCGGGGCACCGTCCGAGATCATCATCAGGATGCGGCGCTGTTCGGGGCGGCCGAGCAGGCGGTTGTGCGCCCAGATCAGCGCCTCGCCGTCGATGTTTTCCTTCAGCAAGCCTTCGCGCATCATCAGGCCGAGATTGCGGCGCGCACGGCGCCACGGGGCATCGGCGGATTTGTAGATGATGTGGCGCAGGTCGTTGAGACGGCCGGGCGCTTGCGGTTTGCCGCTT
>JAVBSF010000041.1:0-42575 GCA_031556925.1 Pararhizobium sp.
GGATCGAGGTTAGGTCGAAAGCCGCGCACTCCTGGGCGAAGATCGCCGTGCTGATCTGGTGAGCACGGCGAATGAGATGGCCCGGCATGGTGTAAAGCGTTTTCATATCAGCGCTTTTAAGCTTTTTCCTTTCCTTGCGAAAGGTGCCGGCCTTGCGGCGCGCCGGCATTCAGTCCCGCCGTACCATGAAGCCGTCGAAGAAGGCGGCGAGGTCGGCATGTGCATCGATTGGCAGGACGTGTGCGACATACTGGTCCGGCCGGATGACGAGCATACATCCCCGCTTGCGATCTATTGCGCGCAGATCGAAGATATCGTTGCCGTTCTGCGGATCGGCGCAGTACATCTTTTCATAGTCCCGCAGGCCGTAGCGCCCCTTCTGCGGAATGAGGAAGTCAGGCATGGCCTCGATATCCAGCGACTGATGGCCCTGCTGGAAAACCGCCCTGAAATCGATTGTGGAATCGATATCCGCATCCGGCGCGGTATAGCGCGCGATGGGCGATGCGGGCGATTCTGCCACAAAGGCGCAGAGCCTTCTGATGCCTGAATCCGCAGCCAGCGGATCCTCGGCGCCACAGAAAGCCAGGATACGCCACCGGCCATCGGCCTTGAACTCATGACCGATATGCAGGGGCTTGGCATCTGCCAGCCGGATGACGGGCGCGGAATGAAACCGCATGCCGATGGTGAAACCCTGCGCCAGATGCTGATAGGCCGGCTGAGCCGAAATCACCGATGGCCGATACTGTGTCGCCGTTCCCGCGGTAAAGCGGCCCTGTTTGACGAAATAGTTCTGGAATTCCTCCGGATCGACGCCTTCACCATTATCATCGGCCGATTGTTTGGGGCGCGCGCTGAACATCTTTGCGAAGGCGCGATCGAAATCGATCAGTTCCTTGGCGATTGCCTGCCGTTCGCTCGAGTAAGTGCGAAGAAGCTCCGGCGACGACCGGCCTTCGAGGACGGCGGCGAGTTTCCAGCCCAGATTGAAGGCATCCTGCATGGAAACATTCATGCCCTGTCCGGCTTTGGGACTGTGCGTATGACAGGCGTCTCCGGCGATGAACACACGGGGATTGCGCACATCTGAAAGCTCTGCGGGCACATCGTCGAACCGGCCGCATAGCCGCTGGCCGATCTCATAGACGGACCACCAGGCGATTTCCTTCACATCCAGCGTATAGGGATGAAGAATGCGCTGGGCGGCGGCGACCAGCTGGTCGGACGTGATGTTGCGGTTCGCAACGCGCTCGTCCTCCCGCAGCTTGTCCAGTTCGATGTAGAGACGGACCAGATAGCCGCCTTCGCGCGGGATGATGAGGATGCTGCCTTCCTCGGCGGAATGGATCGCGGTTTTCAGGCGGATATCGGGGAAATCAGTCGTTGCCAGCACGTCCATCACACCCCAGGCCTGATTGGCGGAATCGCCGTCGAGCGTGAGGCCGAGCGACTTGCGCACCATGCTGCGTGCGCCGTCGCAGCCGACGACATAGCGCGCCCTGACGGTCTCGGTCCGGCCGGCATGGTCCGGGTCCGTCCGTTCGAACGTCGCAACAACCGGATGGCCCTCATTGCTGTCGATGGACCGATCGATCTCCAGACCGAGCAGGCGGCGGGAATAATCCGGCTGCAAGCGGGCGCGCGAATTGCGCATCACATCCAGGTAGAAATCATGCACCCGTGCTTGATTGAGGATCACATGCGGGAATTCGGAGAGGCCTTCCTCCGTATCCCTGATCCTACCGCCACGGGCGATGTTATTTCTTTTGCCCTCGGCCGGCTTCCAGAATGTCGTTTCATTGACCCAATAGGCTTCGTTCATCACCCGATCGACAAAACCGAAGGCGTTGAACATTTCCATCGTCCGGCAGGCGATGCCATCGGCCTGCCCCAACAGAAGCGGGCCGCTCTTCTGTTCGACAATGCGTGTGGTGATGTTGGGGAAAGCGGCCAGCTGCGCGGCGAGCGTCAATCCGGCCGGCCCGCTGCCGACAATCAGCACATCGACCTCTTCCGGCATGGACGATGAGCTGGCGGTGCCGGTTTCGAGCGGCTCGAGAAAGGCAGGATCACCAGCGCGAAATCCATTGAGATGAAATTGCATGATACCGTGTCCTCCATCTTTTCACGGAAACGCGCGCCTCGAAAAGCTTTCGAACTTCCTGCGAAAGCAGGGCAAATGGCTCGCGTTCAATATTGGCAGTATACATATTATCAGTATGCTGTCTATATATGCCATGAAAAGCCGCTCTCATGTGCAATGCTTCGCCGGGAGAGCCCGGCAAGGACAATCCGGAAACCTGTGGGTCTGGAGTTCGTCAGGGAAAAGTAGAAACCGGCTTTTCCAAAATGCGAAAACAAAAAAGCTGGGGTTCTTCTGTCCGAATCAGAAGAACCCCAGCTCGCCGTTTTCGCTGCCTGCCGCCCCGGTCATGAAGGGCGATGGGTGGGCTGGTTGTCAGAACTGCTTGCCAGCTCTCACCTTTCCGCCCGCGGCCTTTTCTCCGTCTCCTTCGATGTCGAGGAGCAGGCTGGCTTCCAGCATCCAGAAATCCGCGGTTTCCAGCGCCAGTCCTGCCGTCAGCGAGCCGTAGGCTCCGGAGCCATCCATGCCCGCAAAGCCCGCCGTTACGCCAAGCTTCGGTGTCAGCGTCGATCCGCTGTCGAGCGTGAAGGAACGGGCGATCTCGGCTCCAAGGCTCACGCGGAACTGCTCCTCATCGAAGCCCTCGATCTCGATTTCGTCGCCGCCGCCGTTCCGGACGGTGTAATCGTCAACCTCTTCCGAGAAGTAGACCACCCGCAGTTTGGGCGTGAACGTCGTGGTGTCATCCAGACGCCATTGGCCCTTGAGCGCCGTATCGATCATCCAGCGGGTGGTGTCGAAATTGCCATCCCAGAGGTTCGTATCGATATCGTTGGCCGAGCCGCCATAGAGCAGGCTGGTATCCCAGAACACGTCCTTGCCGAGTTCGAACGATGCATAGGGGCCTGCAAGCCAGCCGTTACCGGTCAATTCGGCATCTTCGTCGCTCGGGTCGGTCATCCGGTCGTAGTGGAAGGAAAGACCGACCAGGGCCCGCTCGGACAAGAGGTAGTCCGCGCCCAGATTGAGCATCGCGAAACTGCCCCACTTGCCGCCGTTGTCATCGCGATTGTGAGCCAGGAACGTGCCGTCGAGCCATATGTTGAAGGGCGAAAAGGCCGCTTCCTGGAAGTCCTCGGGACCGCTGTCGGCGGCTTCCATCTGCGCCAGGCTTGTGGAGAAGCTGGCGGTCATGCCCTCTTCCGTCGGGATCATGCGCGCGGTGACCGGATCCTGACCCTGACCCATCTTGCGACGTTCCCTGAGGCCGGGAACGTAGATTCCGGAGGCGATCAGATTCTGACGGGTGTCGATGAAGTGATGTACGAGCGTATCGATATCGTCGGCCACTTCATCCGCATCAAAGGCGAGGCGATAGGTGACAGTTCCGGTATTGGAGGTGCCGAGGCTGCTGGTCAGCCGGTAGCCCACCGTCGCCGTGCCCGAAAAGGCCGGGTTTGGCGAGAACTGAAGATACCAGCCGATCGGTTCGACGACAGGGCCGGCCTGGGCCACCTTGCCGCGAATGATCTTCGCCGTGCCGGCTTCGGGCGGCTCCACGGATATCAGGTCTGCCGAGGTGAAAGGCCCGCCCGTGGCGTCGCCGTTGAGGTAGACGTCGGGCGGCGTCGATCCGGCGGGAACATCGACGACCTTGTTGGCAACCGTTACGGTGCGCGGAACGACCGTCAGGTTGAAACTCGCCGATCCGGTTGCGCCGGTGCTGTCTTCAACCGTGACGGTGAAGCTGTAGGCGCCGGCGCTGCCCTCATCCGACGGGCCTGTCAGTTCACCCGTGGAAATGTTGAGCACCATTCCGGCCGGCAAGGCTCCCCCGGTAACCCGGTAAAGAAGCGAACCCGTGCCGCCATCGGCCGTGATCTGCTGCCGGTAGGCCTCGCCCGCCATCGCTTCGCTCAGGCTGCCGCCTGCGGGCGAGAACACGAAGGTCGTCGCCGGTGCCGAGATGACAATCGAGTAGCCTGCGCTTCCAGTCGCGCCATGGGCGTCCGTGGCGGCAACGGTGAAGTTGAACGTCCCGGCCGCCGTCGGTGTGCCGCTGATCCTGCCGGTCGCCGCGTCGAGGGCAAGGCCGGTGGGGAGAGAGCCGCTGCCGATGGCGTAGCTGTAGGGCGCTGCGCCGCCTGAAGCCGAGAAGCTCTGGCTATAGGCAACGCCGTGAGCCCCATCCGTCAATGCCCCGGCGGAAGGCGAGAAAGCCAGGGTTGGCGCCGTGACCGTGATTGTCGCGGTTGCGGCAGACGACGTCCCGCCTGCATTGGTCGCGGTATAGGTGAAGCTGTCGGAGCCGGAATAGCCGGCCGCCGGCGTATAGGTGATGCTCAATCCCGATACAGTCGCGGTGCCGTGGGCCGGAGTCGATGCGATCGCGACGGAAGCCGCCGCGCCGCCGGTAATGTTAAGCGGAATGACGGTAGCGGAAGCGTTGGCGGCCACTGTGGCCGTGACGGCATGGGTGACCGGCGGCAGTTCGCCAACGGCCAGTGTATAGCTTTGCATCGCCGTGAACGGACCGGTGCCCGTCGAACTGTCCGTCGCCCTCACCGTGAAGGTGTAGGTGCCTGTTGCCGTGGGAGTGCCGGAAAGGATGCCGTTGCTCGCAAGGTTCAGTCCTGCGGGAAGCGAACCGGCGCTGACCGCGTAGCTATAGGGCGCGGTGCCCCCAGAGGCGGACAGCGTCTGGCTGTAGGCCGTGCCAAGGCTGGCATCGGCCAGCGCACCGCTGCCCGGCGCAAGCGTCACCGTGGGCGCCGAGACGGTGATCGCGACGGCTGCCGGTGCGGATGTCCCGATACCATTGCCTGCCGTGTAGGTGAACGTATCGGGGCCAGCATAACCTGCAGTGGGCGTATAGGTGATCGACAGGCCGGAGACCGCCGCCGTGCCGTGGCTGGGCGGCGTGCCGATCGAGACCGTGGTCGCGCTGCCGCCGCTGATGGCCAGCGTGACGGGATTGTTCGCGGAATTGGCGGCGACCGAGGCGGAAACGGCGCCAGCGACAGGCGCTGCGTTGTTGATGGTCAGCGAGTAGGCCTGGGAGCCGGTATAGGGACCAGCTCCGCTGGAGTTGTCGGTCGCGACGATGGTGAAGTTGAATGTTCCATCCGCCGTCGGGGTGCCGGAAACGACGCCGGTGGAACTCAGGGTGATACCTGAGGGAAGGGCGCCGGCGCTGATCGCGTAGGTGTAAGGCCCGGTGCCGCCGGATGCCGTTATCGCCTCGCTATAGGCGGTTGCGACCGTGGAGCCCGGCAGGGCCGACGGAGAAACCGCGATCGTCGGTGGCGCGACGATTAGCGAATAGGCCTGGGATGTTGCAAAGGGGCCGGTGCCGGTCGAGCTGTCGGTCGCGGTGACGGTGAAGTTGAACGTCCCACCCGCCGTCGGCGTGCCGGAAATTGCGCCCCCGCTACTCAAGACGAGACCCGCAGGCAGCGCCCCGGCCGTGACAGTGTAGGTATAGGGGCCTGTGCCGCCGGAAGCCGCCAGGGGCTGGCTGTATGCAGACGCGATGCTTGCGCCGGGCAGCGCGCCTGATGCCGGCGACAGGGTTACGGTTGGCGGAGAGACCGTGATCGTGAAGGTTGCGAGGCTGGATGTACCGGCGTTGTTGTCCACCGTATAGGTGAAGGTGTCCGTGCCGGCATAGCCTGCATCTGGCGTATAGGAGACTGAAGTCGTGCTGAACACGCTGAGCGAGCCGTGGCTCGGCCCACTCGCGATGCTCAAGGTGGATGGAGTGCCGCCGGTGATGTTCAGTGTCAAGGTATTGTTTGCAGAACCGCTTGCGACGGTTGCGGAACCGTCGTTCGCGACCGGGGGCGTGTCGTTGACGGTCAGGGTGTAGCCCCGGGAGCCCGTAAAGGGGCCTACTCCGGTTGAACTGTCCGTGGCGGTGATGGTGGCGTTGAACGTCCCGGTCGCCGTCGGCGTGCCGGAAATGACGCCGGCGGAGCTTAGGGTGAGACCCGAGGGAAGCGAACCGGCGGTGACGGCGTAAGTGTATGCGCTCGTGCCTCCGGAAGCGGTGATCGTCTGACTGTAGGCGGCTGCGAGCGTGGCATCCGGCAGAGATGTCGGCGAAATCGTGATGACAGGTATTCCAACCGTCAACGAATAGGCCCGTGACATCGTGAAGGGGCCGGTTCCGGTCGAGCTGTCCATGCTGGTGGCGGTGAAATTGAATGTGCCGCCCGCTGTTGGTGTGCCGGAAAGGACGCCGGTTGCGGCGTTCAGGCTAAGGCCTGCCGGAAGCGAGCCGGCAGTGATCGTGTAGATATACGGGCCTGTGCCGCCGGACGCGGTCAGGGTCAGGCTGTAGGGTGAGGCGACAGTCGCATTGGTCAATGGTCCGGCGGCCGGTAAAAGCGTCAGGAACGGGGGGGAAACGTTGAGCGTAACCGTCGCAGGCGCGGACGTTCCGGCGGAATTGACGGCGGTGTAGGTAAATGAATCAGGTCCGGCATAGCCGGTTACCGGCGTATAGGTGACGGATGCGCCGGAGACTACCAGCGTACCGTGGCTGGTCGCCGTACCAATCGTTACGGCCGTGGCAACGCCGCCGGTGAGATTTAGCGCAAGCGGATTGTTCACCGAGTTCATCGCCACGGTGACGGCGCTTGCGCCGGCGACGGGTGGTGTGTTGATGGTCGTCAGCGAATAGGCGATTGAGGTTGTATAGGGTCCTGTTCCGGTGGAACTGTCTGTGACCGTGATGGTGAAGTTGGACATTCCGGCCCCCGTCGGCGTGCCGGAAAGGACGCCTGAACTGCTCAGGGAGAGGCCCGGGGGAAGCGAGCCGGCGGTGACGGCGTAGGTGTATGCGCCCGTGCCACCGGAGGCAGTGACAGTCTGGCTGTAGCTTGCTCCGTATGTGGCGTTCGGCAAGAATACCGGGGAAATCGCGATGGTCGGTGTTGCGACCGTCAGCGAGTAGCTCTGCGATTTTGTAAAGGGGCCGGTTCCTGTGGAGCTGTCTGTGGCGGTCACCGTGAAGTTGAACGTTCCGCCCGCTGTCGGGGTGCCGGAGATCGTGCCGTTGCTGTTCAGGCTGAGGCCGGCGGGAAGGCTGCCGGTGCTGACGCTATAGATATAGGGAGCGGTGCCGCCCGAAGCGGTCATCGTCTGACTGTAAGCGGATGCGACGGTTGCGCCAGGCAATGCGCCGGCGGCTGGTGAAAGCGTCAAGGTCGGATTTGAAACCGTGATACCGATGGTGGCGGGAGCGGATGTGCCGGCGGCGTTGGTGGCCGTATAGGTGAAGGAATCCGGGCCGGCGTAGCTGGTGGTCGGTGTATAGGTGATGGATGTTCCCGAGGCGACAGCCGTGCCGTGGCTGGCCTGGGTTGCGATGGCGACAGAGCTTGGATCGCCGCTGCTGAAGCTCAGTGGGATTGGGTTGTTCGAGGACTTGCTTGCAACCGTGACAAAGGCGGTGCCGGCGACCGGAGGGGCTACGTAGATATATCCGCTTGTAAGGCTAAATGTTCCGTCTGCGGTCTCGATCGAAACGTCAACCGCGCCGACGCTTCCGGGTGGTGTCGTTACCGTCAGCTGCGTGGCGGTTGCCGCTGTTACCGTGGCGTTGCTCGCGCCGAACTTGACGGTGTTTTGCGCCGCCGTCGGGTCGAAATTTGTGCCGGTGATCGTGACCATCTGGCCGCCGGCCGTTCCGCCGGAGGTGGGCGTGATCGCGGAGATGACCGGCGGTGTTGGCGCTGCCGCGCAGGAAATCGTGATGACCGCCGATGTGCCCTGTTTTGCCGGGTCTGAAATCGGCGAAGCCTCGCCAATGGCATCGATCTCATAGTCCGTCGTTGCAATATTGATGTAGTCCGTCGCTGCTCCGATCGTGATCGTGCCGCTGCCGCTGCCCTGCATGTTGCGGACGGAGCCGGATTGGAGATAGCTGTCCTGATCGTAGCGCAGGATATGGATATTCGGAGATGGCGAGCTGACGGAACTGACGGTGTAGGTGATGACCTCGCCCGGAGTGAATGTCTGGGTGTTGTCGCTGCCGTTGTTGCTCCAGGTTTTGCCGTCGGGCGAGACCCGGTATGTTCCTGACAATGTCGCCGGCCCGATGGCCTCGGTAAACCCGAGAACCCCCGCATTGATCGAACTGCACGCGGCGGAAATCGCCAGTGCCGGCTGTGCAAATCCTGCCATTCCCACGAGCGCGACAAGGGGGGCGAAAAAGAGCGATGCCCTTGGCTTTTTGCGCCATACGCCAGGAGGCGAGGCAAAGCCGCGTCGGACCAGCAGGCATCCGGCAAGAGCCGCGACAGGAATGAGAAGAGGCAGTATCATAATTCCCCCTGCGCCTCCCCCTGGAAGCGCCGCGATGAGACGAGCCCCGGAAACGATCCGGGCTTCGGCGCACTCTATAGCCCTATGATGCTTTTGCCCGGCTTGCGCTTGCGGCAGGCAAATCACCGATGCAGCCTTAAATTGTTTTCGAAGGAGGCGCCATCGGTCCGCCTTGTTTTTGCCCAGATGTTTGCTGTGCAGATCAAGATCTGTGCGCCCGTTGCATTCGTGCAACTTTGAATATCGTTATGTCTAAATAAATAAACGCTAATATTAAATGGGAGGCGCGTAGTATTGTTCGGCCCTGGATCTTGCCGTCGCGGTCTGCCGGGCCATCGGCGAGTTGGTATGGGAGGAGATCGCGGAGACTGTTATCTGGGCGGTCTTTCACGATCGGCCTTTGGGCCAAGGATACGTATGCGTCACATTTTGCGGCTGTATCTCATCACAGATGCGCAATTCTGCAGCGACTTGATGCGAAATTGCGAATTTACTCCCATTTCTCCCGGAAATTTCGCGCTATCCTGCTTTGCCCGCTTGCATTTGGTGCGCCCTGTGGCTGGATCGCTGCACTTTCGTCAGCAGTCATGCAGGGAGAGATGGGCTTGAGCCAAACCACATCGCATGAATGGAACCACGAATGAGCAATGCACGGCCAGAAGCTGCGGCTCCGGGAGAATTCCTGGTGGACTGGATCGATCCGGAAGGGCGCGTCTCCGCGATCAATGATCGCGAGGCTCGCGAACTCGGTATCGATGCCCACCAGATTGCCGGACAGGCGCTGGAGCGGATTTACGGCAGCAACTCGGCGCAGCTGATCAGATCGCTGCTGCGCGAACCCCGTTCGCCCGAGCCGAGCTTCCCCGTCTGGATGACATCGGCCGCCTATGGTGAAATTCCCATGATCGCAAGCGCCTATCAGGATGGCGTGCGCGGTCTGGCCGTGGTGAAGCAGGTGCTGTCACCGGCCGCGCTCGGTATCGGGTCCGAGCTGGTAGAACGTGTCGAGATCCTGTCGCAGATGATCGGGGCGGCGACGGAAGCCTGCTGGTGCATCGAGTTTCTGGAGCCTGTCGATATCTCGCTTGCGGAGGAAGAGATCGTCGACCGGATTTTTGCCAACCGGTCGCGCTGGCGTGCCTGCAACGAGGCGATGGCCCGGCTCTACAACGTTCCCTCCGGGCTGGATTTCAACACCCAGCCCGTCGCGCGCTATTTTCCCGACACGGAAGTCAACCGTGCCATGGCGAGAGACCTCGTTCGTTCCAACTACCGGCTGGACCACGCTGCTGCCGTCGACCAGCGGCATGACGGCAGCGAAATGCTGGTCGAGAACGATTTCAGGGCTGCCATCAAGGATGGTTTTCTTGTCCGCCTCTGGGGCACGACCCGCGATATCGGTCCGCACAGGCAGCGTGAACAGCAGCTTTTCGACCGGGCGACCGCGATGCTCGACATCCTGAGCGCCGCGCCCGACCCGATCCTGGTGATCTCGGAGGACGGGCTTCTGTTGGCGGCAAATCCGGCGGCGGAAACGGCCTGGGGGCGGGCGGCCGATCAGATACTGGGCCAGCCGGTTCAGCATTTTGTCGAGGGCCGCAATGCGCTGGTGAAGTTGAGGCAGGCCGCATCCGAAGGCGACGAGGAGGACAACGAATGCGATCTCACCATGATCGCGGCGGATGGCAGCCGCGAGACATGGCGTTTTCGCGCGGCGCGGATCGAAGGTGAACTCAGCCGATACGTGCTGACGGCCCGGCGCAAGACCCGGCGCAGACCCCGCGTTCTGACGACGGAGGCGATGCCATGAAGTTTTACGGCAACGACATCATGCCGCTGGCCCACCGCCGGCTGCGGCCCGGTTTTATCGACGATCCACAATTCGTCAGCTTCCTTGAGGCATTGCCGGATGGGGCGGCTCTGCTGGAGACGGACGGTACGATCAAGCTGGTCAACGGCAAGCTCGAACTTCTGCTCAATGTCGCCAAGGGCGATCTGGTCGGCTCTGATCTCGGCAAGCAGGCAAGAACCGGTGGCCCGGTCCTGCAGAAACTTGCAGCTGCGTTGCAGCAGCTGAAGCGCGTCGAATTGTCGGGGGTTTTGAACTCGCAGCGCAATGTCGTCGCCAGCCTGAGCATTCTCAGGACCGCGGATGGTGGCGCTTATGGTGCCTTGCTGATCATGCGGGAACCCGGCCGGCAGGCGCGCTCCGTCGAGACGTCGGAGAAGTTCAGGTTCCAGGCGGAAGGTATCGCCGCTACCAATCCCGCTTTTGTCCAGCCGCCGTCGATGCAGGCGCTCGTCAGGCTCGGGACGACAGCGCTCGAGCGCGGCAGTGCGGTGTTGCTGATGGGCGAAAGCGGCGTCGGCAAGACCGAGTTTGCCCGGCGGATCGGCAGGGCTGGCGATACGGGGGCGCCACCCTTCGTCCATGTCAATTGCGGCATGCTGACGGATGCGCAGTTTGACGCCGAGATGTTCGGTATCGAGCCGGGCTCCGTGCTCGATACGTCCACCCGGGGGAAACTCGGATACGCCGAAGCCGCCGATGGTGGCATCCTGTTTCTGGATCAGGTAACGGACCTGTCCGCCACATCGCAGATGAAGCTTGTCGCCTTTCTGGAAACCCAGATCTTCAGCCGGCTCGGTTCGGGACAGCGGCGACAGGTCGGCATCCGGTTGATCGCCTCCACCAACCGTAACCTGCAGGAGATGGTGGCGGATGGGCGTTTCCGTGACGATCTCTATTATCGGATCGCCGTCGTTCCCCTGGAACTGCCGCCGCTGCGCGGCCAGTCCGATTTCATCCGCGCCGTCGCCGAGCGGCAGCTCCAGCGCATCAATCTGGGGCGCAAGCCTGTCCTGCAGCTATCGGATGCCTTCTGGCAACAACTGCTCGCCCATGATTATCCGGGCAATATTCGAGAGCTTTACAACATCCTCGAACATGCCGCCGCAAGCGCCGATGACATGGCCTTGGTCGAGCATTTCGTGACGCCGGCGGCGCCGCGCGCACCGGTACAGCCACCCGCGAACTCCGTGGCTGGCGAACCGGCTCCATCCGCAAGTTTCAGGGATTTGGTTCAGGAGTTCGAGACCTGGGTCCTGGAAAAATCCATCGCAGAAAATGGAAGCAAACGCAGCGCCGCCAAGGCGCTCGGCATCGATATCGCCACGCTCGTACGAAAGACGAAACGGAAACGATGATCAACAAAGAGAGAAGGGAACTGAAACATGACACGATTGAAGAGACTTGCGATCGGCGCCCTGGCGACGATTGCCGTACTGCCGCAAACCATGGCGGCCTCCGCCGGCGAACTCAACGTGCTGACCTGGGAGGGTTACGCGGCCGATACTTTCATTCCGAAGTTTGAGGAAGCTTCGGGATGCAAGGTGACGGCATCCTATGTCGGCTCCAACGACGACTTCGCCGCCAAGCTCGCGGCGGGCGGCGGTGTCTACGACGTCATCACGCCGTCGCTCGACACGGTGCCGATGATGCGGCTCGCCGGTTTCGTGCAGCCGATCGACACAACGAAGGTCGAAGGCTTCGATGGCATCTACCCCGAGTTTTCCAAACACGCGGACGTGGAGGCCGAGGGCGCGACCTGGGCTGCGCCGCTGATCTGGGGCTCGGTCTCGCTGATCTATCGCACCGACAAATTCCCGGCCGTGCCGGATTCCATCGCCGTGCTGTTCGATCCGGCCAACAAGGGCAAGATCTCGCTGTGGGACGACAAGTCGGCGCTGTACTGGACTGCCCGTTACCTCGGCTATGACAATGTCTTCGACCTGAGCGACGAGCAGCTTGAGGCCGTCAAGGCCAAGCTGATCGAGCAGAAGCCGCTGATCCGCAAATACTGGGCCTCGGCCGGTGAATTGACGGAACTGATGGCCAATCAGGAAGTCTTCGTTTCCAACGCCTGGACCGGGCTGACCAGCAAGGACGTCAACGGTCTGAAGAAGGGCTTCGAGGTTGCCGAATTCACGCCGAAGGAAAAGGCGGAAGGCTGGATGGACTCGATGATGCTGGTGAAGGACACCCCGAACGAGGACTGCGCCTACAAGTTCATGTCCTTCATGCAATCGGCGGACGGGCAGTGCGGTCTGGCTGAAGCCACCGGCTATTTCCCCGTCAATCCCAAGGCCGTTTCCGGCTGCATGGGCGATGAACTCAAGGCGGATCGCAAGGTTGGCAATATCGAGTTCGTCAAGAGCCTTGTCATGTGGGAACAGCCGAAGCGTCTCGACAAGTATCTCGAGACCTGGAACGCCGTCAAAGCCGCGCCGTGACCCTTGCGAGGCGCCCCCGTTTGCGGGGCGCTTCCTTCGTCACCAGGAAGACCACGCAATAACCAGAAATACGTGGGGAACGTATGGCATCCAATCCGATTGTGGCGCTTTCCGGCGTTACGAAGAACTATTGAATCTTCACCGCGCTTCACTCCATCTACCTTACGATCGGCGAGGGTGAGTTCTTCACGCTTCTCGGGACCTCCGGTTGCGGGAAGACGACGACGCTGAGATTGATCGGCGGCTTCGAACACGCCAGCACCGGCCGCGTCGAGATCGCGGGTCAAGACGTCACGCAGGCCCCGCCCTACCGGCGTCCGGTCAACACCGTGTTTCAGGATTATGCGCTCTTTCCCCATATGAGTGTCGCCGAAAATATCGCCTACGGCCTTTCGGTGAAATCCAACAACGTTCCGGCCAGCGAGCGCAAGAAACGCGTGGAGGAAGCCCTCTCACTGGTTGGTCTCGAAGGCATGGCCGACCGGCGGCCGGGCGCCTTGTCGGGCGGGCAGCGCCAACGCGTCGCCATGGCCCGCGCCGTCGTCCGCCGCCCGCGTGTGCTGCTGCTCGATGAGCCGCTTTCGGCGCTCGATGTGAAGTTGCGCGAAGGCATGCAGGTCGAGCTGAAGCGGCTGCATCGCGAACTCGGCATCACCTTTCTGATGGTGACCCACGACCAGACCGAGGCACTGGGTCTTTCCGACAGGATCGTGGTCATGAACCAGGGCAGGATCGCGCAGATCGGCACGCCGACCGAGCTCTACGATCATCCCGCCACGCCCTATGTGGCGGACTTCATCGGAGCGACGAACTTGTTCGATGCTGTTTATGCCGGCCGGGAGGGCGATCTCGCGGTGTTCCAGCTCGGCAACGGCAGCCTTCTGCGCAGTCGCCGTCCGTTTGTCGCCGGGGTTGTCTCGGGTCGTCCCGTCAAGCTCGGTATACGTCCGGAACGTTTCCAGACGGCTGCCTTCGAGGGCGCAAACACCCTGAACTGCACGATCTTGGAAAGCCTTTTCCATGGCGATCGTCTGCGGATGGAACTGACCGTAGATGGCATCGAACGGCCGGTCTTCACCGAGCTTTCCCGCGTCGCCGTCCCGGTGACCGACGCCATCGCGCCCGGCGCGAGCCTCGCGCTGCATGTCGATCCCGTTGACGTCTTTGCCTTCGCGGAGGGAGACACCCGATGATTTTCCTCAGCCGCAGGACGTTTCCCGGTTTTGCCGCGCTCTTTTCGATGCCGCTGTTCTGGGTGTTGCTGCTGATGGTCGTGCCCTATGCGATCATGATCTCCGTCAGCTTCTGGACCCGCCAGTTTCCGCTTTTCTATCCGGATTTCCAGTTCGGAAACTACGCCCAGCTTTTCAGCGAACCCCAGTACACGACCGTCATCCTGCGAACGTTGAAGATCGCCGCGATGGTGACGGTGGGTGCGCTGGTTCTGGGGTATCCTCTTGCCTATTTCCTTGTCTTCACGGTCACCTCGCAGAAGCTGCGCAACCTGCTTTACATGTCGGTGATCGTGCCGCTCTGGGTGTCTTACCTGCTGCGGGCCTATACTTGGAAGATCATCCTCGGCACGGATGGCGCCCTCAATTCGCTTCTCGTCTCGACCGGCATCGTCAGCGCACCGCTCGATATCTTTCTCTACAACCAGACCGCCATGGTCATCACGCTCGTCTACATCTTCGTACCGTTCATGGTGATGCCGCTCTTCGCGGTGCTGGACAACGTGCCGCGCCGGCTGATCGAGGCGTCGGAAGATCTGGGTGTTGGTCCGTTCATGACCTTCTGGAAGGTGATTTTCCCGCTGTCGCTCGGTGGTGTCGTTGCCGGCTCGACCATGACCTTCTGCCTGTCCTTCGGCGATTTCGTGGCACCCGTGCTCGTCGGCGGGCCGGATGGAACGATGGTGGCGAACCTCCTGCAGACACAGTTCGGCGCCGCCTTGAACTGGCCGCTCGGGTCCGCGCTTGCCACGCTCGTTCTGGCGCTTGTGCTCATCCTTCTTCAGCTTTCCAGCCGGCTCGATCGTGCCGGCCGTGTCGACCTGATGTGAGGAGGATGCCATGCACGTCTTGAGATGGTGGCAGAAGGGATTGGTAGGCGTGAGCCTTGCCGTACTCGCCTTCCTCTATATTCCGATCGTCATCCTGATCGTCTTTTCCTTCAACGACAGCAAGGTCACGTCCTTCCCGCTCGCCGGGTTCACCTTCCGCTGGTACGAGGCCTTCCTCGCAAACGAGCAGATGCTGCGGGCGCTCGGCAACAGCCTGATCGTTGCCGTCTTCGCCACCGCGCTCAGCGTGATTGTCGGTGTCACGGCGGCGCTGGCGCTCGATCGCTACGCCTTTCCGGGAAAACGGCTGTTCCAGAATGTCATCCTTCTGCCGCTCAGCCTGCCCGGTATCGTCACCGGTATCGCGATGCTGAATTTCTACAAGCAGATCGGCATTCCGCAGAGCCTGACGGCGGTGGTGATCGGCCATGCGACGGCGCTGCTCGGCGTTGTGGTTTCTCAGGTGATGGCGCGCCTCGCCAAGCTGAACCGGCGTCAGCTCGAGGCCTCCGCCGATCTCGGCGCAACGCCCTTCGAAACGTTTCGCCGGGTCATCCTGCCCGGCATTCGCAGCTCGATCATCGGCTCGGCGCTTCTGTGCTTCACGCTGTCGTTCGACGAAATTCCGGTCACCTATTTCCTGACAGGCCGCGAGGTGACGCTGCCGATCTACATCTATTCGACGCTCCGGCGCGGCATCACGCCCGAGATCAATGCCGTGGGCACGCTGATCGTCGCCGCATCCTTCATCCTCATCATCCTATCGGTCACGCTGCTGCGCGATCGCGAGCAATAACCATCACAAGGGAGAACAGCATGGATACTCAAACCTACACGCGGGATTTCTGGCACGGCAAGGCCGGATCGCTGAAGTATCGCGTCAACCATTTCATCGATGGCGCCTATGTCGCTTCCGCCGATGGCCGGACCTTCCCGACGATCAATCCGGCGACGGGGCAGGCGATTGCAGAAGTCGCGCGTGGCGGCGAGGTCGAGGTCAACCGCGCCGTTGCGGTGGCGCGCAAGACGTTCAAGTCCGGCGTCTGGTCGAAAATGGACCCGCGTGCCCGCATGGCGGTCCTGGAGAAATTTTCGGCGCTGGTCGAGGCCAATGCGGAAGAATTCGCCATCCTCGACAGCCTCGACATGGGCAAGCCGGTGATGGACATGATGAACATCGATATCCCCGGTTCCGTCACCAGCCTCAAGTTCTTCGCCGAAACCATCGACAAGATCGAGGGTGCCGTCACCAATACGGCGGCCAACGCGCTGCACTACATCCTGCGCCAGCCGCTGGGCGTCGTCGCGATCATCGTGCCGTGGAACTATCCGCTGATGATGGCCGCCTGGAAACTTGGCCCCGCGCTTGCAACCGGAAATTCGGTCGTGCTGAAGCCGGCCGAGCAGTCTCCGCTGTCGGCGGGTCTGCTGGCCGAACTGTTCATCGAAGCAGGCGGCCCGGCCGGCGTGCTCAATGTCGTCCACGGTCTTGGCGAAGAGGTCGGCAAGGCGCTCGGCCTGCACAATGATGTCGACAAGATCGGCTTCACCGGTTCCACGGAGGTCGGCAAGCTCCTGATGATCTATGCCGGCCAGTCCAACATGAAGCGGGTATCGACGGAATGCGGCGGCAAGACGCCGCAGATCATCCTCGGCGATTACGACGACCTCGATACCGCCGTGACCTATGCCGTCAACGGCATTTACGGAAATCAGGGTGAGGTCTGCAATGCCGGCTCGCGCATCCTCGTCCAGAAGAACATTCATGACGATTTCGTCGAGCGCTTCGTCGCGCGCACCAGGGAGAATTTCGTGCTCGGCGATCCGCTCGATCCGTCGACGACGATCGGACCGCTCGTGACCGCGTCGCATCAGCAGCGCGTGCTGAACTACATCGACATCGGTCGGAAAGAAGGCGCCTCGCTCAAGTTCGGCGGCGGAACCTTCGGCGGGGCTCCAGCTGGTTCCTATGTCGAGCCGACCCTGTTCACCGGCGTCAACAACAGCATGCAGATCGCCCGCGAGGAAATTTTCGGGCCTGTGGCCGCGATCATTCCCGTCGATGGCGTGGACGATGCGATCGAGATCGCCAATGACTCGATCTACGGTCTGGCGGCTTCGATCTGGACACGGGATGTCTCCAAGGCGCATCTCTTTGCTCGCGATATCGAGGCCGGCGTTGTCTGGGTCAATTGCTTCGACCATGGCGACATGACGTCGATCTGGGGCGGCTTCAAACAGACCGGCAATGGTCGCGACAAGTGCCTCGAAGCCTTGACGCAATACACGCAGACCAAATCGGTCTGGGTCAATCTCGGATAGCCGGGCTCGGACAATCCGGTTGGGATAATTGGACTGGCCGGCGAGGACATGGTGCCCGTCGGCCTTCCCATTCAGCGAGATGTTTGATTTCAGCTTTCGCGGCGCGGCGGTTCCCTTTGGCCGAAACTCTTCCTCCGCCGTCTTCCGCGATCTGTTCGCCTGCTTTCGTAAAGCATGATATCATGACTGCAATCATGCGTGCTATCTTGATGTCATGATTGCGTGGTTGCATGCGATCCAGGTTGAAATCAATCCTGTTTGCTTGCTACAAGGCATGAGAGAATCAGTTGGAGTTCGCTCATGCCGGTTATTTCCGCGGCCAATCCCAAAGGGGGTGCGGGCAAGTCTACGAGTGTGCTGGCGCTTGCCACATGCCTGTGTCAGCAAGGTGCATCCGTCGTCATCATCGATGCCGATCCCAACCGCCCGATTACCGATTGGCGCGGGGGCAACAGCAAGCTGCCGATCCAGGTTCGCTCCGATGCCACGGAGGCGAACATCCGCGACGTGATCAACGAGACCGCCAGCCAGGCGCAATTCGTGTTCGTCGATCTGGAGGGCACCGCAAGCCGGCTGACATCACGCGCGATCATCCGCAGCGACCTGACCCTTATTCCGCTCTGCGGCAGCGCTCTCGATGCCCAGCAGGCGGCGAGGGCCGTCAATCTCGTGCGCGAGAGCGAAGAGGATATCGGCCGGAAGCTGAATTTCACGCTCGCCTTCAACCGCACCAACCCGCCGCCTTTCGTCCGGCGCATCGAGCGCGAGATCACGGTGCAGATGCAGAAGAACGCGCTTCCGATCCTGAAGTCCCATCTTCATCGCAGGGAAGCGTTCAACGCCATGTTCATGGAGCGCCTCAGCCTGCATGAGTTAAATCCTGCGAAGGTCAACGGCGTTGCTGCCGCGATAGAAAACGCCATGCATTTTACCGGCGAGGTGCTGGAAGTGCTGCGCGGCGTCACAAGGGAAAGGGCTGCGTGATGTCCAGAGATTTCGGTTTTGGCGGGAAAAGCGACAAGCTCGATCTGTCCGAATTTGTACCACGCGCGGCGTCCGGCGACGGCAAGCAGCCACGCGAAGACAGTATCGCCGAGCAGAGCGCCGAGCGTGCGGGCTTTCACAGCCGCGCGCCCGTCGAGCGTGTCGCGCGTATTCGCAAGCCCTCCCAGCCGTTCGATCAGGCCTTTGTCCGTGCCCCGGTCGATGTGATCAACCGCTTCAAGCGTTTCTGCAACGATACGGGCCTCTCCTATGGCGAGGCGCTGGACGAGCTGATGCGGCGGGGGGGCGTTTAGAGCGCTTTTCCGTCCGGAAAGGCGTAAAAACAAATCGTTAGAGTGTTTTCGCAATTTGAGGAAAAGCGAAAATCCTCTCGGGTCAAAATTCAGTCGGCTGCATCCGCAATCAATTTGAGCGCGCGGTCGACATCGCCTGTTTCCCGCGCCAGCAACAGCGCGGCCTTGGCAAGAAAGATCTCGGCCTGATTTTCCCCGGCGCGGTCGATACCTTCGGCCAGCGCTTCGTAGATGCGTTCGATATCCTGCGGGGTCATTGGCTCTCGCTCCGGAAGGTCAAGGTTGCGATGGCATTCAGGATCGCGTCTGTGCCCGCCGTGCGCCACCGCGCCCCTATGTGCAGGTCGGGACGCACGAGATAGGCGGAGGCTCCGGTCGCGCCCAGCAGGCATGCGGTCTCGCCATCGGCCGGCAGGCAGATCACCGCCGGCCCTTCGGCCCGGTCGCGGAGCGAATTCGCCAGAGCGTCGTCGAAGCAGATCACCGTAAAGCGCGCGCCCAGCCGGTCGGAGAGATGGCCCTCCGCCATCAGGCAATCCGGCATGGCGGCGCCGACCACCGGGCCGGTGGCGAAGCCGGGGTCGTCAGGCAACACGCCGGGGCTGCCGGCATAGGTGAAGGGCGTCATCTGCCGCGGGTTCGCCAGTTCCCCCGCAAAGGCATGGCGCTTGGCGAGCGCCAGCGCCGCGTCGCGCATCACCCGCCAGCCCTTGGTCGGCGGGGTCATGAAACGGGCGCTTTTTGTGGCGTTGGCGAAGACGTCCAGCGTCGCTCCCCGCCGCTCGGGCGTATAGCTGTCGAGGATTGCTTCGCCGGCGCGGCCGGTGAGCAGATAGGCCAGCTTCCAGCCGATGTTCTGGGCATCCGCCAAGCCGTTGTTCAGGCCGCGTACCCCGAAAATCGGCACGATATGGGCGCTGTCGCCGATGAAGAAGACGCGTCCGTCACGATAGTCGTCGAGCGCCAGCGTATTGGCGGAATAGACGCTCCACCATTCGAGTTCCCATTCACCCTCGTGGCCGAGATCGGCGAGCACCGCGGAGACCGACGCGCGCACGTTTTCTTCGGCAAGAGCCTGGGCCTCGTTTTCGCCATCGCGCAGCTGGTAGTCGATGCGCCAGATATCGTCCGGCTGGCGATGGACCAGCACCGTCCCGCCCGGCCGGCTGGACGGATCGAACAGCGCGCGCCGGATGGTCGGATAGTCGATCGCCATCCTGATGTCGGCGATGACGTATCGGCCTTCGTAGTTCTCGCCGCGCAACCGCAAGCCCCGCATCCGGCGGATGGCGCTGCGGGCGCCATCGGCGGCAAGCACCCATTGGGCGTGAAGTGTGTATTGGCCATGCGGATCGCGGATCGTCACCGTCGCGCCGCCATCCGTGTCGGCTATGCCGGTAACTTCGCTCTGCCAGCGCACGTCGATCAGCGGGTCGCGGTCGATCGCTTCCCAAAGATATTGCTCGATATATTGCTGCTGTAGATTGTACATCGGGCGAAATTTTTCGCCGGGCCCGTCAGGCATGGTGAATTCGAGAATCCGCTCGCCGCGATAATAGCTGCGGCCGGTGGTCCAGGGCAGGGACTTTTCAAGGAAAGGTTCGACCGCGCCAAGGCTTCGAAGGATATGAAAGCTCTGGCGGGCGATGCAGATGGCGCGGCTGCCGTCGTTGAAGGTCGATTTCGCGTCGACAAGGATCGAGCGCACGCCTTCACGGGCAAGGGTCAGCGCCGCCACCATGCCGACCGGCCCTGCGCCGACGATGACGACGGGGGCGGCATCGTCGCGCTCTGCCCTGAGATCCGGGGTCGGCGCCTCGAAGTGGGGATAGGTGAAATAGAGCGATTCAGTCTGGTGTCGTCCGGTGGGTCGCATCGTTTCTCCTCCTGAGACCATGCGGGCAATTTACCAGTGCGGGCGTATGAAATATGTCCCTTCTTTGAGGGGACGTCGCCCGGTTTGGGAGAGTAGTGATGACAACGGCTTACCGGCTGATCTCGGATTGCCTCGCGGCCACGGGGCGGGAGGCGTTCGCCCCGCGTTTCCTTGATCTTGTGCAGTGGATGCGCGCGGACCAGTTGATGGCCTTCGAGCTTGCCGGGGGGCGGGCGCGCTGTCTTCTTTCCTGCCATTTCGGCCAGCTCAATCTCGGCGAGATGCTGGCCACACGCTATCTCGACGACTGGTTCCGGCAGGATCCGCTCGGGCCGGAACTTGCGGCCCTTGCCGAAGGCGAAGTGGTCCTGCGGCACATGGAAGACATTGCCGGCCATATGACGGCGGAATACCGGCGGCTCTTCTTCGAGGAGCCGGGCCTTGCGGGCAAGACGGCGGCGCTCGCCGCCGGCACGCGCCACCGGCTGATCGTCAGCTGGTATTATGCCGAAGCCCGCCATTCTCGGCAGGACGACGATCTTTGCCAGCTGGCGGCGCGGCTGTTGCTCAATCATTATGAGGCGGCCGAGCCGCCGCCCTGGCCGGAGCCGCTGTCGGTGCTAAGCAACCGCGAGCGCGATGTCTGCCTGGGCATCATCGGCGGCAAGAAGGCGGAGGTTATCGCCGGGGAACTGGGCGTTTCTCCGGCAACCGTGGTGACCTACCGCAAACGGGCCTATGAAAAGCTGGGTGTTGCCTCGCGCGCCGGGCTTTTTGCGATTTGCCGGCCCGCCTGATCCTGCCATCGAAGTCGTGTGTGCCAACGTTCTTTGTTTTCGTTTGTCTTTTCGGGAAGACCGGATCCCCACTTTCCCTGTTAAACTCTAGAAATACCCCCGGAAGGTCTTCAGCGTTTCCAGGACGATGGACGTCTTGACGTGCTGGACCGATTCATGCGGCAGCAACACGTCGTTCACGAAGCGCGAAAGATCCGACAGACTGCGGGTGGCGACCTTGAGGTGGTAGTCCATCTCGCCGGTGAGGGAATAGGCCTCCAGCACCTCGGGAAGACTGCCGATGAGCCTTGCGAAGCGCTGGGCGTTGTCGCGGTTGTGGGTGGCGAGCGTTACCGAGATCACCACCAGCAGCTCCAGCCCGATCTTTTCCCGATGAACGATCGCCTGGTAGCCGAGAATGAACCCGTCGGCCTCCAGCCGCGCGCGCCGCCGTGAGCATTGCGATGGCGACAGGGCGATCCTGTCTCCCAGTTCGTTGTTCGTCAGGCGGCCGTCTTTTTGAAGCTCGGCCAGTATTTTCAGGTCGTAGGCGTCGAGAAGAACGCTCATTGCATGAAATCCGATGCATATGCATGATCTGTGCAATAAATCAGGAAATCACCATGGAATTGCAAGAAAAATGCGCGCCTCCTGCACCATAATCCTTCATCAGCATACATGAAGGAGGAGTTCATGGGCCCTTTCCCGCACGACGCACCCGTTTCGCAGATCAGCACCGACAACCCGGCCGGCACGGATGGTTTCGAGTTCGTGGAGTTTTCGCATCCCGAGCCTGAAAAGCTCGAGGCGCTGTTCGGCAGCATGGGCTATTCCCCCGTCGCACGGCACAGGACGAAGGCCATCACCGTCTGGCGTCAGGGCGATATCAACTATGTGGTCAATGCCGAGCCGGGCAGCCACGCAATGCGTTTCGTCGAGGCGCACGGTCCCTGCGCCGCGTCCATGGCCTGGCGGGTGGTGGACGCGAAACATGCCTTCGATCACGCGATCGCGAACGGCGCTGTTGCCTATGAGGGCGACGACAAGGCGCTCGATGTGCCGGCCATCGTCGGCATCGGCGGCTCGCTGCTCTATTTCGTGGATCATTACGGCGCGAAAGGCTCTGCCTATGATGCCGAATTCGACTGGCTGGGCGAGCGCGATCCGAAACCGCAAGGCGTGGGCTTCTATTATCTCGATCACCTGACCCACAACGTCTATCGCGGCAATATGGACAAGTGGTGGGATTTTTACCGCAACCTGTTCAATTTCAGCCAGATTCACTTCTTCGACATCGATGGCCGCATCACCGGTCTCGTCAGCCGGGCCATCACCTCGCCTTGCGGCAAGATTCGCATTCCGCTGAACGAATCGAAGGACGATACCAGCCAGATCGAGGAATATCTGCGCAAGTACAAGGGCGAGGGCATCCAGCATATCGCGGTCGGAACCGACGGTATCTATGACGCCACCGACAGGCTCGCTGCCAACGGCCTGCGCTTCATGCCGGGGCCGCCGGAAACCTACTACGATATGTCCTATGCCCGCGTGAACGGCCATGACGAACCGATCGAGCGGATGAAACAACACGGCATCCTGATCGACGGGGAGGGCGTGGTGAATGGCGGCATGACGAAGATCCTGCTGCAGATATTCTCCAGGACCGTCATCGGCCCGATCTTCTTCGAGTTCATCCAGCGAAAGGGCGACGAGGGTTTTGGCGAGGGTAATTTCCGCGCCCTGTTCGAATCCATCGAAGCCGATCAGATCAAGCGCGGCGTGATCGGGGTCGCTGCCGAGTAGCCTTTTGTATCGACATCCGAAGCATACCGCGATCTTTCAGATCCGCTTGCGGGGGCGGTTTTGCGGTTCATGGAGCGCGGAACCGCCTCAGCGGCGTTCTGGAGGGGCTTGATCGCCTCACGAGCCGGATGATACGCTTGGGGATGTCCGGGGCCGCTTTTTTGCGTTGGCCGGACAGCTGGCGGTGGTGTCGCGTTGGCAAGGACAGTGATGGCGGATGGGCAAGAGCTTCTGGATCACGATGGCATTTTCCGCAGCGTTTCTCGGCGCGGTGCAGGCCTATTATAGCCCGCCCTTTGCAGAGAAGAGCAAGACGAAGCCAAGCCTCCAGCCGATTGCCTTTTCGCTCTATTGCCTCAAGAATCTTGCCGAGTGCCCTTCGGAGGGGCCGAACAGGGTGCCTTTGACGCCGCAATTGAACTCGACGATCACCTATGTACACCGTCAGGTCAATGCGGAGATCGCGCCCGCCCCGGAACGGCAGGACGTCTGGCAGGCGGATGTCGCCAATGGCGACTGCGACGACTACGTGATGACGAAGCGGCGACGGCTGATCAATGCCGGCGTGCCCGCCACGGCTTTGCGCGTCAAGGTATTCCGGCTTGCAGACGGGCAGGTGCATGCCACGCTTCTGGTTCGCACGAACCAGGGCACATTCGAGCTGGATAATCTGAAGTCCGGAGTGATCCGGCGGTTTTGATCCTAAAGCATGTTTCGCGAAAGTGTGCAGCGGTTTCGCGAGAAGACATGCGCAGAAAACGAAAACCTAAAGCCTACGAGCCAAACTGAAAGATCGCGACGGCTTTAGGGTGTAGCGTGCTTCATCCGCCGCCTGAAGCGCATCCTGCGCAGCGAGAGCATCGGAAGCTGTCTGACTTCCGGCGCAATGACGTGCTCGAAGTAGTTCCCTGGCTTCTCCGCCTCGACCATCTTGTCGATCAGCATCTGGTTCGGGCAATCGAAAACCCGCAAATGGCCTCTCGCGGAGACGATCCCGAGCAGATGTTCGGCCCTATCGTAGTAAACGCGCTTGATCGACTTGGATTGCAGGTTCCAGCACAGCATCGCACCGTCCTCGCTTCGAAAGGTCGAAACCCATGAAAGATCAGAGGCGGAAACTTGTAAAGCGAATGGCCGGGCAAAAATCACGATTCGTCCAAAAAAGACCATGGATTCTCGCTTTTTCGCGAATCAAAGCGCTTTGAGTAACCTTTTTCTTACGAAGCCCCGGCTTTTTCCCGCCGTCATCCTTCGCTCAATGCCTCCATATCGCCGAGAAAACGATCGAACATGGAGCGGCGGGTGCGGCCGATGTCGCGCAGCGGCGGCTCGCCGTACTGGCGGGCATATTCGCGGCTGAACTGGGACTGGCTTTCGTAACCCACCTGATGGCCGGCGGAGCCCGCATCCAGCATTTCCTCCAGCATCAGCCGGCGCGCTTCCTGCAGACGCAGGCGCTTCTGGTACTGCATCGGGGTCATGGCGGTGACGGCCTTGAAATGATGGTGCAGCGACGAAACGCTCATGCTGACGCGGTTTGCCAGTTCCTCTATTCGAAGCGGCAGGGCGTAGTATTCCTTCAGCCAGGCGCAGGCCTTGCCGATCTGGTGAGACTGGCTGTCGGCCTTGGCCATGCGGCGCAGACGCGCGCCCTGTGGCCCTGACAGCAGCCGGTAGAGAATTTCCTGTTCGAGAAGCGGAGCCATGACCGCCATCTCCGCCGGCCGGTCGAGCAGCCTGAGGAGCCGGATCACCGCATCCACCAGCTCTTCCGTGACCTGGCTGACCACCATGCCGCGTTCGCTGGTCTCTTCGCTGGTCGAGGCGGGGCCAAGCGACTGGGCAAGCGCCGAAATCTTTCCGAAGTCCAGCTCGAAGCCGATGCTGAGATAGGGCTTGTCGGCGGTCGCATCGACCACACGGCTGGTCACCGGCAGATCGAGGGACGTGAGCAGAAAGTCGCGACCGCCGTAGCGATAGGTCTCGTCCCCCAGGAGGACTTCTTTCGTGCCTTGGGCAACCAGCCCGAAGCTTGCCTTGAAGGCGGAGCAGACGGGCATGCCGACCGCCGACAGGCGGTTGATCATCAGCCCCTTGATCGGCGTCTGATGTTCCCCGTCATCGCTGGCGAAGGACGAGATGAGTTCGATCAGTTCCTGCTGGCGCGAAAGGGTGCGGTCCGTCATGATGCGATGTCTCCCGGTGCTTGGCATTCCGTATCCCGGATTTAGGAACTGCGCATTGGCCTGCAAATCGCAGATATGCTGTTTTGCAGGATCGTGCAAAAATTTTGCAGGATTGCTCTAACGGCTGTTTTCTTTCCGGTGCATATTGCCCCTGGGAGAAGCCATCAGAGCTTTCATCATTCCCGTCTCAAGAAATTTAAGGAGCAATCCAATGGCCCTGGCAAGAGGATATGCGGCGACCGATGCGTCCAAGCCGCTCGTACCTTTCACCTTTGAACGACGCGCGCCGAATGCGGACGACGTCGTCATCAGCATCAAATTTTCCGGCATCTGCCACTCCGATATTCACCAGGCCCGCAATGAATGGGGCAATTCGACCTTTCCGATGGTGCCCGGCCACGAGATCGCCGGCATTGTCACCGAGGTCGGCTCCGCCGTGACCAAGTTCAAGGTGGGCGACCGGGTCGGCGTCGGCTGCTTCGTCGATTCCTGCACGGCCTGCGCAAGCCGCGATCTCGACATCGAGCAATATCTGCCGGGTCTCGTCGGCACCTACAACAGCTTCGAGGCCGATGGCGTGACGCCGACCTATGGCGGTTATTCCGACAGCGTCGTGGTCAAGGAAGGCTATGTGCTTTCCATCCCGGAAAATCTCGATTTCGCCGCGTCCGCGCCGCTGCTGTGCGCCGGCATCACGCTCTACTCGCCGCTGCGTCACTGGAATGCCGGCCCCGGCAAGAAGGTTGCGATCGTCGGCATGGGCGGTCTCGGTCATATGGGCGTCAAGCTCGCCCATGCTATGGGCGCGGATGTCACCGTTCTCAGCCAGACCCTCTCGAAAAAGGAAGACGGCCTGAAGCTCGGTGCGGATCACTACTATGCCACGTCCGACCCGGAAACCTTCACGTCCCTGGCCGCAAGCTTCGATCTGATCCTCTGCACGGTTTCGGCCGAGCTGGACTGGAACGCCTATGCCGGTCTCCTCAAGGTCGATGGCACCCTGGTTCTCCTGGGTATTCCGGAAAAGCCGGTTCCGGTCCATGCCTTCTCGCTGGTTCCGGCCCGTCGCAGCATTTCCGGCTCGATGATCGGATCGATCAAGGAAACCCAGGAAATGCTGGATTTCTGCGGCAAGCACAACATTGTCTCGGAAATCGAGATGATCCGCATGGATCAGGTCAACGAGGCCTATGAACGCGTTGTGAAGAGCGATGTGCGTTACCGCTTCGTCATCGATATGGCGACGCTGTAACGAAAACGTCCTTTGGTAAATTGTTCTCATCCGGTCTGTGGCCGGATGAGAACCGTGGCTGAATGCGAATAGGGACGGCGGCATGCCTGAGATGATGCGATCGCGCCAGACGGATCGTCCCTTTCATCCCTGATCCTGCGCAGTCTAGCTGGTCTTGCGCGGGCGCCCGCCCTTGGCGCCGTTGGCGCGGCTTGCCTCGATCTTGGCCGCCGACCGGGATTGACCGCCACGACGTTGCGCATCCATGAATTTCGCAGTTCCAAATACGCCGTTCATCAAACCCGCAATGGTGAAATCCACGTCCAGGCTTTCCCAGTGCAGACCGGTTTCGCCCAGAAGTTCAACCTCAGCCAGCTGGGCATTGGTTGCGTTTTCGAGACCCTGTATCGCTCTGGCAGGCACCATGAAGGCAGCGCCGTTGGTGAACTCCACGACGATGCGGCCGGAGGCTTCATCAAAACGGACCGCTGCCGGGATTGGCGAACGGCTGCGCTCGATATCTCCCTGTGCGGTTGCTGCTTCGTAGTGGCGATCTTCAAGAATAATCTCACCCATGAATGCATTCCCATTTCTCGATGAACAGGCGCTGGTTTGCCTGAATAATGGTGAGAGCCGTCCTCAAATCCCGCTTCTTCATGCCTCTGTTCGATAGAATGGTGAGATCCAGAATGTTGATGCGGGCTTCCCCATCCCCATAAACATGGGCATGTGCCGGCTCATGATCATCGGTGTAGATGACAAATCGCATGCCGGCGGCGCGCAGAACGGTGACCATACGTTAAAATAACCTAACAACTTGGGTTTTTCAACTGCCGTTATCATTCCGCTTCGCTGAGCAAAGGGCGGGAATGACTGACCGTCGAAGAATAGCCGCTCCAGCTGCTACAAAGAGTAAATCCTCTCACAAAAGCTGCAGCGGCCCGTCGTTCTTGATCTCTTCCATGACGGCGTAGGTCCGTGTTTCCTTGACGCCCGGCAGCGTCCAGAGCACCTGTCCGAGAAAGCTGCGATAGGCGTTCATGTCCTCGAAGCGGGTCTTGACGAGATAGTCGAAGCCACCCGCCACCATATGACATTCCAGCACCGCCGGCGCCTTGCGCACGGCTTCGGCAAAATTGTCGAAGACTTCCGGCGTCGTCTTGTCGAGCATCACCTCGATGAACACGAGCAGGCCGAAGCCGAGCTTGTGCGGATCGAGCCGCGCTCCGAAGCCGGAGACGTAACCATCCTTCAAAAGCCGTCGCAGCCGTTCGCTGGTGGCGGTGGGAGAGAGGCCGATGCGCTCGGCCAGCTCCAGATTGGTGATCCGCCCGTCGCCCTGCAGGATGTTGAGGATCTTGCGATCGATCTTGTCGATGTCCTGGATGCCCATGTCAGGCCGCCAGCCGGGTTTCGGTGAGCTTCACCCAGTAGGAGATGCCGTGCGGGATGGCCTCGTCGTTGAAGTCGTAAGCCGGATTGTGCAAACCGGCGGTGTCGCCGTTGCCGATGAAGACGAAGGCGCCGGGGCGGGCGAGCAGCATGTAGGAGAAATCCTCGCCACCCATCATCGGGTCGAGGACAGCCGAACCCTGTGCATCGCCGGCGATGCCGCGCGCGGCGTCCAGCGCATGGGCCGTGTCGGCGGCATGCTTGACGGTCACCGGGTAGTTGCGGGCATAGCGCACGCTCGCCGTTGCGCCATACGCGGCACAGAGATTTTCGGCGATCTCGCGAATGCGCTTTTCGGCGATATCGCGCATGTCCGGCATCAGCGTGCGCACCGTGCCGGCGAGGATGGCCTGCTCGGGGATGATGTTGTGGGCAAAGCCTGCATTGAATTTGGTCACCGAGACCACGACCGAGGCGAGCGGATCGGCCGTGCGCGAGGCGATCGTCTGCAGCGCATTGACGATCTGCGAGCCGATGACGATGGGATCGATCGTCTTGTGCGGCTGGGCCGCATGACCGCCGCGGCCGTCGATGGTGATGGTGAATTCGTCGGTCGAGGCCATGATCGGGCCGACGCGGCTGCCGAATTCACCCACCGGCATGCCCGGCATGTTGTGCATGCCATAGACTTCCTCGATGGAGAAACGCTCCATCATGCCGTCCTTGACCATTTCGTTGCCACCGCCGCCGCCTTCCTCGGCCGGCTGGAAGATCACGGCGACCGCGCCCTTGAAGTTGCGGGTTTCGGAAAGATATTTCGCGGCACCCAGCAGCATGGCCGTGTGTCCGTCATGGCCGCAGGCATGCATCTTGCCGGGGGTCGGCGAGGCCCAGGCCTTGCCGCTCGTCTCCGTCATCGGCAGCGCATCCATATCCGCGCGCAGCCCGATGGTGCGGCCTTCGCCGAGAGTGCCGCGGATCAGGCCGACGACGCCGGTGCGGCCGAGGCCGGTCACGATTTCGTCAACGCCGAATTCCCGGAGTTTCTTTTCGACGAAGCTCGCCGTATTTTCGACAGCGAACAGAAGCTCCGGTTTCGTGTGCAGGTAGCGGCGCCATTCGGTCACTTCGTTCTGGAGTTCGGCGGCGCGGTTCAGAATGGGCATTTGTCTTTCCTGTGCTTGCGGGCATATGCTTCAGGCTTGGGGATGGCGGGTTGTGAAAGAAAGGCCTTTGCCATCACCTTGCCATATAGGTTAAATAGCCGGGCGACACGAGGCAATTCCCGATTTCGAGGTTCGATAGTGGTCAACAGTGCAATTTCGGTTGGAAGCAAGAAATTCGCCATTCTGGCGGCGAGCTGCGCTATCGCCCTGTCGAGTGTCCTGCCGGCGATGGCAAACCCGCGCCTCGTCGTCGATGTCAATTCGCTGAAGGTATACGAGCAGGAGGACATCTTCCAGCGCTGGTACCCGGCTTCGCTGACCAAGCTGATGACGGCCTATACGGCTTTCCGCGCCATCAAGGCAGGCCGCCTGACCCTTGAGAGCCCTGTCGTCATGAGCAAGAACGCGGCCGCCGAGCCCGCGAGCAAGATGTATCTGAAACCCGGTCAGGCGATGACGCTCGACAGCGCCTTCAAGATGATGCTGATCAAGTCGGCCAATGACGTCGCGGTGGCGATCGGCGAGACCGTTGCCGGCTCCGAGCCGGCTTTCGTCGATATGATGAATGCGGAAGCGCGCCGTATCGGCATGACGTCCTCGCATTTCGTCAATCCGAACGGCCTTCCGGCGCCGGGACAATATACGACGGCGCGCGATCTCGCTGTTCTCGCCATCACCATCAAGCGCGAATTCCCGCAATACGCGCCGTATTTCGCCTATGAAGGCTTCCAGACCGGCAAGAAGAAGGTTCCGAACTACAACATGCTGATCGGCCGCTTCGATGGCGCCGATGGCATGAAGACGGGCTTCATCTGCGCTTCCGGCTTCAATCAGGTTTCGTCTGCGACCCGTGGCGGCCGCAGCGTTGTGTCGGTGGTGCTCGGTGCCGACAGCCTTGGTGGCCGCGCTGATGAATCCGCCCGTCTGCTGCAAATGGCATTGACCGAAGGCGGCGCCGGCAAGCCCGGCCTCGGCCAGATCGCGCCCTATGGCGAAACCCGTGATGTGGTTGCCGATATCAGCAAGGAAATCTGCTCGGCGCATGCCGCCAAGGTGCGCAGCGAAGGCCGCGATGAGGCGGGACGTCAGAAGCTGCTCTCGCCCTTCATCCACGAGATCGACCGGCCGCTGCGCCTCGTCTCGGCGGAACTCCTGCCGGGTAGCGGCACGGCCGACGCCAAAGGTCAGGTCGCCGGCGGGCAGGGCGATCTCGCCAATGTGCCGATCCCGGTTCCGCGCCCAACCTTCTAAAGCATGTTTCGCAAAAGTGTGCAGCGGTTTTGCGAAAAAACATGCGTAAAAACAAAAAACTAAAGCGTTCGAGCGAATCTGAAAGATCGCGACGCGCTTTAGGCGCTTTTCCGGCGTCCATAATCTCCGATCGGATGTTCCATGACTGCATCTTCGAACGCGGTGCCGGTGTCGATCCTCACCGGCTTTCTTGGCGCCGGGAAGACGACGCTTCTCAACCGGCTGCTGAAGGATCCCGATCTTTCCGATACGGCCGTCATCATCAACGAGTTCGGCGATGTCTCGCTCGATCATCTGCTGGTCGAGGCATCGAGCGACGGCATCATCGAACTGTCCGATGGCTGCATCTGCTGCACGGTGCGCGGCGAGCTGGTCGATACGCTGGCCGACCTGATGGACCGCATGCAGAGCGGCCGCATCCGCCCCTTGCAGCGCGTCGTCATCGAGACCACGGGCCTTGCCGATCCGGCCCCCGTGCTGCAATCGGTCATCGGCAATCCGATCCTCGTGCAGAACTACAGGCTGGATGGCGTCGTGACGGTGGTCGATGCCGTCAATGGCCTCTCGACGCTCGACAATCATGAAGAGGCGGTCAAGCAGGTCGCGATGGCGGACCGGCTGGTGCTGTCGAAAGCCACGCTTGCCTCTGAGGATGTCATCGCAACGCTGAAGGCGCGTCTTGCGACGCTCAACCCGCGCGCCCGGCTGATCGACGGCGATACGGCTTTTGCCGGCACGGCCGAGCTTTTCAATTGCGGGCTCTACGACCCCGCGACGAAGATTGCCGATGTCAGCCGCTGGCTGCAGGACGAGGCGCATGATCACGATCACTGCGACCACGATCACGACGATCACGGCCACCACCATGCTCATGACCATCATCACGATGCCAATCGGCACGGCGCCGATATCCGTTCCTTCAGCATCGTCCACGACCGGCCGATCGATCCGATGGCGCTGGACATGTTCATCGATCTGTTGCGCTCCGCCCATGGTGAAAAGCTGCTGCGCATGAAGGCCGTGGTCGCGATGTCCGACCGACCGGATCGTCCGCTGATCCTGCATGGCGTCCAGAGCGTCTTCCATACGCCGCAGCGCCTTGCCGCATGGCCGGACCCGAACGACCGCCGCACCCGCATGGTGATCATCACCAGGGGGCTGGAGGAGGCTTTCGTGCGCGATCTCTTCGACGCTTTCACCGGCCGCCCGTCCATCGACAGGGCCGACCGTCAGGCGCTGGAGGACAATCCACTCGCAGTACCCGGAATGAAGCTGTAGGGCAGGCGGGCGCCGCTCACGTCCTCTTGCGGATCAAAAACCGATGTCCGCCGCCCGTCGCATCGCTCTCCACCAGCGTATGCCCGTCCTCATGACAGAAATGGGGAATGTCAATGACCGCCAGCGGATCGGTGGTCTCGACTGCAATCAGCGCGCCGGGCGCGAGAAGGCGCATGCGCTTGCGGGTCTTCATCACCGGCAAGGGGCACTTCAACCCCTTGAGGTCATAGATGACAGCAATCTCGGCATCGGGCATTACTTGGCCCAGAATTTCCAGAAGGGTTTTTTCGGCGGAGCTTCTCCGACCTGCTCGACGGCGGCCTGTTCCGGTGCGGCCGTACCCGCTGCGGCTTCGCCCTGCGGGGCGGGAGCGGTTGCGGCGGTCTCTGCGGCAGCAGGCTTCGTCTCGCTGGCCGTTGTCCGGGCTGCCTCGGGCGAAACCGCAGCCGTCTGCGCCGCCGGCTTTTCCGCCGTCGTCTGGCTGGCGTCCGTCAGGCTGTTGGAAACCGGGGCCGGCTGCGGCTCCGCAACATCCTTGGCGCCGAAGAAGCTCCAGAAGCTCTTCTTCGCATCGGGCGTTTCGGCGGAAGCCTGCTCGACCGGCCGGGGCATCGGGTTTTCGACCGGAACCGGCACGTTCTTGCCGCCGCGGGTGCTCTTTTCGAGCTCGGCAGTCTGGATTTCGATCGCCTTCCTGGCTTCCGCAAGCTCGGCGCGCTTGGCTTCAAGCTCCGCGAGGTCTTCCGCCTTCATCAGCTTGCCCGCGTCGATGGAGCGGCCGGTCGGCGCATAGGCGAGTTCCTTGCCGACGCGGTCCTTGGCGACGATCGCCTTGCGCTCTGCCTCACTCGGCTCGTACCACACCATGCCGTCGTATTTCTTCAGCGCCTTGGTGTAGTCTTCGTCGTATTTCTTGTTGTAGTTGGCCAGCGCCACCTGCATGGCGGGCGGCGTCGACATCGCCGGGCATTGGCCGGCCGGATTGAAGGTGCCGTCCGTCTGCTGGTTGAAGACGTATTTCTTCTCGCAGATGTTGACTTCCGGCGGCCGCTTGGTGATCTCGAACTGGTCGTAGCCTTCCTTCAGCATCTTCCAGAATTCGATGTTCCGGCTGTGCTTGTGGCGGGCCATGTTTTCGGCCGTCATGCGGAAGGGCAGCGCCTGCAGCTGGATCGACTTCTGGCCGCCCTTGTAGGCGTCGCGCGCCAGCGCGAAGATTTCCTGCATCTGCTCGTCGGTCATCGAATAGCAGCCGGAGGACGAGCAGGCGCCATGGATCATCAGATTGGTGCCGTGGCGGCCATTGGCGGCGTCATAGCGGTTCGGGAAACCGGTGTTGATGGCGAGGTAGTAGCTCGAATTCGGGTTCATCTGGCCGGGGCTGATCGGGTAGAAGCCTTCCGGCGCCTGACGGTCGCCTTCCTTCACCTTCGGGCCGAGCTTGCCGGACCAGGCGCAGATCTTGTATTCGCGCAGCTTGGCAAAACGATTGGTGGCGTCAGCCTTCCAGATCTCCAGCGCGCCTTCTTCCTTGAAGATGCGGATCATGATCGGCGACGTCTTCGGCATGTTCGCCGCCTGCATGTTTGAAACGATGCGGCCGGAAAGCTCGTAGGTCGTCTTGTTCTTGACGTTCTTGATATCGACTTCGGCCTTGTCGAAGGAATCGAGCGTCTCGTTCGTGCAGCCTGCAAGCAGGGCGGCGACGGCAGCGGTGATTACGAGATTTCTCAGTCGCATCGGCAAGAGCCCATTATGAATTGTAGCCAGACGGAGTGATTCCCGAAGGCGGAATGCCAGAATCAGTACGTCCTTATTCTTCACAAATTGTTAACTATGTAGGCCCGCCTCGCGCCCCGCCATTTCCTGACCTTATGATTATGGCCAAGATTTGGCTTCAACTCCACTTCGTCTGGTCTTTTCCACAGTTCTGCGGGCGGCGTTGCCGGCCTGCATCGGCCGGCCCGATCAGAGATGACGGCCGATATTGAGGTACTTCTGGCGACGATCCGAGCGCAGCTGCTCGCCATTGCGGCCGGAAAGCTCCTTCAGGGCATCGGCGATCACCGTACCTGTCCGCTCGATGACTGCGTCCGGATCACGATGGGCGCCGCCCACCGGTTCGGTGATGATACCGTCGATGATGCCCAGCGACTTCAGGTCTTCCGCCGTGATCTTCATGTTGGTCGCGGCTTCCTTGGCGCGGGTGGAATCGCGCCACAGGATCGAGGCCGCGCCTTCCGGCGAGATCACGCTGTAGATCGCATGTTCCAGCATATAGACGCGGTTGCCGGTGGCGATCGCGATCGCGCCGCCCGAGCCGCCTTCGCCGATGACGACGGAGATGATCGGAACCTTGGCGTTAAGGCACATTTCGGTGGAACGGGCGATGGCTTCCGCCTGGCCGCGCTCTTCCGCGCCGATACCCGGATAGGCGCCGGCCGTATCGATCAGGGTCACCAGCGGCAGGCCGAAACGATCGGCCATTTCCATGACGCGGATCGCCTTGCGGTAGCCTTCCGGCCGGGCGCTGCCGAAATTGTGCTTGATGCGCGACTTGGTATCGTTGCCCTTTTCCTGGCCGATGACGGCGACCGGCGTGCCACGGAAGCGGGCAAGGCCCGCCTGGATGGCTTCGTCGTTGGAAAACTTGCGGTCGCCGGCCAGCGGCGTGAACTCGGTGAAGAGGCCTGCGGCATAATCGACGAAGTGCGGACGCTGCGGATGCCGCGCGACCTGGGTCTTCTGCCACGGGTTGAGCTTGGAATAGATGTCGACCATCGCTTCGCGCGCACGCACTTCCAGGCGGCCGACTTCATCGCTCGTGTCGATGCTCTCGTCTTCGCCGGCGAGCTTCTTCAGCTCGTGAATCTTGCCTTCGAGATCCGAGATGGGTTTTTCGAAATCGAGGTAGTTGTGCATGAGATACGTTTCCGATCGTTTTGCTCCCTTGGCCGCGGATGATCGAGTTATCCAAGGGTTCTGGCGGTCCTAATCCCGTTTTTTCGCCTGTTTGGCAAGGGGGTGATGATTCTGGACGAGCGGGTGAAGCCGCTCTTCCAGCACATGCGTATAGATTTGTGTCGTTGAAATGTCCGAATGGCCCAGCAGTTCCTGCACGGCGCGAAGGTCCGCGCCATTGGCCAGAAGATGGCTCGCAAAGGCGTGGCGCAGCACATGCGGGGATATCGTTGCCACCCGGATGCCAGCGCGCGCGGCCAGATCCTTCAGGTCGCGGGCAAAGACCTGCCGCGGCAGATAACCGGCCTTGCCGGAGGAGGGGAAGAGCCACGGACTGTCTTCCGCCTTCTCGTTTGCCGCCGTTTCCGCCGCAAGCGATGCGCCGTAGGTGGCGACAGCTGTTATCGCGGAGCGCGACAGCGGCACCAGCCGCTCCTTGTTGCCCTTGCCCCTGATGACGAGGAAGCGCCCGTTCTGCGCCAGCACGCTTGCCGGTAGCGAGACGAGCTCGCTCACGCGCATGCCGGTGGCATAGAGCAGCTCGATCAGCGCGTGCATGCGCTGGCGAGCAAGCTGGTTGGGGCCTGCCGCCTGTGCTTCCGTTTCGGCTTGCGCTATCAGTCTGGATACATCGTCGACGCTCAGCGTCTTCGGCAGCGATCGCGCCTTCTTCGGCGCGTCGAGAACGCCAGTCGGATCATCTCCGCGCAGGCCTTCGGCGTAGAGAAACTTGTAAAACTGCCGCAGCGCCGAAAGCCGTCGCGCCTGCGAGGAGGCCATGAAGCCCTGACGCGAGAGATGGGCGAGATAGGCGCGCAGATCCTCGGAGCCCGCCTCGATCGCCTTGACGCCGCGCGAGTCCAGAAACGAACAGGCATCCTCCAGATCGCGCTCATAAGAGGCGAGCGTGTTCGCCGCCGCTCCGCGCTCGGCGCTCATCATTTCCAGAAAGGATTCGACGTGGAGGCCGGAAAAGTTGCTCATTGCGGCTTGTTGATCCGTTCCGAGGGGATGCGGATCGTCACATCCCGCTCCACCGGGTTCACGAAGGTCACAAGCGCCCACATGGTTCCATAGATCGTGCCCGCAATGACCGCGCAGATGAACAGGAAGCGGAACAGGGTGGGCATTTTCAACTCCTTGGTATGCGCCGTCTATATGATCATGCCGCTTTTGAAGTGCAAGAAGAAGGCACTTTGCCGGTTCACGAAGGGCAGTCCCTTGACGCTTTCCGCCGATTTGTCGATACCGGAACGGAACGGGGAAATATGACTTCCATGAACGACGTGATCGAACCGGTTTCCGAGGTGCTCGTGGGGCAAGCCAAGGCTGCCCTCGGCAAGCGCAATCTCGTCTTCGTCGGGTTGATGGGCGCCGGCAAGTCAGCGATCGGCCGGATGACCGCGCAGATGCTCGGCATTCCCTTCGTCGATTCCGACCATGAAATCGAACGCGTCTCGCGCATGACGATATCGGAGCTTTTCGCGGCTTACGGCGAAGAGGAGTTCCGTGCGCTCGAAGCCCGCGTCATCAAACGCCTTCTCAATTCCGGCCCGCGCGTCGTCTCCACCGGCGGCGGCGCCTATATCAATGAGCGCACGCGCCGGCATATCAAGAGAAGCGGCCTGTCGCTGTGGTTGAATGCCGATCTCGATACGCTCTGGGAGCGGGTCAACAAGCGCGACACGCGTCCGCTCCTGAAGACGGAGAACCCCAAACAGACGCTCGAAAACCTGATGAAGATCCGCTACCCGATCTATGCGCAAGCCGATCTCAGCGTGCTCTCGCGCGATGTGAAGAAAGAAGTCATGGTCGAGGAGGTGCTGACAGCCATCTCCTCCCTGCAGAAGAAGTGAGTGCAATGACCCACCGCACCGTCCGCGTCGAACTCGGCGATCGTTCTTATGACATCCTGATCGGCCCCGGCCTGATCGCGGCAACCGCCGGCGAAATCACCAAGCGCCTCAAGGGCCGCCGCATGGCCGTCATCACAGATGAGCATGTCGCGCCGCTTTATCTTGGCACGGTCATGGAGGGTTTGGCCGCCGCCGGCATCGAGGCCGTCAGCGCCGTGCTCCCGGCCGGCGAGAAGACCAAGAGCTTCGATCATCTGATCCCCGTCTGCGAAACCATCCTCGGTGCGCGTATCGAGCGCAACGATGCCGTCATCGCGCTCGGCGGCGGCGTCATCGGCGATCTCACCGGCTTTGCCGCCGGCATCGTCCGCCGTGGCTCCCGCTTCATCCAGATCCCGACTTCGCTGCTGGCGCAGGTCGATTCCTCCGTTGGCGGCAAGACCGGCATCAATTCGCCCCATGGCAAGAACCTGATCGGCGTCTTCCATCAGCCTGACCTCGTGCTTGCCGATACCGATGTGCTCGATACGTTGAGCCCGCGCGAATTCCGTGCCGGCTATGCCGAAGTCGCCAAATACGGCCTGATCGACAAGCCGGATTTCTTCGAGTGGCTGGAAAAGAACTGGCAGGCCGTGTTTGCCGGCGGCGAGGCCCGTATCGAGGCGGTCGCGATCAGCTGCCAGGCCAAGGCCGATGTCGTCGCCGCCGATGAGCGCGAGAACGGCCAGCGGGCGCTCCTCAACCTCGGCCACACTTTCGGCCACGCGCTGGAAGCCGCCACCGCCTATGACGGCAGCCGTCTGGTGCATGGCGAAGGCGTGTCGATCGGCATGGTGCTCGCCCATCAGTTTTCCGCCCGCATGAACCTCGCAAGCCCGGATGTGGCAAAGCGCGTCGAAGGACATCTGAAGGACGTCGGCCTGCCAACCCGGATGGATGAAATTCCGGGCGCCTTGCCGCCGGCCGAAGTGCTGATGGATGCCATCGCTCAGGACAAGAAGGTCAAGGGCGGCAAGCTCACCTTCATCCTGACGCGCGGCCTTGGACAGTCCTTCGTCGCCGATGACGTGCCGGCCTCGGAAGTGCTCTCCTTCCTCAAGGAGAAGCTCCCGGCATGACGGCTGAAGGCGCGCTCGCTTTTCTGGTAGCGGAATGGCCGGTTCTGGCCGGCATCCTTCTGCTGCTCGTCTGCTCCGCCTTCTTCTCGACGGCCGAAACCGCTCTCGTCAACGCCTCGCAGGCGCGCATGCATGCGCTGGAGGCCAATGGCGACGAGCGCGCCCGCCTCGTTACCGAGCTCAACACCCGGCAGGACCGGCTGATCGGCACGCTGCTGCTCGGCAAGAACATCGTCAACATCCTCGCGGCCACCTTGGCGGCGGAGCTTTTCATCCCGTCGCTCGGCTGGTGGGGCGTGGTCTGGGCCACGCTGATGATGACCTTCCTGCTGGTGATCTTTGCCGATGTCCTGCCAAAGAGCTGGGCCGTCGCCTCGCCGGACCGGCTGGCGCGTGCCGTGGCACCGATTTCCCGTTTCTTCGTGGTGCTGATCGGTCCGTTCTCCAGCCTGATCAATCGGCTAGTCCGCGCCATCCTCGGCCTGTTCGGCTACGAGTTCTCGAAGGAGCGCCCGATGCTGACGGCGCATGAGGAGTTGCGCGGCGCCGTCGATTTCCTGCACCGCGAAGGCGCCGTGGTAAAGGCCGACCGCGACCTGCTCGGCGGGGTGCTCGATCTCGGCGATCTTGCCGTCTCCGACATCATGATCCATCGCACGTCCATGCGGGCGCTGAATGCCGACGAAGCGCCGGAAGTGCTGGTGCGCTCGGTGCTGGAAAGCTCCTATACCCGCATGCCCGTCTGGCGCGGAACCGCCGACAACATTATCGGCATCCTCCACGCCAAGGATTTGTTGCGCGCGCTTGCCGAGCCGGATGTGACGCCCGAGACAGTCGATATCGTCCGCATTTCGCAGAAACCCTGGTTCGTGCCGGATACGACCAATCTCAAGGACCAGCTCAACGCCTTCCTGAAGCGCAAAATGCACTTCGCCATCGTCGTCGATGAATATGGCGAGATGCAGGGTCTGGTGACGCTGGAGGATATTCTCGAAGAGATCGTCGGCGATATCGCCGATGAGCACGACATCGCCATTCAGGGCGTGCGCACGGAAGCTGACGGCTCGATCGTCGTCGACGGCAGCGTGCCGATCCGCGACCTCAACCGCGCGCTCGACTGGTCGCTGCCGGACGAGGAAGCCACCACCGTCGCCGGCCTCGTCATCCACGAATCGCGCAGCATCCCGGAAGAGCGGCAGGCCTTTACGTTTTACGGAAAGCGTTTCATCGTCATGAAGCGGGTCAAGAACAGGATTACGCGGCTGCGGATCAGGCCGGCAGAGGATTTGCCGGCGGGAGAGTAGGGCCCGCGTCCATATTCAGGATGCGGCTGGAAAGCCGGCTGACGTCAGCCGCATCGCCCCGGCAGATCGCTTCTCATCCGCCACTTCGTCTCGCTGGGGAGAAAGGGAAGTCCCTCGACAAAATCCCAAGGGATCGTTATTGCCAAAGGCCTTGTTTAACCGTCCCTGAAGGCCCGATCCCATGACGACTGCAAACGCCCCCGCGCCGCGCCCCGGTATTCTCGATATCGCCGCTTATGTGCCGGGCAAGGAGCATGCTCCGGGCGTCGCCAAGGTCTACAAGCTTTCCTCCAACGAGACCCCGCTTGGCGCGAGCCCGAAGGCGGTCGAAGCTTTTCAGAAGGCTGCCGCCAGCCTCGAACGCTACCCGGATGGTCAGGCCGTCGAGTTGCGCGAGGCGATCGCCTCCACCTATGGCCTGAACGCTGCCAACCTCATCTGCGGCAATGGCTCCGACGAGTTGCTTGGTCTTCTCTGCCACGTCTATCTCGGCAGCGGCGACGAAGGCATCATCACCGAGCACGGCTTCCTCGTGTACAAGATCCAGATCCAGGCCGCAGGTGCGACCCCGGTCGTCGTCAAGGAAAAGGACTGCCGCGTCGATGTCGACGCCATCCTCGCCGCCGTGACGGAAAAGACCAAGATCGTCTTCCTCGCCAACCCGGCAAACCCGACCGGCACCTATATCCCGGTTGAGGACGTGCGCCGCCTGCAGGCCGGCCTGCCGAAGAGCGTCATCCTTGTTCTCGATGCGGCCTATGCCGAATATGTCCGCCGCAATGATTACGAGGCCGGCGTCGAGCTCGTCTCGTCGAACCAGAATGTTGTGATGACCCGCACCTTCTCCAAGATCTATGGTCTGGCGGCGCTGCGTATCGGCTGGATGTATGGCCCGCTCGCGATCATCGATGCGCTGAACCGGGTGCGCGGCCCGTTCAACATGAACGCGCCGGCCATTGCCGCCGGTTCTGCCGCCATGCGCGATCAGGCCTTCGTCGCGGCCGCCGTCGAGCACAACAATGAGTGGCTGGGCCGCGTCACCGGCGCGCTCTCCTCGCTCGATCTGAAGGTCACTCCGTCCGTCACCAATTTCGTCCTTATCCACTTCCCGGATGTGGACGGCAAGCGCGCGCCGGATGCCGATGAATTCCTGACAAGCCGTGGCTTTATCCTGCGCGCCGTGCGCGGCTATGGCTTCCCGAACGCGCTGCGCATGACCATCGGCTCGGAAGAAGCCAATGAGGGCGTGATCGCCGCGCTCACCGAATTCATGGGCCGGTGATCATGGCAAAGCAGTTTGAAACCATCGCGCTGATCGGCATCGGCCTTATCGGCTCGTCGCTGGCGCGCGAGATCAAGGACAAGGGCCTTGCCGGCACGGTCGTCATCTCGTCGCGCAGCCCGGAAACCCTGAAGCGCGCGGAAGAGCTCGGCCTTGGCGATCGCTACATGCTGAGTGCGGCCGATGCCGTGAAGGAGGCCGATCTGGTGATCGTCTCCGTTCCCGTCGGCGCCTCCGGCACGGTCGCGGAAGCCATCGCCCCGCATCTGAAACCCGGCGCCATCGTCACCGATGTCGGCTCCACCAAGGGTTCGGTCATCGCCCAGATGAAGCCGCATATGCCGGAGCATGTGCACTTCATCCCCGGCCACCCCATCGCCGGCACGGAATATTCCGGTCCGGATGCGGGCTTCATCGGTCTGTTCAAGGGGCGCTGGTGCATCCTCACGCCGTTGCCGGAGACGGATGCGGAGGCCAAGGCGAAGCTGCGTCATTTCTGGGAAACGCTCGGCTCCATGGTCGATGACATGGACCCGGAGCATCACGACAAGGTGCTGGCGATCGTCTCCCACCTGCCGCACATCATCGCCTACAATATCGTCGGTACGGCGGATGATCTCGAAGCGGTGACGGAATCGGAAGTCATCAAATATTCGGCCTCGGGTTTCAGCGACTTCACCCGTCTTGCCGCCTCCGATCCGACGATGTGGCGGGATGTGTGCCTGCACAACAAGGATGCGATCCTCGAAATGCTGGCGCGCTTTTCCGAAGATCTTGCCTATCTGCAGCGGGCGATCCGCTGGGGCGATGGCGAAAAGCTGTTCGATCTCTTCACCCGCACCCGCGCCATCCGCCGCTCCATCGTCCAGGCGGGTCAGGATACCGACATGGCCGACTTCGGCCGCCATGCCAAGGATCAGAAGTAACCGGTTTCTTTAAAGAGCCGGCAATTCCCCGAGCGGAAAGAAGGCAAGCGAAGCGTTGCCGTCGCGCACGTCGATGGTCACGGTTGCTTCGTTGTTGCCGCTGTTGAGGGCGCGCAGCATGTTGGCCGTGTTGTTGATCGCGGCAACGGAATCCTCATCGGGAAAAGCTTTGACGAGAATGGGGCGCAGATTGGCGATCTCCTTGATCGTCACCTTGAACTTGCCGGAGATCAGCCCTTCGTCGTCGACGCTGAACGGCCCGCTGGCGGTTCCCACCATGCCATTGCCGAAATCCAGGGTCAGGTTGCGCAGCTCCCCCTTCGACCCTCGCAGGAAATGCGGATTCACCGGCTTCATGCCGGCAAGATCGGCGCGATCGAGAAGCGTCAGGTCGACGGCGGCGGCCAACGGAGGCAGCAGGCTCTCGCCGTTGTCGGGACGCAGATCGAGCGCCTCGACATTGGCAGCAACGTCAAGATCCGGCCCGTTGCGGCGCAGATGCGTTTCACCATGATTTGCCGAGAGGTCGAGCCGGTCGCCGGTGAGCGGCAGCATGGCGGTTGCCTTCATCTGATCATAGGCGAGCGAAAGGCGATTGATGCCGGAAAAGCCGGCATTGACGCTTGCATGCAGGAGCGACCAGTCGGCGGATATGGTGAGATCCGGCGACACGCGGATTTCCGCGGGGCCATCCAGTTCGATCACGCCATGGCCGGGCTGGTAGACCTGCGCCGCCGATCTCAACTCGCCGAAGGAGGCGGAGGCTGCGAGCGTGCTGTCGTCCAGCTGCACCTTGTTGCAGAAGACGCCGATGCGAAAGGGAAAGCCGCGCACATCCATGTCGTCGCAATTGGCGGAAAAGCCGTTTGCCCTGCCGTCTTCGAAGAATGCCTGCAGCCGGCTTTCAACCCGCTGGGCAGCGATGAACCATGCGGCGGTATAGACGCCCACGACGGCGATCACGGCAATCGTCAGGCGCCGGAATTTCCTCGATGTGCCCGAATCGTTGCTCATGTCTGCTGCTGTCATGTCTGTCTCCGCTAGGCGCCGTTTCCGGTCGGGCATGTCTTCAATCCCTCACGGTTTCACCGTTGCGGGACTTTTGAAACTGATTCCGATGACGGAAATTATGCGCTAGGAAAAGTTCGGAATAATGGTCGGATCGCATTGCGACGAAATGCTGATGGCATCGGATATGGACGATTTTTGGGTCTTTGGCTACGGGTCGCTGATGTGGAATCCCGGCTTCCTGTTCGAAAGCAGGGTGGCCGCCCGCACCTTCGGTTATCGTCGCTCGCTCTGCGTCCGCTCCTTCGACCACCGCGGCACGCCGCAAAAACCCGGCCTCGTTCTGGGCCTCGATCGCGGCGGCTCCTGCCGCGGCGTCGCCTTCCGGGTGCAGGGGGATCAGCGGGGGCCGGTGCTTGCCTATCTGCGCGAGCGTGAGCTTTTCAATCATGTCTATCGGGAGCGAACGCTGCCGGTGATGCTGGCGGGCGGCGATCGCGTCGGCGCGCTTGCCTATGTCGTCGACCGAAGCCATCCGCAATATGCCGGCAGGCTCGAGACAAAAGAGGCTGCCGATATCGTTGCCACGGCGCGCGGAAAGTCGGGGCCAAATCGCGACTACGTCGTCAATACGCTGGCGCATCTCACCGACATGGGCATTCGCGACCCATGGCTGGAAGAGGTGGCGCGGTGTTTGGCGGTGGACGCGTTCGCTGCTGAACCGGCAGGCCGTAGCGTTTCCCAGTGACCGCAGGTCAGGTCGGGGA
>JAVBSF010000517.1:0-3490 GCA_031556925.1 Pararhizobium sp.
GGCTTTCGCCCAGCTGCAGGACGAGAATGCCAACGACTTCACCGAAAAGCTGGAGATCGGCATCTCGACCGACGAGATCGCCATCACCTCGGATTTCCGCGGCGCCGACATCACAATCTTCGGTGCGATCGACGGCTTCGATGCCGGGCTGCTGGCGCAGGGGAAATATAATATTGTCGTTGCGCTGGAAGGGCCGAAGGAAAACTCGACCGTGCGCAAGAAGGAGCGGGTCTTCGGGATCTGGATCAACACGAATTCGATGACCTTCGAGCTGGTGCCGGAATCCTACTCGCTGTCCTCGACCCGCGACATCGAAACGATCGCGCCGGCCGAGCAGATGAACAATATGGGTATCGGCGTCAATCACATGCCGCTGACGCCGGTCGGCTATATCGGCGATGGCTCCAGCGTCGGCGAGTTTCGCGATGCCTTCCGGCGTCTGCGGGAAACCAGCGGCGTCTATCAGCGCGATCCGGGCGGCGTGCAGTTCATCAGTTCCAGTCTGTTCAAGGCTTCCGTGCGGCTGCCGGCGGATGTGCCGAACGGCGTCCATGTGGTGCGCGCCTATCTGTTTCGGGATGGTGTTTTCGTCGCGGCCAAGGCGCTGCCGCTGCGCGTCATCAAGACCGGCCTCGAACAGGCGATCACGAGAGCCGCCCATGAAAATCCGTTTCTCTACGGTATCGTCGCCGTTCTGCTCGCCGTCATCACCGGTTGGCTGGCCAGCATCGTCTTCCGCCGCGATTGAGCCGCTTTGCGATCGGCTCAAAACAGGGTATTGCGACGGAAACATCAGGAGAGTGATCCATGAAGCCGATTTTCGTTCAGCTGCAATGCGCGCCGGGCAAGACCTATGAAGTCGCCGACGAAATCTATCGCAAGGAAATCGTCTCGGAGATGTATTCGACCAGCGGCGACTACGATCTGATGATCAAGATCTATCTTCGTGAAGATCAGGATGTCGGCAAGTTCATCAATGACAACATCGCCACTGTGCCCGGCATCAACCGTTCCCTGACGACGTTGACCTTCAACGCCTTCTGAGCGGCGTATAAATCTTCCTCTTCCGTCTCGACAATTGGAAGCCGCAGTATCTTTGCTGTGGCGTGGCCGCCGCCTGCCTGCTCTTCGGCCGTTGCGTTTCGGAGGTCTTTTGTTATGATCGACTGATTGCAAAATGCAATCAGATTGGCTGCAAGACACCGGAGGAGAAGATCATGCGCAAACTCATCGTCTGGAATCTCATGACGCTTGACGGTTATTTCGAAGGTCCGAAGCCTTGGGATCTGGGGTTTCACATGTTCGCCTGGGGCAGCGATCTGGAGGAGCTCAGCCGGGAGCAGCTCGATCGGGAAGGCGATCTGCTGGTCTTTGGCCGTAGGACTTATGAAGGCATGGCTGCCTACTGGACGACGGCCGAAGAGGAAGGCGACATCAAGACCCGGATGAACAGCATCGCCAAGATCTGCGTTTCCCGCAGCCTGACGGAAGCGACATGGAACAACACACGTGTTGTCAGCGATCCCGTGGCCGAACTGACGAAACTCAAGCAGGGACCGGGCAAAACGATCTTCATCTTCGGCAGCGCGGAACTTGAGAACAGCCTTCTGGATGCTGGCCTGATCGACGAAATCCGCCTTTGCCTCGTGCCCGTCGTGCTCGGCGGCGGCAATCCGCACTTCAAGCCATCCAGCGAGCAGCGACCGATGACCTTGCTGGAGGCTCGACCGTTGGCAAATGGGGCGGTGATCTTGCGGTATGGCGTAGGCGCTGCAGCTTAGAGCGTAGCGCGGATACTCACCCCAACAGATTCCCAAACGGCACGGAATAGATCCGGTCGCGCCCCAGCATGTGAGCGACGAGGCGGGGGCGGTCGAAGAGGCCGGTAAGCGCCCTGTGGCGCAGGTCGAGGCCGCCGGTCGTGACGCCGAAGGCGGGCATGATCATCCGTGCGCCATCGGTCGCGAAGCAGGCGCGGCGGACGCGCTTTTCGCGGCGCACGACCGTTGCGGCGGGATGCAAGTGGCCGGCAATTTCGCCCTGCGCATTTTCCATGGAGGGCTCATGGCGAAACACGAGATTGGAGAGGCGCAGCACATCCATTGAGGTGCCGGGCAAAGTCATGGCGCCATCCGGGTCGTGGTTGCCATTGATCCAGATCCATTCGCGGCCACGGGCCATGTCCTCGATCATCCCACGAAACTGCGGCGGCATCAGGCTGGAGCCGACCCGATCATGAAAGTTGTCGCCGAGGCTGATGACGATCTTCGGATCGTGCCGTGTGATGATCGCATCGAGAATACGCAACGTGGCAAGGGTGTCATAGGGCGGCAGCATCATGCCGCGCCGCGCGAAGGCGGCGCCTTTTTCCAGATGGAGATCGGAGACGACGAGCGCTCCGAGATCGGGCAGATGCAACCCGCCCAGCGGGTCGCAGAAGCCGGCGATCCCGTTGATCTCGATCCGTTCGGACAGAGCCGGGTAGGCGGTTGTTGTCCGGGTGGCGAAGGCGAGGCGGTGCATGTGTTCCAGTCGTCGTGTCAGTGGCTCAATGGCCGGCCATGATCTCGTTCATCAATTCGTCCGCCGCTTCCGCCAGGAGAATATCCTGCGAATCGCCGGCGACGATTTCGCGGCCGATTTCCAGCATGATCGGCACGGCGAGCGGCGAAACCCGGTCCAGTTGCTGGTGGCGGATATGACTTTTGATTCGCATCAGCATATCCCCAAGCCGGCCGATATCCAAAAGCCCGGTCGCCGCATCGTTGCGGGTCGCTTCGAGCAGGATGTGGTCCGGCTCATGGCTGCGCAATACGTCGTAAATGAGATCGGCCGACACGGTGACTTGCCGCCCCGACTTTTCCTTGCCGGGATGGCGCTGGTCGATCAGCCCGGCAATAACAGCGCAATTGCGAAACGTGCGCTTCAGCAGGAAGCTCTCGTTGAGCCATGCTTCGAGATCGTCTCCCAGCATATCCTCATCGAAGAGGGCGCCGAGCGAGGGTTTTGCCTTCTTGAATGCGACGCCCATGTCCTCCAGCCCCCAGATCGCCAGCGAATAATCCGTAGCGACGAAGCCGAGGGGCTTCAGGCCCGCCCGATCCAGCCGGCGGGTGAGCAGCATGCCGAGCGTCTGGTGCGCCAGTCGCCCCTCGAAGGCATAGGACACCATGAAATGCCGCTTGCCGTGCGGGAAGGTCTCGATCAGCAGCTCGTCTTCTTTCGGCAGGCGGGAAAAGTCCTTCTGCAGCGAAAGCCAGTCGCGCACCTGCTCCGGCAGACTCGCGTGCCGGCTCGGGTCCGCCAGCATTTTTCGCACCTGCGCGGCAAGATAGGTGGAGAGCGGAAACTTGCCGCCGGCATAGGAAGGCACTTTCGGATCGAGCGTGTAGCCCTGACTCACCAGGCATTCGTTTTCGCGAATGCCCTCGAAGCGCAGCACCTTGCCGGAGACCAGGAAGGGATCGCCCGGCGACAGCATCTCGAGAAC
>JAVBSF010000002.1:0-6957 GCA_031556925.1 Pararhizobium sp.
AAACGGTGGTGTGGCCGGTCCGGTCGTGGATTTCGCGCAGCCAGCGGCGAAGCTCCTTGCGGACCTGCGCATCGAGCGCGCCGAAGGGTTCGTCGAGGAGCAGCACGTTGGGTTCCACGGCCATGGCGCGGGCGAGCGCGACGCGCTGGCGCTGCCCGCCGGAAAGCTGGGCGGGATAGCGCTTCTCAAGGCCGCTCAATTGCACGAGATCGAGAAGCTCGAGCGCGCGGGCGCGGATTTCGGCGGCAGGCGGGCGGCGGCTTCCCGGACGAACCTTCAGGCCGAAAGACACATTGTCGAGCACCGTCATGTGGCGGAACAGGGCGTAGTGCTGGAACACGAAGCCGATATTGCGTTCCTGCACCGTCTTCTTCGAGGCATCCTCCTCGCCGAAATAGACGGTGCCTTCCGTCGGGCTTTCGAGGCCGGCGATCAGCCGCAGCAGCGTCGTCTTGCCCGAGCCGGAGGGCCCGAGCAGGGCGATCAGTTCGCCGGAGCGGATATCCAGCGACACGTCGTTCAGCGCCGGAAAGCGGCCGAATTCCTTGCGAATGTTTTGAACACGAACTTCCATATGCGACTAGACCTTTCAGTGCCGGCGGCTGGCGGCGATCTGCGCGCTGAATTTCATTTCGAGCAGCGACTTCAGGATGAGGGTGACGAGCGCCAGCAGCGCCAGCAGCGTCGCAACCGCGAAGGCGGCGACGAAACTGTATTCGTTGTAGAGGATTTCCACCTGCAGCGGCATGGTGTTGGTGAGGCCGCGAATGTGGCCGGATACCACCGACACAGCCCCGAACTCGCCCATGGCGCGGGCGTTGCAGAGCAGTACGCCGTAAAGCAGGCCCCATTTGATATTCGGCAGCGTCACATACCAGAAGGTCTGCCAGCCGCTTGCGCCGAGCGAAAGGGCAGCCTCCTCGTCGGCCGTGCCCTGTTCCTGCATCAGCGGGATCAGTTCGCGGGCGACGAAGGGGAAGGTGACGAAGACGGTCGCCAGCACGATGCCGGGAACGGCGAACAGAATCTGGATGCCATGGCTCTGCAGCCACGGACCGAGGAGACTGTGCGAACCGAACAGCAGCACGAAGACGAGACCGGAGATGACCGGAGACACCGAGAAGGGCAGGTCGATCAAGGTGGTGAGGAACGCCTTGCCCTTGAACTCGTACTTTGCGATCGCCCAGGCGGCGGCGACGCCGAACACCAGATTGAGCGGCACCGCGATGCCCGCCACGATGAGCGTCAACCGGATGGCCGATAAGGTTTCCGGGTCACGCAGAACGGTCAGGAATTCTCCGGGCCCATGGCGGAAGGCTTCGGTAAACACCGCCGCCAGCGGCAACAGCAGGAACAGTCCGATAAAACAGAGCGCGATGGCGATCAGGCCGTAGCGGGCGAAGCGGCTCTCGGTGGTGGCGGTTCGCACCAGTTCGCTGGTGTGGTGGTCGACCTCGTGCGCGGAAGTATCATGCGCCATAGCCGTACCTCCTTCTGCTCCAGGCCTGAATGAGATTGATGATCAAGAGCATGGCAAAGGATATGATCAGCATGATCGCCGCGATCGCGGTGGCTGCCGGATAATTGAACTCCTCGAGCCGGATGACGATGAGCAGCGGCGCGATTTCCGAGACATAGGGCAGGTTGCCGGCGATGAAGATCACCGAGCCGTATTCCCCGACACCGCGGGCGAAGGCCAGCGCAAAGCCGGTCAGAACCGCCGGCGAGAGGCCGGGCAGCAGCACGCGGCTGATTGTCTGGAAGCGGGTGGCGCCGAGTGTCGCGGCGGCTTCCTCCACTTCCTTGTCGATCTCCTCCATGATCGGCTGCACGGTGCGCACGACGAAGGGCAGGCCGACGAAGATGAGGGCAACGACGATGCCGATCGGCGTGAAGGCGATCCTGATGCCGAGAGGGGCAAGCAGGCTGCCGATCCAGCCGTTTGGCGCGTAGATCGTGGTCAGGGCGATGCCGGCGACGGCCGTCGGCAGCGCAAACGGCAGATCAACGATGGCATCGATGATTCGCTTGCCCGGAAACTTGTAGCGCACGAGCACCCAGGCGAGGATCACGCCGAAGACGACGTTGACGGCGGCGGCGGCGAATGCCGTGCCGAAGGATATGCGAAGTGCATTGAGGGTCCGCTGATCGGTCGCGAGCGACCAGAAGGCCGGCCAGCCGAGCGTGCTGGTGCGCCAGACAAGGCCGGAAAGCGGAATGAGAACGATGAGAAAAAGCCATGACAAAGTAACGCCGAGCGCCAGTCCGAAACCCGGAATGACGCTCGGCTGTTTAAATTGCCACCGCCGAGCTGTGCTGCTTGCGGTCATTAAAAATTATTGCCCCGGCTTGTAAATCTGGTCAAAGATTCCGCCATCCCCGAAATATTTCGGCTGAGCTTCCTTCCATCCGCCGAATTCGTCAATAGTGACGAGCTTCACATCCGCAAATCGCTTGATGTCTTCGGGATCGGCAAGCTCCGGCTTGAAGGGGCGATAGTAGTTCTTGGCGGCGATCTTCTGGCCGACGTCGGAATAGAGATATTGCAGGTAGGCTTCCGCCACCTTGCGGGTACCCTTGGCGTCGACATTGCCGTCCACCAGCGCGACCGGCGGTTCGGCCTTGATCGAGATGGAGGGCGTCACGATTTCGAACTGGTCGGGGCCAAGCTCTTCCAGCGACAGGTAGGCTTCGTTGTCCCAGGCGAGCAGGACATCGCCGAGGCCACGCTGGACGAAGGTCGTCGTCGAGCCACGCGCGCCGGTGTCGAGAACCGGGACGTGCTTGAAGAGATCGGTCACGTATTCCTGCGCCTTGGCGTCATCGCCATTGTTGGCGGCGCGAGCCCACGCCCAGGCCGCCAGCAAGTTCCAGCGCGCGCCACCCGAGGTTTTCGGGTTCGGGGTGATGACCTGGACGTCGTCCTTGATCAGATCACCCCAGTCCTTGATGCCCTTCGGATTGCCCTTGCGCACCAGGAAGACGATGGTCGAGGTGTAGGGGGCGCTGTTGTTTTCGAATTTGGTCTTCCAGTCCGCCGGGATCTTGCCCGTTTCCTTGACGATCGCGTCGATGTCGGCTTCGAGAGCCAGCGTCACCACATCGGCTTCGAGGCCGTCGATGACCGCGCGGGCCTGCTTGCCCGAGCCGCCATGGGACGCCTGGATCGTGACCGTCTCGCCGGTGTCTGCCTTCCACTTTTCCGCAAAGGCCGCGTTGAAAGCCTTGTAGAGCTCGCGGGTCGGATCATAGGAGACATTGAGAAGCGTCGTGTCGGCAAAAGCCATCCCCAGGCTGCCGAGCTGCATGCCCGTGGCCAGCAAGGCCGCGGTCAGAAGTTTTGTGATGGGTGTCGCTCGCATGTCTACCTCCGTTGTTAGCAGGTATACTCTATTCATTAGGTAGGATTTTATAACGCAGAACTTTTTGTTCTCGATCCGCAGATGAGAAAGTCGTGCCCCGGTAGATGGCCCCGTGCGCAAACAATTTGCACGCCGATGGTGCCATCGGGCGGCAGCGGTCTGGTCTGCCCTTGACGATATCACACTCTCCACCCGCCCGGAACCGTCGGGACGTGGTGGTATCTTTTGGCCGGTAAAGGGTCAGTCGTAGAGAGCGGAGAAGATGTCCTGCTTTTGCCGGGCAATGATCTTGAGCGAGCGATCCGGCTGGATGACGTAGGTTTCCTCGATACGTTCGCCGAAGGGGCCGTAGAAATAGTGGTTGAGGGTGCTGCCGACCGGGGATTTCGTCAGTTTGGTCCTTGGTTGTCCGCCATAGGTGATGCTGCCCGGAATGGGCTCCAGTCCCGGTCCGCCCGTGTCGGCGACACAGGACGCCAGAAACAGGGCTCCAAACGTCACGGCGACGACGGTTTTCATGAAGCGGCTCCTTTGATCAAGGACTTGGTTTTCCGAAAGATGTAGAGCAGGTGCGGGAATTTTCCAGCGAAACTCGTCCCTCCGGCCCATTCGCCGTTCTACATCGTGGAAACTGCGGCCGCCAATGCTATGTGTTGCGCCAGCAGCCTGAATGGAGAATGACGACATGACCGACGCAAACGCCATCTGCAGTCCCGAAGACGTGTTGAGTTTCTGGTTCGAGGAACTTTCACGCGAGGCCTGGTTCAAGGTGGATGCGGCGCTCGACGCCCAATGCGAGCGGCGATTCCGCCAGACCCATCTGGCGGTCTCGCGCGATATCGACGACCGTTGGCGGGCGACGCCGCTGGCGCGGCTGGCGACGATCATCCTGCTCGACCAGATTCCCAGAAATGTCTTCAGGGGCTCGCCGCTTGCCTTCGCGACGGATGGCCTGGCGCTTCGCGAGGCGAAGATGGCGCTTCATGCGGGGGCGGATATCGGCATGTCGGTCGATCAGCGCGCTTTTTTCTATCTGCCGTTCGAGCATTCCGAGAACCTGAGGGACCAGACCGATTCCGTGCGTCTGTTTTCCGACCTTGCCGATCCGACTTACCTCGATTTTGCCATCAGGCATTGCGAGATCATCCAGCAGTTCGGGCGATTTCCGCATCGAAATGCGATCATCGGGCGCGTATCGACCGAGGCGGAGCTTGCGTTCCTGATGCAGCCGCGCTCAAGCTTCTGATCGCGGCGCGTTTTGCATCGCGGCCCAAGAGACTTTATGCACGCAGCTTTCCGGCGCCGATTCTTTTGCCGCATCGCAGAGCGCCCCGAATGAGGACTTTTTGTTGTCGATGACGTTTCGAATTCGTGCCGCCCTGATTGCCGCCTTCTGCGTCGCCTGTGTGGCGACGACGCAGGCGCAGCAGCCGCAGGCCGTTCCGCAGCAGCCGCAGCCTGCAGCCGATCAGGCGACGCCCTCGACATCCGATCAGGCGTTAGAGCAGCTGGACACGGCAAAGCAGGATTTGGCCCGGCTGACCGAGGCGGTGCAGGCGGCGCAGAACGATGACAACCGGCTGGCCGAACTGAAGGCCGATATCGATGCTGTCAGCAAGCGCATCATCGCGACATCGGTCGCGACCCGTCCGCGGCTGGACGAGATCAAGGCGCGCCTGACCGAACTCGGCGATCCGCCGGCGGAAGGCTCGCCGCCGGAGGCCGATGTCGTCACCGAAGAGCGTAAGCGCCTTGCCGCCGAACGCAGCGCGATCAATGCGCTGACCGGCACCGCGGAGAACCTCTCGATCCAGGCGACCAAACTGTCGAATTCCGTCATCGCCATCCGCCGGGATCTGTTCGCCAACGCATTGCTCAAGCACAGCGAAATATCGTGGGATACGTTCCGGGATGCCGCGGCGGCGATGGCCACGGAAAGTCAGGCGCTACGCCGCGCCGTCGGCAGCTGGCTGTCCTTCGCCTGGAACTACAAACGCTTTGCCTTGCTGGCCTCGATCTTTCTCTCGCTGAGCGCCGCGCTGGTGCTCGTCTCGGGCACGCGGCGCCTGCTCGATCCGCTGACCCGCAAGAGAATGTCGCTCGAACAGCCGAGCTATATTACCCGCCTGACGGCCGCCTTCTGGTCGACCATGGTGCCGACGCTGGTCGCCGCCGTGTTCGCCGCATCGAGCTATTTCTTCCTGAATACCTTCAACGTGCTGCGGCCGGATATCGCGCCGCTGGTGTCGGTGGCGCTGGCGCTCGGCGTCGCGCTGGTCTTCATCCTGCGGCTCGCCCGCGCGGTCCTGGCGCCGCGCAATCCGGCCTGGCGGCTTGTCCATGTGTCGGACCGGGGGGCGTCGCTGCTGTTCCAGGCGATCCTCGTGATGGCCGTGGTCAACGGGTTCGACTATTTGTTCGGGAAGATCAGCGAAGTCTTGAGCTCGCCGGTGCTGCTGACGGTCGCGAAAAGTCTGGTTGCGACGGTGGTAATCGGCATCGTTCTGATGAGCGTGGCCTTGATCCACCCGATGGTGCCGGGGCCGGACGAGCCGGAAAGCCAGGGCAAACCCTGGCCTCGCGCCATCTCGCTCGCCTTCGTGCTGACCGGCGGGGGGCTCATCCTGGCGGCGCTTTCCGGTTATGTCGGGCTCGGCCGCTTCATCGCCAACCAGATCGTCATGACCGGCGCCATCTTCGTGACCATGTATATCGGCATTCTGAGCGGCAAGGCGATCTCCAAGCAGAACGCGCTGGTCGGAACGGTGGTCGGCCAGTATCTCGAAAAGCGCTTCAAGCTGGAGCAGGTGGCGCTCGATCAGGCCGGGCTTGCGCTGGGGCTGGCGATCTATGCGCTGGTCGGGCTGTTCTTCGTGCCGCTGGTCCTGTTTCAATGGGGCTTCAAGATCGCGGACGTCGAATCCTGGGCTTACCGCTTCCTCACCGATATCCGCATCGGCAGCATCTCCATCTCGCTCGTCGGCATCGCCGCCGGCCTGTTGCTGTTCGTGGCCGGCTATTTTGCGACGCGCGTGTTCCAGCGCTGGCTGGATGGCAGCGTCATGGCGCGCAGCCGCGTCGATGCCGGTGTTCGCAACTCGATCAAGACCGGCGTGGGATATCTCGGCATCGGGCTTGCCGGGCTTGTCGGCATCTCGGCGGCGGGGCTCGATCTTTCCAGCCTCGCGCTCGTTGCCGGCGCCCTTTCCCTCGGCGTCGGTTTCGGTCTCCAGAACATCGTCTCCAACTTTGTCTCGGGCCTGATCCTGCTCGTCGAGCGGCCGTTCAAGGTCGGTGACTGGGTGGTGACGGGCACGACCGAGGGCTTCGTCAAGCGCATTTCCGTGCGCGCCACAGAGATCGAGACCTTCCAGCGTCAGACGATCATGGTACCCAATTCGCTGTTCATAAACGCGTCCGTGGGCAACTGGACCCATCGCAACAAGCTGGGCCGCACCGATATCCCCGTCGTCGTCAGCTATGAGGTGGCGCCACGGCGGGTCATGGATATCCTGCTGGAGATCGCAGAAGCCCATCCGATGGTTTTGAAAAACCCGTCGCCGATGGCGGTCTTCGTCTCCTTCGGCGAGGCGAT
>JAVBSF010000030.1:0-4418 GCA_031556925.1 Pararhizobium sp.
GCGGCGGCGATCAAGGACGATGCCAACTTCAAGACGAAATGCCAGATCATCGAAGCCACGCTCACCTCCATCGACTGTCTTTCGGCAGCCACGGGCAGCGACGACCGGGCGCTTTACTTCCCGCTCTACACGATAACGGAACTGTCGGAGCTGTCCGAGAAGCTGGATACGGAGATCCACACGCTTCACGACAGTATCACGCAGCTGGGCGCCGAGCTTCAGCCACCGGCGGGATCGACCGATCCGCCGCCGACGGCCGAAGAGAAAGGCGATGCGCTCCAGAAAATTCTGCGCGAGGCGTCGACCACCCGCTCGGACACCATGGCCGTCTTCGCCGTCCTGTTCGTCCGCAACAACAGATCCGTCTTCAGCCAGCGTGGCGTGCTCACGAAAAAATCCGAGAAGCTCCAGAGTCCGATCGAGAAAACGGCGAAGTTTATTCAGGAGAATTACAACGCCGAGCAGAATTCCTTCGCCATCAGCCTGTTCGTCGCCGTTATCCTCGGGGCGATCGCAACGTTCGGGATCTATGAGCAATGGCGCGCCTGGAAGGTCGCCGGTGATCCGGGGCTTTACAGCGAACAGATGCTGGCCGTGATCGAGGGCGCAAATGCCGGTGTCAAGCTCGCCTGCGAACCCGTGACGGAAGACTGCAGGAAAAACGAGGCCATTCGCCGCTATGCGCTGTCGCAGCGGCCCGACCATATCCGGACGGCCGCCTGGGACACGATCCAGTCCGGCCTGATCGTGTTCCTGAGCGTCTTCCTCGTCCTTGTCGGGCGCGAGGTGCGCATAGAGCAGCAATCATGGCGAACGGACTGGAAATTCTACCAGTTTCCGTTCCTGCGCCTGCTGGGCATGTCGCTGCTGTCCGGTTTCGTCGCCGTCTTCACCTCGGCGGCGGTGGGCCTGGCGAAGCTTGCCTGGGATACCGGCTTCCGGCTGACGCAGACCCAGATAACCTTCATGTTCGAACAATCCGGCCAGTTTTTCATCCTGCAGTTCGGCGCCGGGATCATCGTCTCCTTCGGGGCGCTGGTCATCATGGACAAGCACCGCCATCTCAACGTCCTCTGGACGGTCGCCATCGGCGTCCTGTCGGCCGGTTTTTATGCCGGTTACATGATGGTGGTGAACTTCATCACCTATGAGGGCGCGCTTCCCGCGGCGTTGAAGGGCGTTCCGATCTCGCAGGCCACCAGGGATGCCTTGATCTACGCGCTGGTTCCGTTTCTCTTCCTGACGCTCTTCGCGATCATGCTTGAAATCACCGAACTTGGAGATCCCAAGACAGACAAGAAACCCGCAGGACAGGGCGGACCATGATGAACATTTTGCTACGGTGTGGTTTGTTGGCCGGTCTCGTCCTCATGACGACAGCCGCCGCCTCGGCGCAGACGAAAACCCCGCCCCCCGAGGCGGAATGCACCCAGCAAACGCGGCTTTGCATCGGCGTGCGAAGCGATGCGCGGCCGTTCTCCTACAAATCGCGTCTTCCGGGCGAGGAAGCTTCGGATGCGGCGCGCGGCCCGCTGAGGCGGGCCGGCTATACCGGCTACATGATCCGGATCTGCGACGCCGTGCTCGCCGAGATGATCCTGGATTCCGGCTTCTCGGCCAAAATCGAATTTTCCGATATCAAGGTCTACGATATCGACAAGGCGAAGAAGAGCCCCGATCCGCAAGCCGCCGGCTCGATCGAAGCGCAGGCCGCAGCGGCCGGCATTGTCAAAAAGGGCGCGCCGCCCATCCCGCCGGAGCCTTCGCCCGGCGAGACCCGTTTCTCAAGTCTCGGCAAGCAGTTCGACATCCTGTGCGATCCCGCGACGATCACCAATGAACGGCGCGACGAATTTGCCGTCTCGCCGCCTCTCTTCCTGACCGGCGGGAGCTATATCACCCGCAAGGGCGAAACCCCGCCGGACAAGGCCTGCTCCGTCAGCGACAAGCCGCTGATCGGCCTCGTCGGAGGAACGACGGCGCCGAAAGAAGGCATCCGCGCCCTGCTGCGCGCCCATGAACTGCCGCGATACGAGACCGAGCTGATCAACTATCTGAAGGGCGAGGAAAAGTCTCAATGCAAGGAGGGCTCGGTCAGCCGGATCCGGCACTACGATACCCATAGCGAAGCGGCGAAGGCGTTCTGCGACGGGGACTTCTATTACTATGTCGGCGATCTCGAGATCATCACCGAGAACGTCAAGATGATACCGGGCTGCAACTACGACAACGGTACGAAAACCTACACGAACGACCGATACGCCGTCTTCGGCAGGGCGAGGCAGAATGGCGATACGCCCGACACGGCAAGGCAGCTGCTGGTGGCGCGGTTCTTCGAAATCCTCTCGCAGAAAGTCGTCTTCAATCCCTCCGTGCTCGACAAGGCTTTCAGCGATACGTTCGAGGGAGTTTCCCCCAGCCGCAAGCTCGAATTGTTCTATTGGAGCGTGAGGGGAGAGCGGGAATAAACGTATGGGCGAACTTGCCCTATCGGGCCCCTTCTCCCCGCATAACGGGGAGAAGGGAGAAGCGGCAGCGTCCGTCGTCCCCTCTCTCCCCGCCTGGGGGAGAGAGGTGGGCGGCCGGAGCGGAAACCTCACGCCTGCGGCGAGATCAGTTTGAGCCGGTTTTCCAGAATGGCCAGGAAGGCCCGCAACTTCTTCGGCACGAAGCGGCTTTTCGAATAGAACGCCTTGATGACGCGGCGGGAAATGATCTCTCCTTCGAAGAGAGAAGCGAGCTGACCGGCGCGGATTTCGTTCGCGACGCTGTAAAACGGCAGGCGAGCGATGCCGGCGCCCTCGACGGCGGCCAGCACGATGGCGCTCTCGAAATTCGAATGAAAGGCGCCGTCCACCTGAACCGTCACCTCTTCCCCGCCGAGGCGGGCGCTCCACAGCCGGGGATCGGGCTTCTGGGTGGTGTGGATCAGGCAATTGTGGTCGCGCAGGTCCGCCGGCTTTTCCGGGCGCGGGTGCTTTTCGAGATAGGCGGGTGCGGCGCAGATCACATAGGGCGCGGGGCCGAGCTTGCGCTCGAACAGGCCGGTGTGAAAGGAATCATCGTCATCGAAATCGCGGCTGCCGATGACCAGATCAACGCCGCGCTCCATCAGGTTGACGGAGCTTGCCGACACCGTCAGCTCGACCTTTACGGCCGGATACAACCCGTTGAAATCGATGATGGCAGGCGCGACCAGCGCTTGGCCGACGCCCGGTGTCGAATGCACCCTGAGGGTGCCGATCAGTTCGCTGCCGAGACCGCTCGCATCGGCCTTCGCCGCCTCGATTTCCGAGAGGATGCGCACGCAATGATCGAAGAAGACCGTGCCCGCGTCGGTCAGGAAGACGTTGTGGGTCGAGCGGCTGAGCAGGGTCAGCTGCAGCGCGTTTTCGAGCTGGGTGACATGCTTGCTCATGTAGGACGGCGACTTGCCGAACAGCTTGGCCGCCGTGGTGAAGCTGCCGTGCTGCACCACGCGGGCGAAGATGACGATATCGTTGAGGTCGAGCCCGTCGAAGCTCGACCGCGTTGTCTCGGAAGAGTTGACCATCGCCAACGTATTGGCACAAGCCGGCGCGTCGGGCAATTCAGGAGAAGAGCAGGGATTTGATGACAACGGGGATAACGCCCGGCGGGTTCATGAACTCTCCCAGATCGACGAAATCGAGATCCTTCAGCCGCACGCCGTCGACGGAGATCAGGTGCGAGTGGATGCCGAGTTCCCGGTCGAGGATGCGGCCGATCGTCTGCCCCACATCGCCGTCGATCATCAGCACCAGCGGTTCCCTGCGCTTGCCGTCCGGGGCGGCAACCGCCTTGATACCCTGCGCGACGGCCAGGAGCCGCTGGTAGTCCGGCGATCCCGTCCAGGTGAAGGCGAAGGCGACCATGGCGGCGGTGTCGCGGTCCTGACGGTCGGCGCTCTGGCGGAAGGCGGCGGCGATCTCGTCGGCGTCGATCGCTTCGGGCAGATCGCGGCCGAGATGGACGACGGGAATGTTGTGGCGCGGCAGGATATCGGCGCCGTTCATGTAGAGCGTCTTGCCGCTGACCTGCACGGTGAACTGCGAGGCGCCGATGACGGTCGCGCGGATGCGCTGCCCGGCATCGACGATGGGGATGGCGATACGCGGCATCAGCCGGGCGACGATCTCGTCGGCCAGCAGCCGGGCGATATCGCCGTGGTCCTTATCCTCGTAGCCGAAGATATATTCCGAGACGCCGCCTGAAAACGTGATGTAGCTCGGCTCGACGCGACGCTCCAGCGGCTCCGTGAGCAGCAGGGTCCGGCCGAGATCGTCGAGTGGCCCGCCCAGGATTTCGTCCACGGCAAGGCTGGCGAGACGGCCGGCGATCGCGGCGCGGTTGGCGGGATCGGCCATGGCGGCGGGATCGGCTGATATCCCCAGTTCCCC
>JAVBSF010000291.1:0-11705 GCA_031556925.1 Pararhizobium sp.
CCGGCGGCAGCCTCGGCATGCTCGAAGCCTTCGTGGCGCCCGGCGGCGGCCCCCCGCCCCATGTGCACGAGCGCGAGGACGAGTTCTTCCGCGTGCTTTCGGGCACCTTCGGCTTCTGGTGCGCAGATGATTATGTCGAGCTTGGCGCGGGCGGATGCATCACCCTGCCGCGCGGTATTCCCCATCACTTTCGCAATATCGGCGAAACCGAAGGCCATCTGATGGTCGTCGTCACGCCCGGCGGCTTCGAAAGCTTCTTCCCGATGATCGAATTCTGCAAGCCGGAGAGCCCGGAGCAGATCGCCTCGATTGCCGCGGATTTCGGCCTGACCTTCCTGCCGCCAGGCAGCCGCGACGCGGCCTGACGCTCTCATCCACAATAGGCGCCGACCAATCCTCCTACCGGCGTCCAATCATCCCTTCGGAGACAGATATGCAACTCAATGACAGACAGCTCGACCTTTACCTGGAAAGGATCGGGGTCGAACGCCCGCAGGCCCTCGATTTCACGGCGCTTGCCGCGATCCACCGCGCCCATCTGATGAGCTTTACCTGGGAGGCGCTCGACGCCTTCATGGGCCTGCCCTCCTCCATCGACCCGCAGCACATTTTCACCAAGATGGTGACGGGCCGTCGCGGCGGCTGGTGCTATGAAATGAACGGTCTGCTCGGGGCAGCCCTCTCCGGCCTCGGCTTTCGCGTCACCCGGCTCTGCGGTGGCGTCAACCGGGCCAGCCTCGGCGATGTCGCGATCGGCAATCACCTGACCCTGCGCGTCGATCTTGACCAGCCTTATCTCGCGGAAGTCGGCATTGCCGACGCCATCGTCGAGCCGGTTCCAATCGCCATAGGCCCCGTCAGCCAGCGCGGCTTCGATTTTTCGATCATGCCGACCTCGGAGGGCTGGCTGCGTTTCAACAACCACGCGCGTGGCCTCGCCCCGAGCTTCGATTTCCGCATCGACCACCAGGACGAAGCCGCTCTTGCCGGCTCCCACGCCTGGCTGATGCAGGATCCGGCCTCGCCCTTCACCGGCGCGCTGGCCATGGTGCGCCATACCGCAGAAGGGTATGTGGCCCTGCAGAACGATCGCCTGCGCCGGGTGACGGCGGCAGGCGCCGTCGAAAAACGCATCGAAACCATGAACGCATTTGCCGAGACGCTAGCCGATGTCTTCGAGATCGACATGCCGCGCCACGGCAAGGTGTGGGAAAAACTACAGGCGGCCCTCAGCCGCGACAAGGCAGCATGAAATAGCCGCCGGCATGCAATGACAGGAAGCGGGCAATTGCCCGCTTCCATCGCCTCCCGCTTTCGATAAAGTCCGCACGCGACATCGAAAGGCAGAAGCAGCACATGATCCCCGACAGCAACTGGTCCAAGAGTTTTCAATACGGTTTTCAGGGCAGCCTCGCCCCCTCTTCACTGGAAGAGTTGCAGACGGCTGTTGCCGGTGCATCGAAAGTGAAGGTGCTCGGCTCGCGCCACTCCTTCAACGCCATCGCCGATGGCGAGATTGTGCTGCTACCCGGAAACATCCCGCTCGATCCTGTCCTTTCCGCCGACCGCAAACACGTCTCCATTGCCGGACATGCGACCTATGGCGACCTCGCCCTTTTCCTCGCGGGGCATGAGCTTGCGGTGCACAATCTGGCGTCGCTGCCACATATCTCCATCGCCGGGGCGATCGCCACAGCCACCCATGGCTCCGGTGACCGCAACGGCAATCTCGCGACCGCCGTCAGCAGCATCGAATTCGTCGCCGCCGACGGCAGCCTGATTACGGCGAAACGCGGCGACACCGATTTCGACGGCATGATCGTACATCTTGGCGCGCTCGGTGTCGTGAGCCGGGTAACACTCGATGTCGGGCCGAGCTTCGACATCTCCCAGACCGTCTATGAGGGGCTGGGCTGGCGCGCCCTGTTCGATAATCTCGATGACATCATGGCCGCCGGCTACAGCGTCAGCGTCTTCACCGGCTGGGGTGAGACGGCCGGGCAGATCTGGGTCAAGAGCGCGGATTTTGTCGCGCCCGCGCTACAGGAAATTTTTGGCGCTCAACTGGCTTCGGTCAAGCGGCATCCGATCAGCGGTGTCGATCCGGTCAACGCCACCGATCAGCTCGGCGCCAGGGGGCGATGGTCGGACCGGTTGCCGCATTTCAAGATGGGCTTTACCCCGAGCAATGGCGACGAAATCCAATCCGAATTCCACATTCCGCGCCAGCACGCGGCAGCGGCCGTCGAGGCGACTTTGGCCGTTCGCGACCGTTTCGCCCATCTCGTCCAGGTAACGGAATTCCGCTCCGTCGCGGCGGACGATCTCTGGCTCAGCCCGCAATACCGGCGCGATACACTGTCGATGCATTTCACCTGGGTTCGCGACAGGGACGGCGTCAATGCTGCCGTTCGTCATGTCGAAGACGCACTCGCCCCCTTCGGCGCGCTTCCCCATTGGGGGAAGGTGTTTTCACGCCGTCCCGTGGGTGCGCAATACCCGATGCTTGGCCGCTTCCGGGCGCTTCGCGAGCGCATGGACCCGTCGGGAAAGTTTTCCAATCCATGGCTTGAAGAGAACGTCTTCGGATAACTCAGGCGGATCGGACGGAGGTTTCGTCGAGTTCGCAGACACCCGTGCCGATGGTCATGGTGTTGCCGCGCCAGTCGATGGCGCCGCCGATCCAGCTTCTGGCCCAGATCAGCGGCATCATCGCGTCACGCGCGACCATTGCCGGCAGGGAAAGCCACGACAGCCGCCAGCCCTTTGCCGCCGTCAACGCCATCTCCGGCAGATAGATGGCGGCGGCGATCAGCAGCGCCATGGGCAAAAGATCGAAGCCCATGGCTACAGCGGCAAGAAGCCCCAGCAACAAGGGTGGGAAAGCGCCAAGAGCGATCTCCGGCGTGAAGAAGGCCGGAAAGGTCACCCGGCGGAGTCGGGCCCAACGCGCCTGCCGCGACCAGACGTCGTGCATGCTGCGCCGGCCAAGCGGCTGCTCGAAGGGTGAAGAAACGAGGTGGACGTTCAAACCGAGCCGGCGCACCAGTTTCGTCGAGGCCGCATCCTCGGCGATCTCCGCACTGAGCGCCTGAATGCCGCCATTGGCATCCAGCATCGGCTTGTACCAGAGCATGCTCTTGCCCTGGGCGAAGCCAAGCCCGAGCGCTTCCCCGGCATATTGCCAGCGCGCCTGCTGGCTGTTGAGAAACATGCACTCGACCTCGGCCCAGAAACCATCCGGCCGGGAACCGATCGGGGTCGAGCAGACGACGCCGGTGTTTCTGCGCCAGCCGCCGATGAGATGACGAATGTAGTCCGGCGGCATCAGCACGTTGGAATCGGCCAGCACCACCCAGTCATGCCGTGCCGCCTGCCAGCCCTTGACGCAATTGTTGAGCTTGGGATTGGCGCTGATCCGGTCGTTACCGGTGAGGATGCGCATCTTCACATGCGGATAGGCGACCGCCACCTTGCGGATGACCTTGATCACCGGATCGTCCGTATCCGTCACACAGAAGATCAGTTCGTAATCCGGCCAGTCGAGCCGGAAGGCCGCATCCAGCGTTTCGCTGGTGAAATTTTCAATGCCCCGCACCGGGACGACGACCGAGACCGGCGGAACCCCAGGCACCTGCGGCGCGCAAGCACCGCTCGGCTTCATCCGCCCTCCGGCAATCAGGATGCTCGCCAGATTGGCGAAAACCAGCGCGCCTGCGGCAAAGGCGAGTGTCGATTCCATGGGCAAGCGCTCCGGTCCGGTGCCCTCGTGCCGATTCGGCCCGTAGGGGGTGGTTTCTTCCTCGCAAAGAAACACCATCGTCCCGTGACAGCGCGATGACAGGCCTGTGCAAGCACCTATTTCGCGAATTTGCGCGCGCCGAAGACGCAGAGGATCACGGCGACAGTCACAGCCAGCATCATCGGGCTGACCGGCTCGTGCAGCAGCGTCGCGGCAAGCGCGAGCCCGAAGAAGGGTTGAAGCAGTTGCAGCTGCCCGACAGCGGCGATGCCACCCTGGGAAAGCCCGCGATACCAGAAGATGAAGCCAATAAACATGCTGAAAACCGAGACATAGGCGAGCCCCGCAAGCGCCGGCGCATCGATCCCGGAAAAGCTCGCGGGCATGGTGTAGAGCGCTGCCGGTATCGAAAGCGGCAGCGACAGAACCAGCGCCCACGAGATGACCTGCCAGCCGCCGAGCCGGCGAGACAGCTTTGCCCCCTCGGCATAACCCAGACCGCAAAGGACGATTGCCGCCAGCATCAGGAGATCGCCGACCGGCGAGGCCGCGAACCCCTGCGCGAGCGAAAACCCGGCAACCAGAGCACTGCCGAGCGCCGAAAACAGCCAGAAGACCGGCTTCGGCCGTTCCCCGCCGCGGATGACACCGAAGACGGCCGTGGCGAGCGGCAGCAGGCCGATGAAGACGATCGAATGGGCCGAGGTGACGTGTCGCAGCGCCAGCGCCGTCAGCAGGGGAAAACCGACGACCACTCCGCCGGCGATCACCGCAAGCGACAGGAGATCACGACGATCCGGGCGCGCCTGCCGCAACATGCCGAGCAGCGCCAATGCCAGAAGACCAGCCGTGGCGGCACGCACGACCGTCAGGAAAACCGGATCGAACTGCAGGACCGCGACACGGGTCGCCGGCAGCGAGCCGCTGAAAATGATCACCCCGATAAGGCCGTTCACGAATCCTGATGCGGATTTGTCCATTGAAGTCTCCAGACTGTTTCCGAGGCCGCAGTTCTCGTGAAAGACCCGCACGCGTTCCCGCACTTGTCTTCGAAAGCGGATAGCGAGACCAGCCACAGTCTGATACGGTTTGATCAAACTGTTATGGATCGGATAGCACTACGGATGGTGGAGGCACGGGGAAAGACACAGCTGGTCATGGACACGATCCGCCAGCGGATCGCGGCGCGCAGCCTGACGCCGGGCGCGAAGCTTCCGTCCGTGCGGACGCTCGCCGCAACGCTGAAAGTCTCGACATCGACAGTGGTCGACGCCTATGAGCGCCTCGTCGGGGAAGGCGCGATCCTGTCGCGGCCGGGCTCCGGCTTCTATGTCGCGGGTCAGGTGGCGCCCTTTGCCCTCGCCGCCGTCGGGCCGCGGCTCGATAGGGCGGTCGATCCCTTCTGGGTTTCACGGCAATCGCTGGACGCGGACGACAAGGCGCTGAAACCCGGCTGTGGCTGGCTTCCTCCTGCATGGTTGCCGGAACAGGGCCTGCGCCGGGCCTTGCGCAATCTGTCGCGTGCCGAAGGGCCGGTGCTTGCCGACTACGCCTCTCCGCTCGGCTTGGCGCCCTTCCGGCAACTGCTTGCCCGGCGTATGGGTGAACGCGGAATAGAGGCCTCGCCGGACCAGATCCTGCTGACGGATTCAGGCACGCAGGCGATCGATCTCCTGTGCCGGCTGCTGCTGGAGCCCGGCGATACCGTCCTCATCGACGACCCCTGCTATTTCAACTTCCAGGCGCTTTTGAAGGCGCACCGAGCCCGCATCGTCAGCGTTCCCTATGGTCCCTCGGGCCCGGATGTCGAGGCTTTCGCTGAAGTGCTGGCCAGGCATCGGCCACGCCTCTACATCACCAACGCCTCGATCCATAACCCGACCGGCGCCGTCCTTTCCCCCGTCACGGCCCACCGGCTGCTGAAACTCGCGGACCAGTTCGATCTCACCATCATCGAAGACGATATCTTCGCCGATTTCGAGCATGTGCCGGCGCCACGCCTCGCCGCCTTCGACGGCCTTTCCCGCACCATCCATATCGGCAGTTTTTCCAAAACACTCTCGGCTTCGGTGCGCTGCGGCTTCATCGCGGCGCGGCCGGAGTGGATCGAGGGCCTTATCGATCTCAAGATCGCGACATCCTTTGCCGGCGGCCGCCTCAATGCCGAACTGGTTTTCGCGACCTTGAGCGATGGCGGCTACCGCAAGCATATCGAAACCCTGCGCCAGCGCCTGTCGCACGCCATGCGCACGGTCACGCCGCAGTTGAAGGCCATGGGGATCGAGCCCTGGCTGGAGCCGCAGGCCGGAATGTTTCTCTGGTGCCGCCTCCCCGGTGAAACCGACGCCGCCCAGGTTGCGCGGGCAGCGCTGGAAAAGGATGTCGTGCTGGCGCCGGGAAACGTGTTCAGCCTGTCGCAATCCGCAACCCGCTTCATGCGCTTCAACGTTTCCCAGATGCTCGATCCACGGGTTTTCGAAGTGCTGCGCCATGCCTTGCGAACAGAGCAGGAGAAAAAGCTGCGACACAGCAGACAAGGATGATCTTGTGCAAGACTCCAGCTTCGGGAACCGTAGAAATTGAGGGATGCATAAGTCTCCGGCAGGCATATGATACAACCGGCAATGCTTGGAGATAACGACCTCGGCCATCTGCCGCGATATCTGTCCTGCACAGAAGGCATCGCTATCGAAGTCCCGGCTGGAATTGCCGTCTCCCGCGTCCCGCACCGGGTCTGGAAAAGCAAATTGAAAGACTATTTCCCTTGATGTAACCATAACATTCTGGCGCGCGAGCGGCACTTGCCGTGCACGTCTCCGCGGCGCGCAACGAATAAAAAGTACGAGGAAGAATCCATGCGCAAGATACTCGTTCTATCGGTGGCCGCGTCCTTTCTGGCCGGCACCGTGCTCGCCGACCCGGCCATTGTGACCACCAACGTCAATTTTCGCGCCGGCCCCGGAACGGATTTCGACAAGATCGGAGGTCTCTCCGAAGGCGAACAGGTCGATATCAAGGAATGCGATGCCAGCGGCGAATGGTGCGCGATCGACGCCGACGGCAAGACCGGCTTCGTCAGCGGCCGCTATCTGACCCAGAGCGAGCAGGCCGCGCCGGCCTGGCCGCGCACCTACACCGCCGACAGCGGCGCGTCGCTGACCCTGTTCCAGCCCCAGGCTTCCGACTGGGAAAACTTCACGAGGCTCGATGCGCTGATCGCGGCTGAACTCAAGACGGCGAAGGACGCCACGCCGGTCTACGGCGTCATCGGCGTGACCGCAAAGACCGTCGCCGACGACGAGACGGGAAACGTCGTGCTCACCGATATCACCCCGACCGAGGTCAATTTCTCCACGCTCGACAAGGATCAACTCGCCAAGCTGGCGCTCGGCGTCGGCAAGATCATGCCGACCGATCCCGTCACCGTGTCGCAGGACCGGCTGACCGCGAGCCTCGCCGACTACAAGCGGCTGAACGACGTCAGCGGCCTCAAGGCCGACCCGCCACCGATCTTCGTCAGCAAGACCCCCGCCATCCTTGTGCAGACGGATGGAAAGGCCGTGATCGCGCCGGTCAAGGGCGTGCAGGGCCTTTCCTTCGTCGTTAACACCAACTGGGATATCTTCCAGACCGATACTGACAAGACCTATTACCTGCGCGACGACAAGAGCTGGCTGAAGGCAGGCGATCTCAAAGGCCCCTGGGCCGAGACCGACAGTTTGCCCGCCCTGATCGCTGCGCTGCCCGATGGCGATGACTGGAAGGACGTGAAAGCCGCCCAGCCGCCGGCCGCCTTCGGCGATACTGGCATACCGCAGGTTATCTACTCGGATGCGTCGGCGGAACTGATCGTTTTCTCCGGCGAACCCACCCTGGAAGCCGTGCCCGGCACCGGCCTGCAATGGGCCTCCAACACCACGAGCGACGTCTTCTTCCGGCCGGCGGACAAGACCTGGTATGTGCTGCTCTCCGGCCGCTGGTTCTCGGCGCAATCGCTGGATGGCCCCTGGACTTTCGCCACGCCGAACCTGCCCGCCGACTTCCAGAACATCCCTACCGACGCCTCATATTATGCGGTTCGCGCGTCCGTTCCTGGAACCTCGGAAAGCGCGGAGGCCCGCCTGAAGGCCAGCATTCCGCAGATGGCGCGGGTGCTGACGGACGGCTCCGTCAAGGTCGACGTCGCCTATAGCGGCGACCCGAAATTCGAACCGATCGACGGGACGTCGCTCGCCTATGCGACGAACTCCAATGAAACCGTCATCAAGGTCGCGGACAAATACTATGTCCTGAAGGATGGCATCTGGTTCATGGGCGATACGCCTACAGGTCCGTTTACGGTCGCAAAGGCCGTGCCGGACGAGGTCTACAAGATCCCGCCGTCGTCGCCCGTCTACAACGCGACCTATGTGCGCGTCTACGACACGGAACCGGATGCGGTCTGGTATGGCTACACGGCCGGCTATCTCGGCGCCTATCTCGCCTGGGATGCGCTGGTCTGGGGCACCGGCTGGTATTACCCGCCCTATTGGGATTTCGGCTGGTCAGGCGGCTATTGGCCCTACTATCCGCGCCCGATCACCTATGGCGTCGGGGCGTTCTACAACCCGGCCTACGGCACCTTCGGCCGTTACGGCTATGCCTACGGTCCCTATCGCGGCATAGCTGGTGGCGCGGCCTATAATCCCCGGACCGGAACCTATATCCGTGGCGGCGCGATTGCCGGCCCGAACGGCGCGCGCGGCTTCGTCGCGGCCTACAATCCGCGCACGGGCAATGCCTTCACAGCCCGCGGCGGCCAGAACGTCTATGGTTCCTGGGGCAGCGCCAGCGTACGTCATGGCGGAGAATTCGCCCATGTCGCGGGCGGCACGACGGGAAATGCCGGCGGCCTGCACTGGCGCAGTTCCGGCGGCAACAGCGGCTTCATCGCCGGGCGCAAGGGCGGCGACGTCTATGCCGGCCGCGACGGCAATGTCTATCGCCGCGATAACGGCCAGTGGCAGAAACACACGCCGGACGGCTGGCAGCCCGTCAACAAACCCAATGCGGAGAACCTGAAGGCCCGCGGTCAGCAGTTTTCAGCAAAACACCCTGACGCCGCCAGGAACATGCAGAACCGGGCGGAAAATCGGCCCGCGGCGCGCAACAACGCCAACAAGATCAGCAATCGTGCCGCCTCGCGCCCGCGCGAACGCGCGCCGGACAATCTCGCTCTGGATCGCATCGGCCGCCAATCGGGCAACCAACGCGATCTCAGCCGTGAATTCGGCCGCCGCGATATCGGCCAGTTCGAGGGCCGAAACTTCGGCCACGGCGGCCGCGAGTTCGGCGGTTTCTACGGCGGTGGCGGCTTTAGCGGAGGACGCAGCTTTCATGGTGGAGGCGGCTTTCACGGCGGCGGCGGTTTCCATGGCGGCGGTGGCATGATCCGGCGGCGCTAACGCCTGTCAGCTTTGAGATCGGGCAGCAGTCTCTCGCCGCATGTCGGCGAGAGACTGGCTCTGAAAGGCAAACGCAGGTGCCGACAGCGCAGCAGGGATGTCAAGTTTTGCGTTTACTCAGGAGCGGACAAACGAATTGATGGGAGAACGGCGTGACGTTTAAACGTCTGCCGGCCGGCGTGGCTTTTTCCGTTCAATGCGCGCTGTCCCTTCCAGGCGTGGGATTTATCCAGGAGGCGAGGAAGCCGGTCACCGGCGTGAGGTGAACGATACGAACAACCCGCTCAGCCGGAGCCTGATTGAATAACGGTCGACCCCCCTTCCCCGCGGCCGCTACTCGGCGGCAGCAACCTGAGGACTGGGGAAAGGCAAAGCGATCGTGAGAAAGACCGCGTCGCCCTCGGCTCTGTTTTTCACGCCGAACTCGTGGAAATACTTGAGCCGCGCCGAGACTGGCTGCTGATCTACCTGAAAGTTCCAACCGATAGTCGCGCCGATCGCATTTGCCTCACCTTTGAATGGGCGGGATGCGCCTTCGCCACTGTCGCCCGTAACTTGGCGATAGATGTAACCCACCAGACCGATATCCCACGTCTGCTCGAAATGCTTCAGTGCCGCCCATTCGAAGTGGAACTCGTTGCCGGTCCGGTAGTTGGTCGCCGGATTTTCGGCGTTGAAGGTCATGCCGACCGCACCGGAAAGCTCGTAGCCGCTGGTCGGATCGAACCAGGTCATCGCCGCGTTGACATCGGCGCCCCAGTGATGGAACGCGACATTGGAAATCTCGCCATCCTGATAATCGCCGATCGGAACGTTGATCAGCGTGCCGACCTGCCAATGCAGGTTGCCCGCATCCCAGCCGAGGCTGGCATTGACCACGGGATCGCCGAGCGTGAAAATCGTATCGGTAATCCCGCCTGTCCCGCCGCCACCCAGCGGGCCTGCGACCGTCAAATCGGCGCTTGTCTCCGCCCAGCCATAGGGAACGATCAGCCCCAGGCCGAGACGGCCGTTCAAGACCTCTTCTTCGGGAACCCAGAGCAGCGTCGACAGAGACAAGGCCGCCTTGCCTTCGACGCCGACCGCCAGCTTGCCACCGGTCGGCAATTGCCTGTTGCCCCCGAGATCGCCGGTGTAGAGATAGATATCGTTCTGGAAATAGACCCCCGGTGGCGGAGCGATGCCGGCGACCGGCCCCTTTGAGCCGAGCAGGTAGAAACCAGTACCGCGTTCGGCCGCGACGGCCGCAACCCCGGAGGCCAAAAGCCCCGCCACGGCGGCGGCGCATATAAGTATTTGTCGGTTCAAAGCAGAGCTCCCCTGCCAAAATAAAAGTGAATCAGCGGATATGACGGCGGCACATACTGGCACGACACCATCGGGATCGCTACCGCAAAACAGGAATTGTCCGGCGATGACAACCGTCACTGTGTCGCCATGGTCGCATGTCCGCAGCAAGCCTTCCGCCACGGGGACCTGCCCGGAGGCGAACCGGCGTCCTTTCAGAACCTTTCGCCGGTGAAGTGGGCGATCTGCGCGCCCGCCTCGTAGTAGGCTTCCTTCCAAGAACGGAACGATGGTTCCGTCGGGTCGGTCAGCGGCAACGGCAGATCCGCCTCGTCGATCTCTCTCAAGATCAGCCGCGCCAGAACGCGGCCAAAAACCGTGCCCGGCGCGATGCCGCGACCGTTGTAGCCGGAAAAGCCGACGACATTTTCGGCAAAACGATGAAAGCGTGGCAGCGCGTTGTCCGTCATGCCGATCTTGCCGAACCATTCGCATTCGAATTCGACCGGACCAAGCTGGGGAAAGAGCCGCTTCAGCGCACGCTTGGCCCAACCGACGTGAACCGCCCGCCCGCCATTGCGCAGCGCGCCGACGCTGCCGAAAACGAGACGTCCTGCCTGATCCATGCGGAAGGAGGAGAGAATTTCCCTGGTATCCCACACGCCTTCGCGGCCCGGAAGGATGGACGAAAGCAGACCGGCCGGCAGCGGTCGTGTCGCGAGATTGAAATAGGGCAAGTGCACCTGCTCCCGGCGCACGTTTTCCCAGGGCCCGGTGCTATAGGCATCCGTCGAAACGATCACCCAGGGCGCCGTGACAGAGCCGCGATCGGTCCTGACTTTCCAGCCTGCTCCGGCGCGTTCACTCGCCACAACCCGCGATCCCGTATGAACGATCGCGCCAGCCGCAATCGCGGCCCTTGCAAGCCCGCGCACATAGGCAAGCGGCTGGAGCGTGCCGGCGCGCATGTCGAGCAGCGAGCCGGCATAGGCCCCCGTGCCGATGCGCCGGGCCGTCGCCGCGGCGTCCAGCAGCCGGACGTCGGCTCCGCGCTTCTGCCACTGGCTCGCGCGATCGGTGATCTCGTCGAGCCCGGCTTCGCCCACGGCGCAATGCAGCGTGCCGTTGCGCTCCAGTTCGCAGGCGATCGCGTGCCTGTCGATCAGTTCCATCACCAGCCGCGGTGCATTGCCGAGCAGATCGAGCAGGCGTTCACCATGACGGTCACCCAG
>JAVBSF010000528.1:0-9866 GCA_031556925.1 Pararhizobium sp.
AAAGAAAAGCCCCTCGTCCGTGGCTTGAAGAGGGGGCTTTGATAAAAGTCTTGGTGCTGAAATAAGCCAGCCTAGCAAAGTGTCTGGCAAGGTCACTGAAACCGAATTCCTCTTTTCCCGCATCCCCCAAATGGGGGTAGCCGACATGATTTTGCCTCAAATCGGGCTCTCGCTGAAATGCAGGTGCCAAAAAGCCACACAGATCCCCAGCCGAAATAAATTTTGCCGTTTGCGGCCAACCGAACCAAATATCGTTTCAGTGACAGTGACGCCCATGCAGTTTTGCGCTATTGACCAGCGCTTGCGATCAAGGGATCGCCTGAAAAGTCCCTATCCTATTGACGTTCAAGGAAGACGACCATGCCAGCCTATCGCTCCCGAACCACCACCCACGGTCGCAACATGGCCGGTGCGCGCGGCCTCTGGCGCGCGACGGGCATGAAGGACGGGGATTTTGGCAAGCCGATTATCGCGGTCGTGAACTCCTTTACCCAGTTCGTGCCCGGCCACGTCCACCTCAAGGATCTCGGCCAGCTCGTTGCCCGCGAAATCGAAGCCAATGGCGGCGTCGCCAAGGAATTCAACACGATCGCCGTCGATGACGGCATCGCCATGGGCCATGACGGCATGCTTTATTCGCTGCCGTCGCGCGAAATCATCGCCGACAGCGTCGAGTACATGGTCAATGCGCATTGCGCCGATGCCATGGTCTGCATCTCCAACTGCGACAAGATCACCCCCGGCATGCTGATGGCGTCGCTGCGCCTCAACATTCCCGTCATCTTCGTTTCCGGTGGCCCGATGGAAGCCGGCAAGGTCGTTCTGTCCGACGGCAAGACCCATGCGCTCGACCTTGTCGACGCCATGGTCGCAGCCGCCGACGACAAGGTCAGCGACGAGGACGTCAAGGTCATCGAGCGCTCCGCCTGCCCGACCTGCGGCTCCTGCTCCGGCATGTTCACCGCCAATTCGATGAACTGTCTGACGGAAGCGCTGGGGCTTTCCCTGCCGGGCAACGGCTCGACGCTGGCGACCCATTCGGATCGCGAAAAGCTGTTCCTCGAAGCCGGCCGCCGCATCGTCGGCCTCGCCAAGCGCTATTACGAGGCCGAGGACGTGACCGCCCTGCCGCGCACCATTGCTTCCAAGGGTGCTTTCGAAAACGCGATGGCGCTCGATATCGCCATGGGCGGTTCGACCAACACCGTTCTCCACATCCTCGCCGCCGCCCATGAAGGCGAAGTCGATTTCACCATGGATGATATCGATCGCCTGTCGCGCAAGGTTCCCTGTCTCTCCAAGGTGGCGCCGGCCAAGGCCGACGTGCACATGGAAGACGTGCACCGCGCCGGCGGCATCATGGCGATCCTCGGCGAACTGGATCGCGCCGGCCTGATCAACAACGACCTGCCGACCGTGCATTCCGCGACGCTGGGCGAAGCGCTCGCCAAGTGGGACATCGCGGTCACCGACAATCCGGCCGCACTGGAACTCTTCAGCGCGGCCCCCGGCGGCATCCCGACCCAGGTCGCCTTCAGCCAGAGCGCCCGCTGGAAGGAACTCGATCTCGACCGCGAAAAGGGCGTTATCCGCGATGCCCAGCATCCGTTTTCCAAGGATGGCGGCCTCGCCGTCCTGAAGGGCAACATCGCGATCAACGGCTGCATCGTGAAGACGGCCGGCGTCGATGAATCGATCCTGAAGTTCTCCGGCCCCGCACGCGTTTTCGAAAGCCAGGATTCCTCCGTCAAGGCGATTCTTGCCAACGAGGTCAAGGCGGGCGATGTCGTCGTCATCCGTTACGAAGGTCCGAAGGGCGGACCGGGCATGCAGGAAATGCTCTATCCGACCAGCTACCTGAAGTCGAAGGGCCTCGGCAAAGCCTGCGCGCTGATCACCGACGGCCGCTTCTCAGGCGGCACCTCCGGCCTCTCGATCGGCCACGTTTCGCCGGAAGCCGCCAATGGCGGCCTGATCGGCATCGTTCGTGAAGGCGACATGATCGATATCGATATCCCCAACCGCACGATCAGCCTCAGGGTTTCCGAAGAGGAAATCGCCGCCCGCCGCGCGGAGCAGGACGCCAAGGGCTGGAAGCCTGTCGAGCAGCGCAAGCGCAAGGTGACGACCGCACTCAAGGCCTACGCCGCCTTCGCCACCTCCGCCGACCGCGGCGCCGTCCGCGAACTGGGCGACCTTGGCTGATCGCAGGCCATATGACCGATATGAAAAGGCTGCATCCGCAAGGAATGCGGCCTTTTTCATGCAGAAAAGATGAAGCGCGTTCCTATCAGGTGGAGGGCGACTGCGGCTCCATATAGGAAAGCTCCCAGACATGGCCGTCGGGGTCCTGGAAACTGCAGCCATACATGAAACCGTAGTCCATGATCGGCAACCAGGGCTTGCCACCCAGCTCAAGCGCCTTTGCCAGCGTGTCGTCCACGTCCTTCCGGCTCGACACGGAAAGGCACGTCAGAACCTCCGTTCCCTTCGAGGTGTCGCTGACCTCGCCCTTAAGAAATCCCTTGAAGCGGTCCTCGTGCATCAGCATCACATAGATGTTCTGCTCGATCACCATGCAGGCAGTCGATTCGTCGGAATATTCGTCGTTAAAACTGAACCCCAGTCCCAAGCCCGCAAAGAACGTCTTCGAGCGGGCGACATCCTTGACCGGAAGGTTCACAAAAATCATTCGCATGCGCAGTCTCCTCCTGCTGTGGTTGCTCATTCTATTTCATCGGGGAAAAATGGTCAGGCCAAGGCCATGAGGTCAGTGCGCAGTCTGGCCGGGGCACCCTCGCCCAATGCGGCATCGACCTCCGTATGGGTCGCCGTCCAGATCGGCATGGCTTGAGAAAGAAGATGATGCCCGGCCGGCGTGAGCTTCATGCGCCGCTGACGACGATCGGCACGATCGACAAGCACGACCACCAGGCCGCGCTTCTCCAGCGGCTTCAGCGCTGCCGTCAGCGTGGTGCGGTCCATGGCGAGAAGATGGGCCACCGGCGCCATCGGCGGCGGCTCCGGCCGGTTGAGAGACATCAGCAGGGAAAATTGGCCATTGGTGAGATCGAGCGGGCGCAAGGCATCGTCGAATTTGCGCGCCAGCGCCCGCGCCGCGCGTTGCACATGCAGGCACAGGCAGGTGTCGCGAACATGAAGGGTGGTTTCGAAAGGAATAACGATATGCTTTGACATGGCCAGATAATGTTGATATCAACCTATTCAGTCAACGGGAACGAAACGTGATTTCTGAGGAGGAATGACCGATGTTGAGCAATCCGGTTGTATCGCGCGAGGAATGGCTTGAAGCACGGCGCAGCCTTCTGGCCATCGAAAAAGAGGAAACGCGGCTGCGCGACAAGGTTCGCGCCGAGCGCCAGGCCATACCCTGGGTAAAGGTCGACAAGAACTACACATTCGACAGCCCCACCGGCAGGAAAACGCTCGCCGACCTGTTCGAAGGCCGCAGCCAGCTGATGGTCTATCACTTCATGTTCGGCCCCGAATGGGATGCCGGTTGCCCCGGCTGCTCCTTCCTTGCCGACCATATCGGCGGCACGCTCGTCCATCTGAACAACCACGATGTTTCCATGGTCATCGTCTCGCGGGCGCCGCTCGACAAGATCGAGGCCTACAAGAAGCGCATGGGTTGGGATTTTCCCTGGGTGTCGTCCTACGGCAGCGACTTCAATTTCGACTACCATGTCTCCTTCACCAAGGAAGAACTGGAAAGCGGCAAGGTCTTCTACAATTTCCGGGAGACCAGGAGCGAAGACGCCCATGATGAGCTGCCGGGCATGAGCGCCTTCTACAAGGACGCCGACGGTGCGATCTATCACACCTATTCGGATTATGCCCGTGGCGGCGAAGAGATCCTCACCACGCTGATGATCCTCGATCGCGCGCCAAAAGGTCGGAACGAAACCTCGACGCTGAGCTTCGTGAAGCGCCACGACGAATACGAGCAGCCGGCCCAGACGCAGTCCTGCGGCGCCTGAGCGCTTCGGCCAATTTCAACACGTCACACAATCGACAGGCAAGCGGCGGATGATGATCCGCCGCCATAGTCGGCCCATGTCCTTTCAAAACGACGATTGAGGAGAACGTGATGCAGGATATGCATGGAAACTTCGTTTGGTACGAACTGATGACGACCGACACGAAGGGCGCGGAAGCCTTCTATACAAAGGTGACCGGCTGGAGCGCCAAGGATTCCGGCATGCCCGGGGTGGAATACACGCTCTTCAATGCTCCGAGCGGCGAGCAGGTCGCCGGCCTCATGACCATGCCGCAAAGCGCGCTCGACATGAATATCCCTCCGGCCTGGCTGGGCTACATCGCCGTCCATGATGTAGATGCTTCGGCGGCGGACGTCGCCGCCAATGGTGGCACCGTTCATCGCGCGCCGGATGATATCCCGGGCGTCGGTCGCTTCGCCGTTGTCACCGATCCGCATGGCGGCGTCTTTGCGCTCTTCCGTGGAACCGGCGGCGACATGCCGCCGACGGCGCCGATGGGCACGCCCGGTTTCATCGGCTGGCACGAACTGATGGCAGGCGACCTCGACACCGCCTTCGCTTTTTATTCCAAGCTGTTCAACTGGACGAAGTTTGAAGCGATGGATATGGGGCCGATGGGCGTCTACCAGATCTTCGGCAAGGGCGAGACCGTGCTCGGCGGCATGATGACGAAGCCGGCGAGTATTCCCGCGCCGCCGTTCTGGACCTTCTACATCAACGTCGAAGCAATCGATGCCGCCATCGAGCGCATCAATGCTGCGGGCGGCAAGGTAGTCAATGGCCCCATGGAGGTGCCGGGTGGTGCATGGATCGTACAGGGCACCGATCCTCAAGGCGCATTCTTTGCATTGGTAGCGCCCAAGCGATAGGTCCCCTCGCTGCTACCGATCCGCCGGGCGGCCCGCCTCAGCCGCCCGGCAGCCTCCCTGTCCAGCCTGCGGCAGCTTTCCCGCCGCATTTGCGGCACGGGGAATTCCAGCCTTGCAATCTCTCTTCGCATTGCACAAACTTGCCGAAATGACGGCGAAGACCGTCGCGAGGGGCAAAGAGGCTGCATGGCGATCAAGGCTGCGATCTATCATCTCACCCACTATGAATACGACACGCCAGTTCGCCTCGGGCCGCAGATCATCCGGCTGAAGCCGGCGGCCCATTCCAAGACGAAGGTCATCAGCCACTCGCTGCGCGTCTCGCCCTCAAACCACTTCGTCACGCTGCAGCAGGATCCCTACGGCAACTATCTCGCCCGCTACGTCTTTCCCGATCCCGTCACCGAGCTGAAGATCGAAGTCGATCTCGTTGCCGACATGACGGTCTATAACCCGTTCGACTTCTTCGTGGAGGAGGAGGCCGAGATGTGGCCCTTCCAGTATGCGGAAGAGATCCGGGAAGATCTGAAAATCTACATGCAGCCCGATCCGGTCGGCCCGGCCCTGCAGACCTATCTCGAGCAGATCGATCGCTCGCCGCAACGAACCATCGATTTCGTGGTTGGTCTGAATGCGCGGCTGCAGCAGGCCGTCAATTACGTGATCCGCATGGAGCCCGGCGTGCAGACGCCGGAGGAAACGCTGGCGCGGGCGCTCGGCTCCTGTCGCGATTCGAGCTGGCTGCTGGTGCAGATCCTGCGCAATCTCGGTTTTGCGACCCGTTTCGTCTCCGGCTATCTCATCCAGCTCGCGCCGGACCTGAAAGCCCTCGACGGCCCCTCCGGCACAGAGGTCGATTTCACCGATCTGCATGCCTGGTGCGAGGTCTATATTCCGGGCGCCGGCTGGATCGGGCTGGACCCGACCTCGGGCCTCCTGACCGGCGAGAGCCATATTCCGCTGGCCGCCACGCCGCACTACCGCAATGCAGCGCCGATCTCCGGCGGGCTCTACGGCGATGCCAACACCACCTTCGCCTTCGACATGAAGGTCTCGCGCGTCGCCGAACATCCTCGCATCACCAAGCCTTTTTCCGATGAAAGCTGGGATGCACTGAATGCGCTCGGCGATCATGTCGACGCCATTCTCTCGCAAAACGACGTGCGCCTCACCATGGGCGGCGAGCCGACCTTCGTTTCGATCGACGATTTCGAATCCGGCGAATGGAACACCGATGCCGTCGGCCCGACCAAGCGCGAAAAGGCCGATCAGCTCATTCGCCGGCTGCGCGACCGCTTCGCCCCCGGCGGCTTCCTGCATTACGGCCAGGGCAAGTGGTATCCCGGCGAAAGCCTGCCGCGCTGGACCTTCTCGCTCTACTGGCGCAAGGACGGCAAGCCGATCTGGTCGAACGGCAAGCTGATCGCCCGCGAAGGACTGAACTACAACGTGACTGCCGACGATGCCGCACGCCTGCTTTCGGTCATCGCGCAGGAGCTTGACGTGCCACCGGAAAACGTGGCGCCGGCGTTCGAAGATCCGGCCGAATGGCTGGTGAAGGAAGCCAATCTTCCGGAAAATCTCGACCCGTCGAATTCGAAGCTGGAAGATCCCGAACAGCGGACACGCATGGCCCGCGTGTTCGAGCGCGGCCTGACCACGCCCACCGGCTATATTCTGCCTGTCCAGGCCTGGAATGCGCGGGCAAACGGCCGCAAATGGTCGAGCGAAAAGTGGCGCACCCGGCGTGGCCGCCTGTTCCTCGTTCCCGGCGACAGCCCGGTCGGTTACCGGCTGCCGCTCACCTCGCTCAACTGGATACCGCCATCGCAATATCCCTATATCAACCCGATGGACCCGAGCGTTCCGCGCGAGACCTTGCCGGATTTCGGGAAGGACAACGGCCGTGAATTGCCCACGGCGCATTTCCAGCCCGTCAGCGCCCAGCAGCCCCTCATGCAGCAATCGGTGGATGAGATCGATGGCGTCGTGCGCACGGCCATCAGCGTCGAAGCGCGCGAGGGCAGGCTCTGCGTGTTCATGCCGCCGACCGTCGCCATCGAGGACTATCTCGATCTTCTCGCCTCGACGGAGCGGGCTGCCGCCCATCTCGGCCTGCCCGTCCATATCGAAGGCTACGCCCCGCCACAGGACGAGCGCATCAACGTCATGCGCGTCGCGCCCGATCCGGGCGTGATAGAGGTCAACATTCATCCGGCATCCAGCTGGCACGAATGCGTCGATATCACCACGTCTATCTATGAGGATGCGCGCCAGTCACGCCTCGGCGCCGACAAGTTCATGATCGACGGTCGCCACACCGGCACCGGCGGCGGCAACCATGTGGTCGTCGGCGGACAGAATCCGGGCGACAGCCCCTTCCTGCGCCGGCCCGACCTGTTGAAGAGCCTGATCCTGCACTGGCAGCGCCATCCGTCGATGTCCTATCTGTTTTCCGGCCTGTTCATCGGCCCGACCAGCCAGGCGCCGCGTATCGACGAAGCCCGGCACGACAGCCTCTACGAACTCGAAATCGCCATGGCACAGGTGCCGTCTCCGGGAAATGGCACGCCACCGCTGCCCTGGCTGGTCGACCGACTGTTCCGCAATCTGCTGACCGACGTCACCGGCAACACCCATCGTTCGGAAATCTGCATCGACAAGCTGTTTTCACCGGATGGGCCGACCGGGCGTCTTGGCCTTGTCGAGTTCCGCGGTTTCGAAATGCCGCCGAATGCCCGCATGAGCCTTGCCCAGCAGCTGCTGGTGCGCTCGCTCATCGCGCGTTACTGGAAGAACCCGGCGGATGGAAGCCTCGTGCGCTGGGGCACCACGCTGCACGACCGCTTCATGCTGCCGCATTATGTCTGGCAGGATTTTCTCGATGTGCTCGCCGACCTGAAGGAGAATGGCTTTGACGTCCGGCCCGAATGGTTCGAAGCGCAGCTCGAGTTCCGTTTCCCCTTCTGCGGCGAAGTCGAATATGAAGGTGCCAAACTCGAATTGCGACAGGCGCTGGAGCCTTGGCATGTCATGGGCGAACAGGGCGCGATCGGCGGCACCGTGCGGTTTGTCGACAGCTCCGTCGAGCGCCTGCAGGTCAGACTCGAAACCTTGAACCCTGAACGCTATACCGTCGCCTGCAACGGACGGCCCGTGCCACTGAAAGCGACCGGCACGTCGGGCTTGGCCGTTGCCGGCGTGCGCTACAAGGCCTGGCAGCCGGCCTCTGGCCTGCATCCGGTTCTGCCTGTTAACACGCCACTTACATTCGACATTTATGATACATGGTCCAAGCGTTCGATCGGCGGCTGCATCTACCATGTTGCCCATCCGGGCGGACGCAACTACGACACGTTTCCGGTCAACGGCAACGAGGCCGAAGCCCGCAGACTGGCGCGTTTCGAGCCCTGGGGACATACTCCCGGCGGCTACATCCTCACCCCCGAGACCCCATCGCAGGAGTTTCCCCTGACGCTCGATCTCAGACGTCCGGCAGGGTTATAGGCAGAATGGCAAAGACAAAGACCACAGAAGCGGCAAAAGAGCAAAACCGGATCGAGGACGATCCGGTTTTCGGTTATCGGGCCTTGCCCGGAATTGCCGACGAAATGGTCGATATCAACGGTCACGTCCGCCCGGTCTGGCAGCATCTGCTCGCCAATATCGGTCGCATGGACGAGACCGAGCTTGCCAACCGTTTTGCCCGCGCGGATCGTTACTTGCGCGATGCCGGCGTCTTCTACCGCGCCTATGGCAGCAAGGAGAGTTCCGAGCGCAGCTGGCCGCTGTCGCATGTGCCTGTCATGATCGACGAGGGCGAATGGACGGCGCTCAGCAAGGGACTGGTGCAACGCGCCGATCTTCTGGAGCGGCTGACAGCCGATATTTACGGGCCGAACCGCCTCGTCGCCGAGGGCATCCTGCCGCCGGCGCTGGTTGCCGGAAACCCGGAATTCCTGCGCCCGATGGTCGGCGTCATGCCCGCAGATGGCCATTTCCTGCATTTCTGCTCCTTCGAGATCGGCCGTGGGCCCGATGGCAACTGGTGGGTGCTCTCGGACCGCACCGAAGCCCCCTCCGGCGCGGGCTTTGCGCTGGAAAACCGGGTGGCGACCACCCGCGCCTTTTCCGATCTCTATGCGGAAACCCATGTCCACCGCCTCGCCGGTTTCTTCGGTGCCTTCCGCGACATGCTGCAGGCGCGCAAGCGTCACCCGGACGACCGCATCGCCGTCCTCACCCCCGGCCTTGCCAACGAAACCTATTTCGAACACGCCTATATCGCTCGCTATCTCGGCTTCATGCTGCTGGAGGGCGAAGACCTGACTGTGGTCGACGACCGGGTTATGGTGCGCACCGTCGCCGGCCTGAAGCCGGTCGGCGTGCTCTGGCGCCGGCTTGATGCCGCCTTCGCCGACCCGCTGGAACTCAACCAGCGCTCCCATATCGGCACGCCCGGCCTTGTCGAAGCGCTTCGGGCCGGGTCGGTGATGGTCGTCAACGCGCTGGGTTCCGGCATTCTCGAAACGCGGGCCTTCCTGGCCTTCATGCCGGTGATCTGTCGGCAGCTTCTAGGCGAGGATCTGCTGCTTCCGAGCATCGCCACCTGGTGGTGCGGCCAGCAGCCGGAACGCGACCATGTCGCCGGCAATATAGAGAAGATGGTGATCGGCCCGGCCTATTCGACCCGGCCCTTCTTCGACGACAATGGCCAGTCCGTCCTCGGCTCGTCGCTGCGCGATACCGCCAGGCTTTCGGTGGCCGACTGGCTGAAGACCGATGGCGCCAAGCTCGTCGGCCAGGAGGCGGTGACGCTTTCGACCACCCCCGCCTGGATCAACGGCCGGTTGACACCGCGCCCCATGAGCCTGCGCGTCTATGTCGCCCGCACCCGCGACGGCTGGCAGGTGATGCCCGGCGGCTTCGCCCGCATCGGCAGCGGCGCGGATGCGGCGGCGATTGCCATGCAGTC
>JAVBSF010000437.1:0-6734 GCA_031556925.1 Pararhizobium sp.
CTCCGGAATCGCGAAACAAATCAAGAACAGACACTATATGTTCCAGTTGTGTTCCGCAAGTCCCTAAAAACAGATGTTTTTTCGAGAGGCCACGCGTACCTTCCCCGCCGCGCAGAGCGGACGGACATATTTTCAAGTCGAGTCGGGATGCCTGCTAATGATAGTAGAAGCAGGCGCAATCAGCCTTGGCGTCGTCGCTGTCGCTCCAGACGCGCACCGCCAGTCTGCGGGCAGCGCCGGTGTCATCCAGCCGAATGCCCAGTGCCGTTGTCGCGGCCATTTTCGGGTTGAGAGCATTCACCTCGAGAACGGAACCGATCTGATGGACACCATGCTGCGGCGTCCAGGTAAAGAATTGCAGGCTGTAATGCATTGCATTCCTCCATCGCATCTTCGCTCAACGGGTCCGGCACGCATTCTAGCACGATTTGCGCTGGTCTTCACGGGGGAGGCGCTGAAGAAAAGAAGGTTGATTGTTCAATCGTGGAAGCATTGTTCACATTTTTCGGGCTTCAAACGGTAAACAATAGCAGCGATATTTCCCTCAACGATAGTCCTTCCTTCAGGAGCAAGACGATGAGAGAGCCGCTGTTTCAGCTGGGTGATTTCGCCATCTGGTCCCTTATCCTCGGGACAGTGGTGGGCTACCAGCTCTGGACCCATGCCGATGCCGCTCCGCTTACAACCGCCTTTGTGATGATAGCGGGCTAGAACGCATCGCCACAAACGCAAATCGCCTGCCCGAATAGCTATCGGGCAGGCGATAAAACAGACGAAATATTTTGAAAGGCCGATCAGGCCTTGCCGGCGATCAGCATGAATGCCGGGATGTCGTCGCCGAAACCAACAGGGGTCGGGCCGTCATCGTGATCGCGGCGATAGCGGTTGCGACGGTCGCGATTGTCGTTGTTGGCGGCGTGCGAAGCCTGGGCATTCCGGTTGCCGTTCTGCGGCTTGGTTTCTGGCTTGCGTTCTGCTCTCACGGGTTCCGCCTTTGCTGTAACCGCTGCTTCGGTTGCGACTGCACTATCGTTGTGTTTGGTGTCCGATTTGTGACCGGATGCATTTGACGTCTCACGTTCCGCGTCATTTCTGCGGCCACGCTTGCCATCACGATCCCGGCCATCGCGATCTCGACCGCCGCGCTCGGACTTGCGGCGATCCGGCTTTCCGCTGTCATGGCTTTCCATCGGTGCGGGGAGCTCGGACAGGTCGCCGTTCAGCCATTCGATTTTCTGGTCGATCAGCTTTTCGATCGCGTCGGTGAACTTCGTGTCGCGCTTGGTAACCAGCGAGAAGGCGGCGCCGGAACGGCCGGCGCGGCCGGTGCGGCCGATGCGGTGCACATAGTCTTCCGCATGGATCGGCACATCGAAATTGAAGACATGGCTGACATCGGGAATGTCGAGACCGCGCGCAGCGACGTCGGATGCCACCAGAAGCTTGATGTTGCCGTCCTTGAAATTGGACAGCATGGTCATGCGCGAACGCTGGTCCATATCGCCATGCAGTGCGCCGACCGAGAAACCGTGCCGATCGAGCGAACGGAAGAGTTCGGCGACATCCAGCTTGCGGTTGCAGAAGATGATCGCGTTCTTCAACTCTTCCTGCGCGCGGATGAGGTCGCGCAATACGGCGCGCTTCTCGTAATCCTTGGCGTGCGCGGCGACAAAGCGCTGACTCACGGTCTTGGCGGTGGACGAGGGCGGAGCCACCTCGACCCGTTCCGGGTTTTGAAGGAAGCGATCAGCCAGCTTCTGGATTTCCGGCGGCATCGTCGCGGAGAAGAACAGCGTCTGGCGCGTGAAAGGAATGAGCTTGGCGATCCGCTCGATATCGGGAATGAAGCCCATGTCCAGCATGCGGTCGGCTTCGTCAATGACGAGGATCTCGACTCCGGTCATCAGGAGCTTGCCGCGCTCGCAATGGTCGAGTAGGCGACCGGGGGTGCAGATGAGAACGTCGGCGCCGCGTTCAAGCTTGCGATCCTGCTCGTCGAAGGACACGCCGCCGATCAAGAGGGCGATGTTGAGCTTGTGATTCTTGCCGTATTTCTCGAAGTTTTCGGCAACCTGCGCGGCGAGTTCGCGTGTCGGCTCGAGAATGAGCGTACGCGGCATGCGTGCCCGCGCGCGTCCCTTTTCGAGAATCGTCAGCATCGGCAGCACGAAGGAAGCTGTCTTGCCCGTACCCGTTTGTGCGATACCCAGAATGTCGCGGCGCTTGAGAGCCGGCGGAATGGCGCCAGCCTGGATAGGCGTCGGAATGGTATAGCCCGCGTCCGTGACAGCGGAGAGTACTTTTTGGCTCAGGCCAAGATCAGAAAATGTGGTCAATTGGAAATCTGTTTCCGTTCCGGTTCGGGAAAAACGCGCGGTGTCGCGCCCACCGGCGGAGCGCGTTGTCGGGGCTCATAGGCTCAAAGCGGAACAAAGTCAAGAAAACCGGGCGTTTGATCGATTGCTCAGTCAATAAAAAGAAGTAATTTCGAATTGCCTTTTAAAGAACATGCGGTGATCCAAGCAAGATAGCCCGTTTTTCAGGCAGATGCGACGGACCCGACTTAGTTCATGAGCTTGTCGAGCTTGATCCCGGCCGTGAGGAAGCGCATCGGATCGGTCGCTTCGCCGTTGAGCCGGACCTCATAGTGCAGGTGTGGGCCGGTGGAGCGGCCGGTATTGCCCGTTTTGGCGATGGCCTCTCCGGCCTCGACGTGGTCTCCGACATTAACCAGCACGCTCGAAAGATGCGCATAGCGCGTCGTAACGCCATTGCCATGATCGATTTCGACCATATTGCCGTAACCGCCGTTGCGGCCTGCCACTATCACTTTTCCCGGAGCTGTCGCTGTAATGCGCGTGCCGACGGCGGCGCGAAAATCGATGCCGGCATGCAGGGCGAGGCGACCGAGGAAGGGGTCGAGACGATTGCCGAAGCGGCTGGTGATATCGCTTGCCGGCGACGGGTTGGCGAAGGGGAGTTTTTTCACTTCGCCGCGCATGTGCTCCAGGCGCGCGAGTGCGTTGTCCAGCGTTACCAGCGAGCGGTCGAAATCCTCGGCGGTTTCCGGCGCCACGAAAGGGCCGCCTATGGCGTTCTGGTCTTCGACCGGCAACGCTTCGGCGATACTCTCCGGCGCGTCGGCGTCGACATGAAGCCCGGTTCGTTCCACGATTGCCGCGATGTTGTCTGCGGTATCGGCGGTTTGTTCCGTCAGGCTTTCGATACGGGATTTTTGCGCCCGCTCGATATCCTTGAGGGACAGGGTGACGCGTGAAAACAGGCGATCGGAGCGATCGGACATCGATTCGCGCATCTGGTTCGGCGCATAGGCCAGGGCCGTCTGCCCGATGGTCTTTTCGGCACCGTCAGATGACGCAAGCCCCATCAGGCGTTCGATGGCCTTGAGGCCTCCGGACGCATCGGCGCGTTTTTCGTAGGCATTTGCCGGGGCGGGCTCGGCGGCTCCGTCGTCTACCGCTATCCCGGCATTCTCCGCCCGATCCAGCAGAGACCCCAGCTTGCCGTGGCGAGAAGTGAGGGCGAGTTGCTGCTGCAGAAGCTTCTCGACCTTTTCCTCCACCATCTGCTGATCGAGCAATTGCCGGCTGGTGACGCGATCGACCTGCGCGCGCAGGGCCGATATCCTGTCTTCATATTCATGCTGCATGCGTGCCTGACGCGCCATCGTGCCGCCGATCAGGTCGTCGCGCAGGACAAGATAGGATGTTGCGGCGAGATAGCCGACGGTCAGGGCCGAAAGAATGCTCAGCGACAGGGCCGCCATCCAAGGCTGGAAGGTAATGTGGCGAACCTTGTCGCCCTTGGCGAGAATCAGGATGTGCTTTTCGGTTTTCTTTCCGAAAACGCGATTTTCAGCCCGCCCTGACATCTGATCGCCTCCATCGCATGACTGCGCTTTTTGATGGGCCGATTAGATATTGTTAAGGTTAACAAAGCCTTTCGATCGGTTGCCGGAAGGCTGTTTTCCGGCACTCTCAGATATTGGTGGAGGCGGTCATCGAGCGGTAGAACGACGGTGTCAGTCCGGCTTCGGCGCGGGCGACATCGTTGAAGGGCGCTTTGAGCGGGCCGCGGAAGTTGGCGCGTACGAGAGCCTGGAATGCCGCAGCCGGGTCTTTCTTCTGGCGAGCGCAGAGGAAGCGAAACCATTTTGCGCCGACGGCGACGTGGCCTTTTTCATCTTCATAGATCACGTCGAGCACGGCGGCGCTTTCCATATCGCCGGCTTCCCGCATTTTTGCCTGCAGGGCGGGCGTGACGTCGAGGCCGCGCGCCTCGAGAATCAGCGGCACGACCGCGAGCCTGGCCGTCAGGTCGTTGCGGGTATCGTGGGCGGCTTGCCACAGACCGTCATGGGCGGGCATGTCGCCATAGTCGGCGCCCAGAGCGCGCAAACGGTCGCGGACCAGGCGGAAATGTTTGGCTTCCTCGAACGCGACCTTCATCCAGCCATCGAAGAAGGAATTCGGCACCTGCTCTGCGGCGAAGCGGGCGACGATATCGAGAGCAAGGTCGACGGCATTGAGTTCGATATGGGCGATCGCATGCAGAAGCGCGATGCGCCCACGCGTGGAATGCAGCGACCGGCGGATGACCTTCGTCGGCGGGATGAGGGCAGGCTTTGCAGGCCGGCCAGGCCTTTCGGGTACCGTAGCGTCAAGCGGCGAACGCAGCGATAAGGTTCGCACATTCCAGCGCCGCGCCGCTTCCTGCGCGAGAGCTGTTTTGATGTCGAGATCGGCAGCCGCGATGGCGCGCGCCGCGCCGTCGCGCAAACTGTGGAATGACGGAAGGTCGGTCATGACGCCGCACCTGCCGCCAGGGCACGCGCCTCGTTCAGCACGTCTTCCACATGGCCCGCGACCTTGACCTTTTCCCAGAGCTTGCGAAGCGTCCCGTCCGGCCCGATCAGCAGGGTGGTTCTTTCGACGCCCATATATTTGCGTCCGTAGAGCGTTTTCTCGACCCAGACGCCATAGGCTTCACAGATCGCTTTCGTCTCGTCGGAGGCAAGGGGCGTTTTCAGCTCGTATTTTTTGACGAATTTATCGTGTTTTTTCACCGGGTCGGGCGATATGCCCAGCAGGCTTATGCCCGCTGCCGCGAATGCCTCTATATGGCTGCTGAAATCCACGGCTTCGGTGGTGCAGGCTGTCGTATCGTCCTTGGGATAGAAGAACAGCACGACCCATCGACCGCTGAAATCGGACAGGCAAATCGCGCCTCCGCCGTCGCGGGGCAATGTGAAATCGGGCACCCGGTCGCCGATCGCTGTTTTCGCCATGATTCAACCTCGCTTTGGACTATTTTCCGCAATATTGCGCTCCGCGCTTTAGCGGTTTCCGCCCCGGTGCGTAAAGTGCTCGGTGCATCACTCTCACCTGTTGCAAAAGCGCGGGCGTGCAAGCTGCTACAATCAGCGCCGTCTCCGCACCGGGCTTGACGGGTCGGTCGCGTCCATTCGATATGCGCACAGCGTCGCCACCTGTGAAGACGCAGACGCCGTGCAAATGTGGACTGTCCACCAGGAAGAAGATGGATCATATGAATGGACAGGTTTCGATTGGAGAAGGCGCCCTGCCTCGATGAGTGAAATCCGCGGCGAAAAGACCAGGTTCCGCAAACGCGATATCGTTGCGCTGCATGAGCTGCCGTCCGCGCAGGCACATGATCCCTGCATCGTGCACACGCGCCGGCGAAGCGGCTTTCATACGTTCGCCAACGTCTTCCTCGGGGTTGCCACTTTCGGGGTCGTGCTCGTCCTTCTTCTCTTGCTGGCAATCGAGGGCGGGTTGTTCGACCGGCCGCTCAATGCGCGTGCGACTGCCGCCCTGAACTCCGCGCTCGGCGGCGGTTATCACGCCGAAGTCGGTTCGACGGTTCTGCGAATGACGCCATCCGGCGGTCTGGCGCTCAAGGCGCGGGACGTGACGCTGATGGAAAATGCGTCCGACAAGCAGTTGGTCTCGACGCGCTCCGTCTATATCGAGCTTGATTCTTTCGCTTTACTGACCGGCCGGGTCGCCGTTTCGCAAATCGCGGCGGAGGGGGCGATGCTGGACCCGACGCTGCTTCCGCAGGGCAAGCCGATCGATCTCACCGCCATACGCATCAGCCATGTCGGAGCCGGGCTGGATGGCATTTTCTCCCAGATCGACGCCATCTCGCGCCTGATCGCGCGCAGCAATACGGAGAATATGCGTATCGCCGATATGCAGCTTTCCTTTGTCGGCCCGCGAAAGCGGATCGTTCCGGTGGTGATCGAGAAGCTCGATTTCAAACGCGATGCGGACGGGGCGATCCGTATCGACGGCGCCTTCGACATCGATGGCGAAGCAGCCGAGCTTCATCTGGCGGCAACCGGCACGCGTGACCATATCACGCAGCTCGACGGCGCTGTCAGCGGCTTGCCCTTGTCGTCGCTGCTGTATCGCGCGCAAACCCCGGCCGAACCGGCATTCGGAATCCGCAGCAAGGCTGGTCTTACGATAAAGGCCCTCCGGGGAGAGGGGGACATCGCGCCGACATTGCGGCTGAGCGCCAGGGCGGAGGAAGGGGTGTTCGAAGCGGGGGGGATGACATCGGCGCTGAAACCGTCCGAACTGAACCTTTCTTATGATTTCAACAAGGGGACCATCGAAATCCTGCCGTCGATGGTCAAGGTCGGCCGCTCGTCCTTTCCTTTTTCCGGGGCTGTCATCGACCTCGAC
>JAVBSF010000288.1:0-2925 GCA_031556925.1 Pararhizobium sp.
AGACGGGCCAGAAGATGTCGAAGTCGCTCGGCAATACGGTCGTGCCGCAGGACGTCCTGAAGCAGTCGGGCGCCGACATCCTGCGCCTGTGGGTGATGACCACCGATTATTGGGAAGACCAGCGCCTCGGCAAGACGATCATCCAGACCAATGTCGATGCCTATCGCAAGCTCAGGAACACCATCCGCTGGATGCTTGGCACGCTGGCCCACGACAAGGGCGAGGAGATCGCCCGCGACGAGATGCCCGAACTCGAACGGCTGATGCTGCATCGTCTGGCTGAACTCGATGTCGTCGTGCGCGAAGGCTACGACGCCTTCGACTTCAAGAGGATCGCCCGCGCGCTGATCGACTTCTCTAACGTCGAGCTGTCGGCCTTCTACTTCGATGTCCGCAAAGACACGCTCTATTGCGACGCGCCGTCGAGCCTGCGCCGCCGGGCGAGCCTTGCGGTCATCCGCAAGCTGTTCGAATGCCTCGTCACCTGGCTTGCGCCGATGCTGCCCTTCACCACCGAAGAAGCATGGCTGTCGCTGAAGCCGGATGCCGTTTCGGTGCATCTGGAGCAGTTCCCGCATGTGCCGGCCGAGTGGCTGGACCCCGATCTGGCCGAGAAGTGGAAGAAAATCCGCACCGTGCGCAAGGTCGTGACCGGCGCCCTGGAAATCGAGCGCCGTGAAAAGCGCATCGGCTCCTCGCTCGAAGCTGCCCCCGTCGTGCATGTCGCCGACGCCGAGCTGCTCGCAGCGCTGGAAGGCCAGGATTTCTCGGAAATCTGCATCACCTCCGATATCCGCATCGTTTCGGATGCCGGCCCGGCCGATGCCTTCCGTCTGGATGACGTCGCCGATGTCAGCGTCGAGGCAAAAGCTGCCGAAGGCCGCAAATGCGCCCGCTCGTGGCGCATCACCGCCGATGTCGGCTCCGATCCCGCCTTCCCGGATGTATCGGCGCGTGACGCCGCGGCGCTGCGCGAACTCGGCTACGGCGCCTGATTTTCTTGAAGCCCCGGTTGTCGCCGGGGCTTCTTTCATCCGGGCGCGGGTGACTTCACGGTTTTCCGCAGCTCGTTTTACGGTTTGTTTACCGGGTCAATTGCTCTTTGAAATGGCCTCCGGTAAAACGCTGCCTGAAATTTGGCGGATTTTTACGCCAAGGGGGCGCGGGGCGGTCGTTGGACCGGCTTTGGCTGGAAGGGTTTTCATGGGAATGACACGAGAGTTTCGAGTGTATGCCGCCGTCGCGGGCATCATTGCCGGCAGCGCGGTCCTGACGGGTTGCCTGGGTGACCCGACCTACGGCACCAACAAGTCGTCCGGCGAGCATCTGATCGACGACCTCGGCAGCGCCGTCAGCCTCGAGACGCCAAATGCCAAGGAAGCTGCCAAGGTGAAATACCAGCCGCGCGGCGCCTTGGTCCTGCCGGCGCAGGAGCAACGGACGGCGCTTGTCGAACCGCAGCAGTCCTTGACCAAGGACAATCCGGAATGGCTGGAATCGCCGGAAGATACCCGCCAGCGTCTGCGCGAGGAAGCGGACGCGAATGCCAACAATCCCTCCTATGTTTCGCCGCTCGCGAAATCCAGCGCCAACGGTCGCGCTCTGACCGCCAAGGAACAGCAGGAGGCCTATCGCGAGGCCCGCAAGGTCCAGATGGGCGCCTACGCCGACAAACGACGCTTCCTGAGCGATCCGCCGCTTGAATATCGCAAGCTGCCGGAAGAGGCGCAGGCCGACCTCGGCGAGCCTGAAAAGGACAAGGAACGTCGCCGCAAGAAGGAAGCCCAGGTCAAGGGTTCCGGCAAGAAGTGGTGGCAGATCTTCTGATGAACCGGCCCGGAGCTTGCTTCGGGCCTTTCGCTGTGTCCCTCTTCCGCGGACGGGAAAAGAGGATGCCGGCCACAGGGCGCCGCATAACAATCTTCAAACCGGAACGGTTTTATCCATGACGCTTTCCATCCGCGAAGCGGTACGTTCCGACGTGCCTGATATCCTCACGTTCATTCGCGAGCTTGCTGTCTATGAAAAGGCGGGCCACGAGGTGGAGGCGACGCAAGCCACGCTGGAAGAGGCGTTGTTCGGCCCGAAATCGGTGACGAAGGCGGCCATCTGCGAAAAGGACGGCGTGGCCATAGGCTTTGCCTGCTGGTTCCTGAGCTTCTCCACCTGGCAGGCGAAGAACGGGCTTTATCTCGAAGACCTCTACGTTACGCCGGAGCATCGTGGTTCGGGAGCCGGCAAGGCGCTGCTGCGTCATCTGGCGAGGGTCGCGATCGAGAGCGGCTGCGGCCGATTCGAATGGAGCGTGCTGGACTGGAATGAACCGGCGATCCGCGTCTATCAGGCGATCGGCGCCGAGCCGATGAGCGAATGGACACGTTATCGTCTGTCGGGCGATGCTCTTGCCGCTTTCGCCGCCGGCTGAGCATCTCCAAAAAATCTGAAAAAAAATTTGCACGCCTGTCGATCTGATCGAGGCTCGTTCGTCGTATGGTCGGGAAGGCCACGATGGCCTCCATGATCAGAGGAGTGAGACGATGCGTGTAATGGTGATCGTAAAGGCGACCGAGGATAGCGAAGCGGGCATCATGCCGTCGACCGAGTTGCTGGAAGCCATGGGCAACTACAATGAAGAGCTGGTCAAGGCCGGCATCATGCTGGCGGGCGAGGGGCTTCATCCGTCGTCTGCCGGCGCCCGCATCGCCTTTGACGGGGCGGGCCGCACCGTCGTCGATGGCCCCTTTGCCGAGACGCGCGAGCTGATCGCGGGCTTCTGGCTGTGGGAAGTCAAGGATATGGCGGAAGCGATCGAATGGGTGAAGCGCTGCCCGAATCCGATGTCCGGCCCGAGCGAGATCGAAATCCGCCGGGTGTTCGAAGCCTCCGATTTCGGCGAGGCGCTGACGCCGGAAATCGCCGCGCAGG
>JAVBSF010000465.1:0-4170 GCA_031556925.1 Pararhizobium sp.
GGACCGCGCGTGACCATGCAGATTCCGGGTTCGCCGGTCAGTCTGCCCCAGGCGTCCGCGATCATCGCGGCGCCGCCCTCCTGCCGGCAGACGATGCTTTCGATGCCGCTGTCGTAAAGCGCATCGAGCACGGCAAGATAGCTCTCGCCCGGAACGCAGGAAACGCGTTTCACGCCGTTGGCCTTGAGCGCCTCGACGATCAGTTGTCCTCCGGTTTTCATGTCTGCTCCTCCCAAAGCATTCGGCCGACGTTCAGATCGCCGGTGATACCGGCGCGGTGCCGGCGGTCTTGTTGATCTGGCGCTCGCGCCAGATGATATAGAGCCCGGAGCCGATGATGATGGCGATGCCGAGCCATTTCAGTGCGTCCGGCAGGTGATCGAACACCAGCCAGCCGAAGATCGTTGCCGAGACGATTTCGAGATATTGCAGCGGCGCGAGCACGGAGGCCGGGGCTGCGCGATAGGCATAGACCCCGAGCACGCCCGAAATCGTCGCGGTGACGCCGACGCCGAGCAGATAGAGCATCGCCTTGGCGTCCGGTATCACCGGATCGAAGATCACCGATCCCGTTCCATCGCCGAGATAGAGCATGACGGCGCAGAACAGCGCCCCCCAGATGCCGGCGTGAAACTGCATCGACCATGGATCCTCGTTCTGCGCCACGAGGCGCGTGACCAGCAGGAAGACGGCGAGCGTGAAGGCGGAAGCGACCGGCAGGAGCGCGATCAGCCCCACCTCCTGCATGCTTGGCTGGATGACGAGCATGGCCCCGAAAAAGCCGACGCCGCAGGCGGTATAACGCCGCCAGCCGATCGTCTCCTTGAGGAAGATGCTGCCGAGAATGGTGAGAATGATCGGCTCGACGAAGAAGATGGCGATGGCATCCGCCACCTCCATCGTCTTCAGGGTGGTGATGAAGGACAGCATGGTGGCGACCAGGAGCGCGCCGCGCAGGGCGTGCAACCCGGTCTTCTTCCAGGTGAGGTCGAACAACGTGCCGCGCACCACTACGACCGGAAGGATGAACAGCACCTGCAGGGCAAAGCGGACGGCGGTGATCTCGCCGGAGGGGACCGTCGTGATCGCCAGTTTTGCGAAGATGTCGATCAGCGGCGAGATCAGCACCGCGATCACCATCAGCATCAGGCCCAACGGGACATCGTTCCTGCCGGCGCCGTCGCCGGATATGTTCGCGCCCATGGCCTGCCTATGCTCTGTGTCGGGCATCGGCGATGGCGATGCACCAGTCCGCGAAGTCCCGCATGGGAATATCGCGGCCGATTTCATTGAGTGTTTCGTGGCGCATGTCCGGATAAATCCGCGTCGTCACATTGGAAAGGCCGTGCCGTTTCATGCGCTCGTCAAGCCAGCGGGTTTCGCGCGCGCCGTTGGTCGCCGGATCCTGTCCGCCACCGACGAGATGGATCGGCAAGCCGCGGGGCAGGCGTCGCAGACGCCGGCTGCTTGCGCCCCCGTAGGTCAGCCTGAACAGGTCTATCCACATCGAGACGCTCGCGTCGAAACCGCAGAGCGGATCGGCGATATAGGCCGCGACTTCGGCCGCATCGCGAGACAGCCAGTCCGAGGGCGTCTTGCTCTCCGGAATGGCTTTTCCCCACATCGAAAAGGTCAGCGCCGGCAGGATCGTGCTCGGCACGTCCGATCCCTTCAGCATACGCTCCGCCTTCAGGATGAGCTGGCCGGCGCGACCGGCAAGGCCTGGATTGAAGTTGGAATTCCAGACGGCGAGCCCGTCATAGAGTGCCGGATGCGTCTCTGCCGTATTCAGCGCGATGAGCCCGCCCATGGAATGGCCGAAGAGGATCACGGGAAGTCCCGGATGCATGGCCTTTGCCATGTCCGTGACGGCGCGCGCGTCTTCCACCACCTTTTCAGGGCCATCCCTGTGCGCATAGCGGCCGAAGGGAGCATCCGGCGCCTGGGTGGCGCCGTGGCCGCGGTGATCGTGGGCGAAGATGTGGAAGCCACGCAGGCTCATGAAATGCGCGAAGCGGGCGTAGCGTGCGGAATGCTCGGCAAGCCCATGGCACAGATGGAGAATGCCGCGCTCCGGGCCTGATGCCGCTTGGTGTCGACAGGCAAGCGTTGCACCCGTCGGGCTTTGCAGCGCCTTCACCTCCTGAAACATCAAGCCTCCCGCCGTCCCGTGCCGCAGCGCAATCGCGCATGCGGTCATTGCCCCGCACTCAAGGAGATTTGGCGGGCGAAAGCAATGGGCTCTTGTTGCTGGTTGCGCATTACCTCAGAAAAATTCGGGAGGTGAGAATTAGGGGTTGTAATTTTCCCGCTATTGTAGGTTAATGATCACGTTTTGTTCTTGGTGTGGAGGTGGCAATGGACATGATGTTCCGACGGGTTGCATGCTTTCTCATTGTTTCGCTGATGGCTTTTGCGGCGGATGCCGAGGGCGTTCGGAAAGAGGCAAAAGGCGCCGGAAGGAGCCGGACGACCGCCGTCTTCGCCGTGAGCTGGCTGCCGGGCTTCTGCCGGATCCGATCCGATCGCGCGGAATGCAAGGCGCAGGCGCCGGGCAGTTTCGACGCCACCCATTTCACACTGCATGGCCTGTGGCCGGTCGGAAAGTCCTATTGCGGGGTCGAGGCTTCGGTCAAAGCGCAGGATCGTCAGGGCAAGTGGCTGGATTTGCCGCAACCGGAACTCGCCGATGATGCAAGGGTGACGCTTGTCGCCGCGATGCCCGGTGTTCAATCCGGCCTCGATCGTCATCAATGGGTGCGCAGCGGCCGCTGTCATTCTCCAACGGCCGGCGCATATTTCGAGCAGCAGATGCGCTATCTCAAGGTTTTGAACACCTCTGCGGTGCGCGACCTGTTCACCGAAAGGCTGGGGCAGGAGGTGAGCGAACAGGAGGTCCGGCAGGCATTTGACGCCGCCTTCGGGGTTGGCGCGGGCGAGCGGGTGCGTCTGCAATGCGCCACGGCGGGTAAGGTGACCATTGTAACGGGACTGACGATCGGGCTGGGCGAGGCCACGTCGCATCTCCCGGTCGAGAAGGCAGAGAGCCGGGCGGTTTCCGGGCCTGCCGGGCGAGCAATGGAAGACAAGGGCGATGGCTCGGCTCTGCGGGCTCTGATCCTTGCCGCCGATCCGATCGGCGGCAAATGCACCATCGGCCTTATTCAGCGTGTAGAAGCCCGCTAAACCGGAGATATCGCCGGTTTCGACATTGCTCCGCCGGGATAATTCGCCTACATAGCGGGCAAAATTTCATTCCGTCGGAGCAGAGCTTTATGGCACGCCAATTCATCTTTCACATGTCGGGGCTGAGCAAGGCCTACGGCGCCAAGAAGGTTCTCGATAATGTGAGCCTGTCGTTCTATCCGGATGCCAAGATCGGTATCCTTGGCCCGAACGGCGCCGGTAAGTCGACCGTGCTGCGCATCATGGCGGGTCTCGATAAGGAATTCACCGGTGAAGCCTGGGTTGCCGAGGGTGCGACGGTCGGTTATCTGGCCCAGGAGCCGCAGCTCGACCCCAACAAGACCGCGCTTGAAAACGTCATGGAAGGCGTTGCCGACAAGACCGCGATCATCGAGCGCTACAACGAACTGATGATGAACTATTCCGACGAGACCGCCGAGGAAGGCGCGCGTCTGCAGGACATCATCGACGGTCAGAACCTCTGGGATCTGGAAAACCAGGTCGAGATGGCCATGGATGCGCTGCGTTGCCCTCCGGGCGATGCCGACGTCACCAGTCTTTCGGGTGGTGAGCGCCGCCGTCTGGCGCTCTGCCGCCTGCTTCTGTCGAAGCCGGACCTGCTGCTGCTCGACGAGCCGACCAACCACCTTGACGCGGAAACCATCGGCTGGCTGGAAAACCACCTGCGCCAGTACCCCGGCGCCGTGATCATGATCACCCACGACCGCTACTTCCTCGACAACGTCACCGGCTGGATTCTCGAGCTCGATCGTGGCCGCGGCATTCCCTACGAAGGCAACTACTCGGCCTATCTGCTTGCCAAGGCCAAGCGCATGCAGCAGGAAGCCCGCGAAGACGCCTCCCGCCAGAAGGCGATCAGCCGCGAACAGGAATGGATCGCCTCCAGCCCGAAGGCGCGCCAGTCCAAGTCCAAGGCGCGTATCAAAGCCTATGACCAGCTGGTGGAAGCGGCCGAAAACATCC
>JAVBSF010000162.1:0-6268 GCA_031556925.1 Pararhizobium sp.
GATCTCGGCGGCACCATGCGTCTTGGCGCCTACAAGGCGAGCCTGAAGAAAGGCACCAAGATCGCCGATATCTACGGCTCGACCGATATCTCCGAGCGCCACCGTCACCGTTACGAGGTGAATGTCGATTACAAGGATCGGCTTGAGAAGTGCGGCCTCGAATTCTCGGGCATGTCGCCGGATGGTGTTCTGCCGGAAACGGTCGAATATCCGGATCACCCGTGGTTTATCGGCGTTCAATACCATCCGGAATTGAAGTCGCGTCCGCTGGACCCGCATCCCTTGTTTGCCAGCTTCATCGAAGCTGCCGTCGAGCAGAGTCGCCTCGTCTGAGGCGGCCGGCGGGGGACGATGCCATGCCTGACGAGGCGTCCGAAATCGAGATTTCCCCCTATCGCAGCGGCGACGAGCATGGCATCGTCGCCCTGATCCTTCCGATCCAGACTATCGAATTCGGAATTCAGACCTCCGCTGAAAAGCAGCCTGATCTTTTCGATATCCCGAATTTCTACCAGACCGGCGCCGGTGAATTCTGGGTCGCCCGGCATGGTGACGAGATCGTCGGTTCCATCGCCATGAAGGATATCGGCAATGGTCAGGCGCTGATCCGCAAGATGTTCGTGGCGTCTGCCTTCCGTGGGCGTGACCACGGTCTTGCGGCAAGGCTGCTATCGACGCTGATCGACAGGGCACGCGGAGCAGGGGTGTCTGAGATTTTTCTCGGGACGATCGATATCCTGCGGGCGGCCTGCCGGTTTTACGAGAAAAACGGTTTTGTCAAAATCCGCCGAGAAGAACTGCCGGCTGCATTTCCCGTCATGGCGGTCGATAATCTGTTTTATCGTTTGAAACTCGATACCCATCGGCAATAACCCAATGTCTCGCATCGTCTAAAAACGTCTCTTTAACGTTTACCTGTTAGTAATCTCTGCGAAAGTGAGAGATCGTGCGATGCGTGTACTGCTTATCGTCGCCCTTCTTGCGCTGGCGGGGTGTGCAACCGCGCCGAAGAACACGCGCAATGCCTGCGCCATCTTCGAACAGCGCGATGGCTGGTTCAACAATTGGGAGCGTGCCGCGAACAAGGCTTCGCGCGAATACGGCGTGCCCGTGCCGATCCTGATGGCGACGATCTATACCGAGTCCGGTTTTCGCCCCAATGCCCGGCCGCCGCGCACCAAGCTTTTCGGATTTATTCCCTGGAAACGCCAGTCGACAGCCTATGGCTTCTCGCAGGCACTCGACGGCACCTGGTCGCGCTACAAGCGTGAGACCGGCCATCTGATGGCGCGTCGGACCAAGTTTGCCGATGCGATCGATTTTGTCGGCTGGTATCACCGCAACAGTCACGAGACGAACGGCATCGCGCTCAACGACGCCTATCATCTCTATCTCGCTTATTACTCCGGCGACGCAGGTTATGCGCGCGGCTCGTGGCGCGGAAATGCGCAGCTGCAGAAGGCGGCACAGCGCGCCTCGAATATGGCCCAGACATATGCCAAGCAGCTGAAGAGCTGCAGCTGATCTATCGTCAGGCTGCGCCGGGATCCCAATAGGGCGGTGAGCCGAATTTCTTGCGCAGGTGATCGGCGATGGCCCTGAGCTTGGCCGAGGGGCGGCGTCCGTCGGGATGGACGATATGAATATATTCGAGTTCCGGCTTCAGCCCGATATCGATTTCCCGCAATTGCCCTTCCGCAACCGCGCTGCCAACGACGAACATCGGCACAAGCGCAATGCCAAGACCGGCAATGGCGGCGTCGCGTAGCATATCGCCGTTATTGAGACTGAGGCCCATGCGCCCGCGCACGAGGATCGTGCCGGCCGGGCTTGGAAAGCGCCAGTCGGCAATGCCCCGGTTGGAATAGAAGATGCCCCGGTGGCGCTCCAGATCCTCGATCGATGCCGGCGTTCCGTTTCTTTCGAGATAGTTCGGGGCGGCGACAAGGACACGACGGCTTGGCGCCAGCCGCCAGGCCATCAAGCGGGAATCGGCGATCGGTCCGTTGCGAACAACGGCATCATAGCCATCCGCCGCCGCATCGACGCGGCGGTCATCCATGTCGAGGGTCAGCTGCAAATCGGGATGTTCGGCCAGGAAGTCATAAAGTGCCGGGCCAAGATGCATGCGCCCGAAGGTGACGGGCGCGGATAGGCGCAATGGCCCGGAGAGCGTGCCGCGCCGCTCGGCGATGTCGGTCGCGGCATCCTCGATCTCGTTGGCAATCCGCTGGGCACGCTCCAGAAAGGCGTGCCCATCTTCGGTCAAGGTGAGCTTGCGGGTGGTTCTGTGCAGCAGCTTTGCGCCAAGGCTATCCTCGATGTCGGCCAGCCGCTCGCTGACCACGGATTTCGACAATCGCAACCGTCTCGCCGCTTCGCTGATCGAGCCGCTTTCGACAATGGCGACAAAGGAAAGGATGCCTTCCAGCTTGATCATTGTTCGGAAATTCCGGAAACGAGTTTCAATTTCTGCAGACTAATCCGAACGATAAAATAAAGCCATATTCGCCTCAAGCAAACGGTTTGGAGGGGCACATCCGGTTCCCGCCGCTTCGCCAAGAGGAATTACGAACATGGAACGCCTTTCTGGAAAAGTTGCAATCGTCACAGGCGCCAGCGCCGGCATCGGCCGTGCCACAGCTCTGCTTTTTGCCGCTGAAGGAGCAAAGCTCGTCGTCGGCGCACGCCGGCAGGGCGAACTCGATACGCTGGTTGAAGAGATCAAGACCAAGGGTGGCGAAGCCGTCGCGCTCGCCGGCGATGTCCGCTCCGAAGAGTATGCGAAGGGCCTTGTGTCGCGCGCCGTCGAAACCTATGGCCGCCTCGACGTCGCCTTTAACAACGCCGGCACGCTTGGTGAAGCCGGGCCGACGACCGGTGTTTCCGAAGCAGGCTGGGCTGATACGCTTGCCATCAACCTCACCGGCTCCTTCCTCGGCGCCAAGCACCAGATTGCCGAGATGGTGAAGCATGGCGGCGGCTCGGTGATCTTCACCTCGACGTTCGTCGGCTACAGCTTCGCTTTTCCGGGCGTTGCTGCCTATGCAGCCAGCAAGGCAGGCCTGATCGGTCTGACGCAGGCCCTTGCCGTCGAATTCGGTGCACAGGGGGTTCGCGTCAATTCCATCCTGCCGGGGGCCGTCGATACCGATATGTACCGCGAAATGAACAACACGCCGGAATCGCAGAGTTTCATCACCAATCTGCATGCCCTGAAGCGTGTCGCTACGCCGGAAGAGCTGGCCCGTTCGGTCCTCTATCTTGCCTCCGACGATTCTGCTTTTGTCACGGGCACAGCCTCGCTCGTCGATGGCGGCGCCTCGATCACCCGCACCTGAAGTTTTCAGCCAATATCAAGGAGCAATGTCATGTCGCGCCTAGAGAACAAGACGGCCCTGATCACTGGCGGAACCAGCGGTATCAGGCTTGAAACGGCCCGCCAGTTTCTGGCCGAAGGCGCCCGCGTCGCCGTCACCGGCACCAACCCGAAAACCATCGAGGCCGCCCGTGCGGAGCTGGGCGACAAGGTGCTCTTTATCCAGGCCAATGCCGGGGATGTTACCGGACAGAAAGTTGTCGTCGAGCAGGTGAAGGAGGCTTTCGGTCATCTCGACATCCTGTTCGTCAACGCCGGTGCCGCCGATTTCCGTCCGATCGAACAGTTTGACGAAGAGGGCTTCGATCGCTCCATTGCGATCAATGTCAAAGGCCCCTTCTTTCTGGTCCAGGCGCTGTTGCCCATCCTCGCCAATCCGGCTTCGATCGTGCTCAACACTTCGATCAACGCCCATATCGGCATGCCGAACACGTCCGTCTATGCGCTGACCAAGGCTGCCTTGCTGTCCTTTGCCAAGACGTTGTCTGGCGAACTGATCGGCCGCGGCATCCGCGTCAATGCCGTCAGTCCCGGCCCGGTATCGACGCCGCTTTATAGCAAGCTCGGCATGTCGGCGGCGGATACCGACGCCATGGCAGCTGCCAAGATCCCGGTCGGCCGGTTCGGAAATCCGAGTGAAATCGCCAAGGCCGTGGTTTCCTCGCCTCCGACGAAGCGGCCTACACCGTTGGCAGCGAGCTCGTCATCGATGGCGGCATGAGCAATCTGTAGTCGATCTTCTGCCCGGCATCCGTGCCGGGCATCTCCAATTCTGCCTGCGACTTGATCTTCACCGACAGCAACCCAACATTCCCTTGAAAATGCCGTGCAAAAGGGGCAAAGCACCTGCCCATGGCCATCTCAGGAAATGTCATGATTGCAGCCCCCCGCCGTGCCCGCTTGCTGGATCATCTGGTTCTGCCCGTAACCGAGCTGTCCGTTTCACGACGCCGGTACGAACAGCTGGGTTTTACGGTGGCTGCCGATGCGCTGCATCCGTTCGGCACGGAAAACGCCTGTGTCTTTCTTGCCGACAAAACCTATCTGGAGCCGCTGGCCGTCGCCAGCCGCGAAGACTGCGAAGCCGCAGCGCTCGATGGCAATGTTTTCGTCGCTCGCGATCAGGCCTACCGCTTTCGCCGTGGACAAGACGGTTTTTCGGCCATCGTGCTTTCCACTGATGACGCAGCAGGCGATCATGCCCGCTTCGTGGAAAAGGGTATCTCCGGCGGCAGGACGCTCGATTTTTCCCGTGCGATGACATTGCCGGATGGCTCCGAGGCTGAAGCAAGCTTCCGTCTTGCCTTCGCAGCCGATCTTCGATCGCCCGACTTCTTCCTTTTTGCTTGCCAGCGCCTGAAGGCTTTGCCGGCAGACCGGACCGCATTGGAAACCCATGCCAACGGCGTCGTCGGCATGCAGGAAGTTGTGCTGTCGGAGCCAAACCCGACCGATTTCCAGTATCTGCTGCAGGAAGCGGTCGATACCAGGGAAGTGACCGCCCATTCCTTCGGCATGGATATCGAAACCCGCAATGTGAAGATTTCGGTGCTCAATCCGGCTGGCATGGCCGGCTTCTTCAACAAGCGCACGCCATCTCACTCGCGCGGGCTTCGCGGTCGCGCCGTCGTGTTCACGGTCAGCGATCTCGCTGCGACCGAGCAGCTTCTTACCCGCAATGCGGTTGAATTCATCAGAAAAGGCGAGCGCCTCATCGTCCCGGAAGCGCCGGGGCAGGGCCTGCTTTTCGTATTTGGAGAAAAGTCATGAAGACGAATGCAGACGTCGTTGTCGGCGAAGGCAAAAAGCAGGTCACCTTTTCCAACAGCAAGCGCCTGTCGCTGATCGCTGGCCCCTGTCAGATGGAAAGCCGCGATCATGCCTTCATGATCGCCGGTACCCTGGTCGAACTCTGCGAAAAGCTCGGCATCGGCCTCGTCTACAAGTCGTCCTTCGATAAGGCCAACCGCACCTCGCTCTCGGGCAAGCGTGGCATCGGTCTTGAAAAGGCGATGGAAATCTTCGCCGATCTCAAGAAAGAATACGGTTTTCCGGTCCTGACCGACATTCACACGGAAGAGCAGTGCGGCCTCGTCGCCCCGACCGTCGATATCCTGCAGATTCCGGCCTTCCTCTGCCGCCAGACCGACCTGTTGATCGCCGCCGCCAAGACCGGCCGCACGATCAACGTCAAGAAGGGCCAGTTCCTCGCGCCATGGGATATGAAGAACGTGCTCGCCAAGTTCACCGAGAGCGGCAACCCGAACGTCCTGCTCTGCGAGCGCGGCGCGTCCTTTGGCTACAACACGCTGGTTTCCGACATGCGTTCGCTGCCGATCATGGCAGGCCTCGGCGCGCCGGTCGTCTTCGATGCCACCCATTCGGTGCAGCAGCCGGGCGGGCAGGGCGGCTCTACGGGCGGTCAGCGCGAATTCGTCGAGACGCTGGCGCGGGCCGCGGTTGCGGTCGGCGTCTCGGGTGTCTTCATCGAGACCCATGAAGACCCGGACAATGCTCCGTCCGATGGCCCGAACATGGTTCATCTGAAGGATATGCCGCGTCTGCTCGAAACGCTGCTTGCTTTCGACGCCGTCTCCAAGCGCTGAGACTTGACGATTTCATGAAATTTTATTGAAGCCCGGCTGCGGGGACGCATTCGTCCCCGCCCGGCATTGTAATTTCCCGGCCATGAATTATGACATGGCCATCCGTCCATCATCCGAAAGCAGGGAAGAGACCATGACCGCTATCATCGACATCATCGGCCGCGAAATTCTGGACAGCCGCGGCAACCCGACCGTGGAAGTCGACGTCGTGCTCGAGGACGGCTCGATGGGCCGCGCCGCCGTCCCGTCCGGCGCCTCCACCGGCGCGCATGAAGCTGTCGAG
>JAVBSF010000323.1:0-21045 GCA_031556925.1 Pararhizobium sp.
CGAACTGACGATCCCGTCCATCCTGCGTGCCTGCCCGGCATTCGCGGAAATGGCGCACGCAATTGGCGGTCATATGCGCAACTGGTCTGATTTCATCGCTGTTGCTGGCCGGATTCGGCCGATCATCGGCATATCGACAGATGCCTGGACAGCGGCACTGGGCGCCATGAGTCGCGAAGAGGCGGCGGCGGCCGTGGCGCTGATTACCGACAAGTATTCCGATGGGTTACTGACGTCGCCGGGGGGATATCTGCGAGGGCTCACGCTGAAAGCGCGCAACGGTAATCTACGTCTGGCCCAGAGTGTGTTTGGGCGGCTCAGGAAGCGACTGGCGGCGGCGGTGTAGCCGACGCGCGAGCTGTGTCGCGGTCGCTTGAGCTGGCATGAGATTTCGCTGAAAGGTCTGCGGTCGGCGGTCTCATTTAACAACGACGAGATCGAATGCATCTGTATTCTGATTGGCGTTGGGACTGACGTTTTCGGTGACAACCACCAACTCCAGGCAAGCGATTATTTTGAGGTGGTCGCCCCGGTCGGCGGGTTGGCGGATGGATGAGGGAGGGGAGGCATCCACACACCAAGCTCACACCGACCGGAACGTCTGGTGCGTCTGTCGCGGCGGACAGACTGGGTAAAATGGCACGGGCTGCTGGTCAGCCCGTCCCGCAACATGCGGCCGATACGTTGCTCCGCCTACCTATTCTGGCTGCCGAGTCCGCGCAGTCGGTCGCCGATGCGGGAGAGGTCCGGGTTCCAGGAGGCGGACGTGACGCTGGAGACCGGCAGATCGGCCGCCCGTACGCCCTCGAGCAGATAGCCGCTGCCGCCATTGTCCCTGACCGAAATCCTGAGGCCCTCGGGCGTGTCCACGATCTCGATTTCGCCGGCGGGCAGGCTGCCGATGTTCAGCCGATCCTCTGTCGGATCGAACCCGCGCACGCGGTGGAAGTTGCCCCAGGAGTAGCTCACATGGATGGTGTCCGGGCCATCCCCGCAATCGATGTCGCCAGGCTCGCTCCCTCTCGCTGTTTCGACAACTTCCACGGCTGGCTCGCCTGCGCTCCCGCCCTGTGGGCCGCTCGACAGGAGAAGCGATCCGAGCCCCGTATCTCCGATGGTCGCGCCATCGTCGAGGGCGATCAGGTCGGTGACGGACGGCGCTTCATAGCCGCCAAATTGCTTGATGTATTGCAGGATTGACGTGCCGTATTCGTCGGTGGTGACGGAATCCTGCAGAAGCAGCGAGGCTGTGCCCCAGGCGCCGCGCAGGTGCGAGGCCGCGAGGATACCCGTCAGCGTCAGGTTCACGCTCACCGTTTCGTTGTTTTGCGGATAGACGCGTGTCGTGCCGATGTAGTCGTCCAACGACTTGCCGTAGGCGGCGAGCTGGCCTTTCAGCACCTTGAGATTGTAGCCGAAGGCTTCCTGAATGGCGACAAGCTGCGCGTCCCGGGTCTTGAACTCGTCCAGCGAGTCGATTGCATTCTTGCCGGTCCATCTCCCGTCCCAGGAGTTGGTGGAGGCGCCGGCGCCGTAGTAAATGGTGTCCTGATAGTAGCCGAGATCAATCAGCAGGGCTTCGCCGAACTGGAAGCCGACAAAGCCGAGCGCATTGGTCGACCGGTAGGCCATGGCTTCCCATTCCTCGTCCGTCAATTCCGACCAGCTCGAATATCGTGGGTAGTATGTTTCGACCGGGCCTCCGGCCCACTCGGTCAGCTGCCAGTCCTGGATGGTGCCCGCCTCATAGCGGTCGCGGTCCCATCCAGATTCGAAGGCCAGCAATGCGGAGAGAAAGCAGGCATATGTAACGCACATGTAGAAAACTTTCTAAAAATTATTATATATAATATCAAAGAATAATAATTCATGATGAAATTATGTTTATTGAAATATCATGCAAATTCTATTTATACTTTGAAAAGAAAATTTATCAAATATAATTTGTATTATCTCGATAATTATTTAAATTTCTTTTATGTTGCTGTTTTAGGACAAGTAATCCGTAAATTTCTTGTATTTCGTTGACTGCCATTCGGAGCGCTTCGGCCGCGAAGCGAAGAAGAGGTAGCGCGGAACGCGCGCTTGGTTTCTATCGATCGGACTGATCGTTTCGCTTTTCCGTCAATCTCATCGGCAACGGCCGCGAGGGCGAAAATCCAGCGTAGGTCTCCCAGTGCCTTCACGATCGTTCTTCGCGGTCTCCCGGCGCACCTCGTCCAGCGTGGGTCTGGAATGCGCTCTGCGCGCTGTGTCGGTCACGTTTGCGCCCGATCCATGCTGCTTCATCCCCCTGTCGCCAATATCGGCATCAGTCGGTCCTGCGGCCAGCGCGGCGGGTGAAATTCGATTGTTTGGCCCGCTACGATCGGAGGGGGAAATGGGTTGTGCCGTCCGTGCGCCTTTATCTGGCCCCTGGCTGGTGTCCTCCGCCCTGGCAGTTGCTGGAGATTGTTAAAATAAGATGCGACCTTCAATCCAGAATAGTTCTCATTGATAATTAATAAGTAAATTATTCTTACATATTTCCTATATATTTGTCCATAGGCAATGTAAATTTGCGTATCGCTTCGAGTTGGGTGCGGATAATAAACAATATATATTATTTTATGTAAGATGTGTATTATATCGTATCTATGAAAAATTTGGATAATAGGTGCCGAAGATAGCTATTCTGAATTTCAGGATCGCGGTGGATCAGGAATTTCTCGGCCCGTGGCGGCAGATATGCCGGGCGTATGTCCCGCATCTTGCGCCGTGAGGATACGCTATCTCGGCGCACTGGCTGGATATAGCGGGTATAAACCCTCGCCTGTTTCGATCCCGACGGCTCTTCGCGAGAAGAATGAAGTACGAAACCCGTCCGGAAGAGTTTCCTCAAAAAAGTATCGCTTTCTATCCGCGATGTGGGTGTGCCTTGCCCTTGCCATCCGACAACAACTCCTGGCGATCCGGGTTTAAGCCTCTCCGCGCCCGGTAAAGAGAAAACCCACCTGCTGAAAGCGCTGCCGAGCGATGACAATGCGAAGCGCAGAGTACCTGGTCGCCGTAGCAAATGGGGTGCTGCGGTTATCGGCCAAATCCAGCTTCGGCGCTGACCTGCCATTTCAAGGGTACGGGCTGGCTTTGCATGATTGGCCGGGAGGTTACGCGATGTTTGTCTGCCAAGCCGCCTTTGGTCCGACGCTGACGCGGCGTGCGCAGCTGACGATTGCGCTGCCACATCCGGAAAGAATGACCGGTGACGAGAAGCGGGGTGAGCGCAGGAATGAGGGCTTTTTCATTGGGCGGCCGGTGTGAGCGGTGACATCGTGCATGCATGAGCGCGCAGGAGGCCTCTCGTATCTGCAGGAGTGGGCTGATTATCGGCTGGGTGGCTGCATTTGCATCGATAGCGTGCCACTGGTCGGGTGAGCGGCAACGGACCGCGTCATCCGTCCCCGCTCGTCGTTGCGCAAGGGGGCAGCATAAATTGCCGATATCCTCCCCGAAGCAGCCCCGACCATTCGCAAACACAGAGCGGAGCCGATCAAAAGAACCAATCCAGTCGGTTGCTCCGGATCTCCAACTTCCTGACTTGCCTCCGCCCGGGTTCCCATCTGCAAGGCTGTTGTCTGGCGGGGCGTCGTCAGCCTCGCCATCGTCGTCCTCTGGTGTGTGGAGCCCGTCTGGGTCGCGATATGTAGACTACTTACGAATTTTTGCGAATAAATTCGAAGTTTTCGTAGTAAAATGTAACAATAAATACGAAACTGGCCGTAGTTTCTGTAATATTACAATTGTAATCTGTGCATTTATTTCAATCATAATATTCATTATAGTTGGTTGCCGTATTTTTGCCGCAATTTTAACTTGATATTTAGGGATTGTTAATGCCTAATTATATTGAATTTGTTGTCCGAAAGAAAACTACATGTCTTGTTTTAGAAAAAGACGTGCAAGGTATTACTGCAAATTTATTTGCATGGCCTATGCATCGACATCTGTCGCGGTCTTGGCCGGGCAGGTTTCGAAAGCCCAGGCCGCCGTATTTGAACAAAGATGTAATGGAAAAGTCATTGCGATCGCGGGTGGTGCGCCGGTGGGCGCGCCACCCAGGACCGATGCGGATAGGTCCGGCGGCACTGTTGCCGTCGCGGCGTCGGTTCTGGAATTTGGACCGCCCGCCGGGACGGCCATGGGAGACATTCCGGTGGTTGCCGGATTGGCGGCGGATGACCTCCCTGCCTCTTTCGCCTGCGCCAATCCATCGGGCGGAACGCCAGGCAAGGGCGTGCTCGCCCTGAAGACACTGAGCGACAAGCTTTCGCTTCCGGAGCCGAGGAAACTATCGCAGACGCTGTCCGACAAGCAGCAGGAAATGCGCGATCTGGCGGCCGATGTGGCCCTGCGCTTCGCCAACGACCCCGCCGTGCGCCAGGCGAACCTCGACAAAACGACCTTCATCAAGATGTTCACCACGCTCGTGCACTACGAGAGCAGTTTCCAGCCTCGGGCCGTATCGCCCGTGGGCGCCCAGGGCCTTGGCCAGCTGATGCCGGCCACCGCGCGTATGCTGGGCGTGAAGGATCCGTTCGCACCGGAGGAAAATCTGGTCGGTTCAGCCACGTACCTGACGGAGATGCTGGACCTATTTGGCTCGCCGGAACTGGCGCTGGCCGCCTATAACGCCGGCCCGGGGGCTGTGACGAAATATGGCGGCATTCCGCCCTATCGCGAGACCCGGCAGTATGTTGCGGACATTTTCCACGAGGTGTTGCGCAATCCGGCGCCATCCTATGTGACCGCCGGAGCCGAACCGTCTTCCTCCGAACCCAGCCTGGAAGTCGTGGCCGGTATCGATACGCTGCCCCCGCCACGATCGAATTACGACCCGTTTGCGGCGATCATGGCGTCGAGCTCGGACACAAGGCCCGAACCGGAAACGGATATGGACAGGCCGGAACTTACCGCGCTCGCCTTCGCCGACACGACACGGGAGGAGGCGGTTTCGGACAAGGAAACGCTGGACGCGGCTATCGGGCCGGGCCAGCAAATATCTCCGGAAAAGGGAAAGGAGCAGCATCCACAGCCGGAGATGGCGGGTGCGAACGAGGATTTGCGCCTGCCGGACCTGGGACCGCTTCCCGAAGCCCGTCCGTTCCCCATAGCGGCGCCGACGGCGGCGGTCCTGGCGTCGCTTCCCGAAGCCCGCCCACTCTCCGGCACGTTGCTTCAATCGCAGGTCAGCCTGCGCGACCTCGCCATCGATACGGGCCTGCGCCACGCAAGGGTGCCCGGGATCGGCCCGGGGATCGGCAAGGCTGGACTGGACGAGCAAGACTTCGCCAAGCTCTTCGTCGCCCTGATCCGCCGCGAAAGCAGCTTCAACCCGCAGGCCGTCTCGGCGGATGGCGCGAAGGGACTGGGGCAATTGGCGCCGCAGACTCTACGCGAATTTGGCGTCAAGGATCCCTTCTCCGCCACGGAAAACCTCAATGCGGCAGCGTCCCATTTCGCACAGCTGCTGACGCGCTTCGGATCGCCGGCGCTGGCGCTGGCGGCCTATGATGCCGGTCCAGAGATCGTGCTCCAGCAGGGCGGCATTCCGCAACGCCGCAGCATCCGGCAGTTCGTTGCCGACGTACTGCACGATTTCAAAAACGATCCGCAGCTCGATTTATCTGTTGGACGCCGGCAGCAGCCGGCGTGGAACGTATTCGCCGTGAATGAGCAGTTGTCTGGCCCCGACGATCCGGCTGCGGCTTCCCGCGCGCTTGCCAAGAAACCGGAGCCGGTGATGGCCGCGCTTGGGGGCAACGGATCGGTACTCGGCGCGTTCATCGCCGCCCTGGCAATCTTTCTGTTGTCGATGACCGGCGCCCTTTTCGGCAGGCCGCAACGCCCGCCCAGTTCATCGAGAGAATCTGGAGATTCCGGTCGAGAAGGAAGCGGGCGTGACACGTAATTCTAGTTAAAATACATATAAAACAATAACATAGAGCGATTTATCAATGTTTCATTTAAAAACCCACGTGTTGGAGGAAGTCATGAAAAATCTTTTGAGAAAATGGGATACACGGCAGTTCATGCGCGTCGGCTGCATGGCGGTCATATTGACACTGGTGCTTGCCGAGCCGGGGGCCGCCCAGGACTTCTCCGGCGTTCAGTCCTTCCTGGACCAGATCGTAAGCGCCATCACGGGTGAAATCGGCATAGCGATCTCGGCGATCGCTGTCATGGCGGTCGGCTTTTCATTCATGACCGGGCGCATGGATTGGACCTTCGCCGTCTCCATCATACTCGGCATTGCCATCGTGTTCGGCGCGGCCACGTTCGTCTCAAGCATTGCAGCAAGCTGACGAAGAGAACCCGCCACCGGTCCGCAGCCGCTCCTCCCGGGCTGCGGACCGAGACCACGCCTGCGCAGCGGCAAGATATTGATTGCAGTTCACCGTTCCGGCCACGCCGGGACATAGAGAAACGCGACAACCGGAGTGACGACCATTCCTACGACAATGTTGTTCATAGCGCTGACGCGCGAGGTCTCCTTTGCGGGCTTGCCGATGATGTATCTCGTGCTCCTGATCTGCGCGGTGATGCTCGGTTTCATCGTCACCGGCTCCTTCGTCTACTTCGTCGTGTCGAGCGCCGTCGGCTATGTCGCCCTTCGGGCGCTTGCCACCTACGACCCCAAGATCATCAGCGTTTTTCTGGTCACCATGAAATGCACCGGCATGAGCCCCACGCTTATCAAGGGCGAAGGAGTGACCTACCGTGCTTGAAGCTCCGCCCACGAGAGCGACGCGCAGCGTCGCTGAGAAGAGTCTCGACAAGAGCCGACATCTGGTCGGCGGCCTGCCGTATCTCACCGCCATTGATAATCGAACCATCATGCTGCGCGACGGCGATCTGATGGGAGCTTTTGCGGTAGAGGGCATAAACGCCGATACGATGGACGATCGCCACACGGTTGAGCTTGCCAACGCGTTTTCCCGGTTCATAGCCCAGCAACGCGGCGACGTTTCCTATTACGTCCACCGCATTTCCGTCGAGACGCGCCCGGTCATGAAGCCGCTTGAAGGCCACCCTTTCAATGAGGAGATTGACCGCCGTTGGCAGGACTATCTGCAGACCACCGGCCTGCGCGACCGGATCACGGTGGTGACGCTGGCGATCCGCCCGCCGAAGAAGATCGCCAAGTTGCTGGGCATCTTCGGCGGCAAGGACGACTACAATCGCGAGGAAGCGAAGGCGCGCGCTATGCGCCTCGACCAGATGATCAACACCTGCATGGTCGGTGTCAGCGAGGCCAAGCCGCGTCGGCTCACAGGTTCGGACGGCGAGTGGCTCGGCCTGTTGCGCACGCTGGTCGACGGGTCGAGCGGACGCGTCGTTCCGGGAAAGAAATTCCAGCCTCTGGCCGATCTCCTGGTGAGTTCCACTGTCACCTTCCGTGGCAAGGTATTTGAGTGCGATACGCCGGATCCGGATCGCAAGCGCTACGGTACGATCATTTCCGTCAAAGACTACCCGACCGAAACCTATCCCGGCATCTTCGACCGGCTGAACCTGCCCTACGACACGGTGATTACGCAGAGCTTCACCCCGACCGACAACATCACGGCTCAGCGCAAGATCTCCCGCGTGCACAAGCAGATGCGCGCGGCCGAGGATGCCGCCGTCTCACTGATGGAGCAGCTTGAGGAGGTGGAGGATGACGTTGCCTCGGGGCGCGTCGTATTCGGCGACCACCACTGCAGCATCGCTCTTTTCTGTGAGAGCCTGAGGGAGCTGGAAGAGGCGATGACCTACGTCACGCGCGCCATGCAGGACGCGGGCGCAGCCATCGTTCGCGAGAGCTTCGCCGCCCGCGCGGTCTATTTCGCGCAGCATTGCGGGAATTTCACCTATCGCACCCGCGCGGCGATGATTTCCTCGCAGAATTTCGCCGAATTGTGCGCTATGCACGGGCAATCGAAGGGAAATCTGGCTGAAAAATGCCCGTGGGGAGATTGCATCACCATCATTCCCACCGGACGCGGCGAGACGTTCCGGTTCAATTTCCACCTGCCTGGCAAGCACGGCCAGCGCACCGTCGGTCATTCGCTCGTGCTCGGCCAAACCGGGTCGGGCAAAACCCTGGGCACGGCCTTCCTGCTAAGCCAGGCACAACGGCTGGGCGCCCGCATCATTGTCTTCGACAAGGACAACGGTTTCGAAATGGCCATCCGCGCCATGGGAGGCAGCTACTCCGCCGTACGCATGGGCGAGGAGACATGGTTCAACCCAATGAGCGCGGAGGCCGACAACCGCGGCACTGCCTGGCTGCCCGATTGGTTGATCGCGCTTTGTGGCAATAGCGGCGAACCGCTCAATCCGATCCAGATCCAGGCACTCAGCGATGCGGTACAGGCCAATATCCTGGCCGATCCGCGTCTACAGAATTTCGAGCAGTTCCGCAGCCAGCTCCGCGCGACGGACGATGACGGCGACCTCTACAACCGCCTTGGGCGCTGGGACGTCACTGGCCAGTTCGGCTGGCTGTTTGGCGGCAAGGGCACGGATCCGCTCGATTTTTCCAATTCCGTTACGGCCTTTGACCTGACCGAGATTTTCGACAACGACATGGTACGGACTGCCTGGTTGAGTTACGTGTTCCGCCGCATCGAGCGTCTCGTGGAGGACGAAAACCCGACCCTCCTGGTCCTCGATGAAGCTTGGAAGCTGCTGGATGATCCTTACTTCCAACTCCGCCTGAAGGACTGGATGCTGACCATGCGAAAGAAGAACGTCGCCGTGGTTCTTCTAACGCAACGTGTGTCGCACCTGACCAGAAGTGCGGCCGGCGACGCGATCCTGGAAAGTGCTGTCACGCGTCTCGTCTATCCGAGCTCCTACAATACGGAGGCGGAACTGGACCCGCTCAACCTCACACCGACGGAAACCGCGTTCCTGCAAACCAGCAACGTCGACAATCACCTGGTGCTGCTCAAGTCGGGCATCGACAGCGTGGTTCTCGATTTCGACCTGGGAGCGCTGGGTGAGGGGCTTGCCATCCTCGGCGGCGGGCGTGGCGAAAAGGCGCCAGCCGGCTGGCGGGATCGGCCCGATTTTCAAATGGAGATGCTCAAATGAAACTGAGGGTCGTTGTCTTGATGATCGTTCTCGGCGGGCTGAGCGCCTGTCAGAGCGTGCCGGCCGAGCGCAAGAACAACTGCGCATGCAATTGGGAAGCTTTGACCACACAAGGAACCTTTTCATGACGATATCTTTCAAACTGCTGGCAACGTCAGCCCTTCTTGCGCTCGCGCCGGCCATTGTCCCGGCGTCAGTCGCGCATGCGCAGACGGTGACAGTGACGCCGCTTCCGGCTCCCACGAATGGCGGCGCGCCTGCGGCGGGATCCGACGAGGACAAGACCCACGACGCGGATGCCATCGAGCAACTTCTCAATCTGGTGGAGCTCTCGCGGTATATCGGTGGCGGCATCTCGCAGATTTTCGGCTCCTTCCAGTCGATGACCAGCCTGCTCGGCGCAATCCGCGATACGGCGAACGCGCAGCTCACCGCCGTCACCGGTACCAAGACGGTGCCATTGGCCAACGGCCCGGACGACATCGCCGCGCGCGACGCAGGGCCGGGCGTGCGCCAGATGGCCACCGAAGGGCTGGGTGGAGCCGTGGCCAGCCCGCCTGACATTTCGACCGTCTTTTCAAACCTCGTGACGACCTACGAACTCGACAAGGTCTTTAAATACAACGATGAAACCCGGCTTAACGAGGTCACCATGGCGCACATGGCCTCCTATGGAGCGGTCGCGGTGGCCATCGGCGACAGGGCCTACAAGCGCGCCAATACGAGCATGGGCCGCATCGACGGCTACATCACCGCGCTCGGCGCCAGCGCTGACCTGAAGACCAGCCTCGATATCAATACACGGGCCAATATCGAACTCGCGCAGCAGCTCAACGAGTTGGTCCGGACCCAGGCGACGCTCACGACGATAGCCGGCATGTACTACGTCACCACGCTGAGTTCGAGGACCGACATTGCGGACAACCTGAATTTGCAGCGCCTGTTCTTTTCACGGGATTGATTCTCAAGAAGCCGCAATGACGGAGTGAGGTTCCAATGGATCTGGATGGCATCACGCAAGTGCATGTGGTGGGGTGGCTGCATGACATGATCATCGCACTTCTGTTGCCATTTCTTCAGAACATATTCGGGTATATCGCCACTCCCATGTCGCTCGTGCTGAAGACCGTAGCGCTCGTCTCGGTGCTGTTCATCGCGACGAACCAGATATTGCAGTTCACCCACATCAACATCTCGCAATATATCTGGTGGGCGGTGAGATACATATTGATCGCCACGTTCGCCTTCGTCTGGGGCAATTTCGAAGCCATCTACCGCGTCATCATGGAAACGCCGAATGATTACGCGGCGTTGATGACGCAATCGGTGGTCGTGCAATTTGCGGTGTATCGCAAGGATATGCTGGATCCGACTGGGATACAGGACGCGTACGATGCGCTGGACGCTGTTTCCGGCACATTGTTCTGGATGGCGCAGGATTTCTTCAGGGATACCGCCTGGAACGATCTTGGCCTGACATTCAAGAACGTTGGACTGGGCATCCTGTTCGGGATTCTCGGGGGCATCTGGACCGCAGTATCCGCCATCATCATCATGATCGCCGATATCGGCCTGATCATGGCCCTGTCGCTGGCGCCGCTGGCAATCTGCATGCTGATGATGGAGCAGACGAAGCAATATTTCGAATCCTGGACACGCTTCGTCCTGAGCTTTCTTATCATTCCGCTGCTTCTGTCGGCGCTTGCCAACATTCTGCTCTATGCAGCATGTGACCTCCTCCTGAAAACGAACGCCGGTAGCGACAACAAGGAAGCTTATCTCATCTTTGCCGTAATGGTCGTTGCCTCGTTTGTCCTTTTGTGGCGGCTGCCGGACATGGGCCAGGCCATCGCCGGGTCTGCCGTCGGGGCTGCCGGCACGAGTCTTGCAAGAAAAGCGACTGACACTGCAAAGGGCTTCGCAATGCAGGCGCCGGGCCGCGCCGCCGGTATGGCGAAAGGCGCAGCTAGCTCGGCGTACAGGGCTGGACAGCGCCTGCGCGATGGCGCCCAGGTGGCAAATGCGGCGCGCAAGAGCGGCGCTTCCAAAAAACGCATCGCCTGGGCCACGATCAACGGAATGCGTCAGAGCCGCATCGCCCGCCAGAACCGTCGGGACGACCGTCTCGCCGCTCGCACCAGGGGCTTGGGTGGTAAGAAAGGAAGCGGAGCCGCAGAGGCTTCTTCGTCTGCCCCCGAACGCCCGCCGTCCCCCACCGGCCGCGTCCGATCGCTGGGCCGCGCTCTGCGCGATGGGTTCAAGGCGGCGAAAGAGGCGCGCGAAGCGGGTGGATCCAAGCGCGATAGTTTCCGCGCAGGCGTCACCGGGATGCGTAAACGCGCCACCACTGAGCGGACACAGCGCGCCGAGGTCCTCGCGACCCGCAAGGCAATGAAAAGCGCGGCCGCACATGGAGCGCCGAGGCATGGGAACAGCCGCGGCACCAGCCCGGAGGATTACGAATGAAATGTACTTTTGGGGCCAGTACGGCGCAGTTCCAACGACCTGAAAAACAGCGCGCTCCCTCTAAAATATTGTTCAAATTGATTGGATGACCGATGGGCGAAGAAACGAAGCAGCACGCATTTGAGGATGAGTTGTTTTTCTCGCTGCGACAGCAGCGCAACAATTGGGCAAGGATCGCTCTCGGCTGCGTCGCCGGTGTCTTGTTATCGCTCGTTTGCCTGATCGTCATCCTGCCGCTCAACGAAACCCGGCCCTATGTGATCATGGTCGACAAGACCACGGGCGAGGCGGAAAAGATCGTCCAGGTCCGTCCGGTCTCGCTGGATGAGCCGGATGCGATTGTTCAGGCCGAACTGGTCTCCTATGTGGTCGACCGCGAGACCTACCAAACCGCCGACAACCGGGTGCGCATTCCCGATGTCATGGAGCGCTCGTCCGGCCAGGCGGCCGAAACGCTTGCAATGGTCTGGAATTCCGCCTCCTCGAGCTATCCGCCAAATGTCTACGGCAGTGACGTGACGGTGCGGGTCGTCGTGAAATCGATTTCGCTTACGCCGACGGCCCGACGGGGAGGGCTGGACCTCGCGCGGGTGCGGGTTAGCAAGATCCGCGAGGAAAAGGGCAAGCAGACAGCCGAGCGCTCCTATGTGGCCACCGTCGGCTACGAGTTCCTTCCGCAGGAAAACGCGAAGCTGGAGTCGGTGTGGAAGAACCCGCTCGGCTTCACCGTAAAATCCTACAGGATAGATGCGGAAACGGCGGAGTAGACCGATCAATAGCGAAGGGAATCCAGATGATTAAAAAATTTCTTCTGTCGTTTGCTTGCGCGATTTTTTTCGCTGGCACGTTGTCCGCCGAGCAGGCTCCCGTCAGCTTCAAATCCGACCTGCGCATCAAGCGCTACGTCTACGACGAGAACAACGTCTACAAGCTCAATCTTTACCTCAAGTCGGTGACCGCGGTTCAGTTCGCGGAAGGAGAGAATGTCCAGTCGATCCTGATTGGTGACAGCGCCTCTTGGGAAGTCGTCAAACTGAAGATGGGCAACGTCATCAGCCTGAAGCCAATCTTTGACGACGCGCTGACCAATATGACGGTCTTCACCGACCGGCGCGTCTACACATTCGAGCTGATCGCGCGGGGCGAAATAAAAGCCGGGATGGTGGCCGGAGCCGATCAGGCGTTTCGCACCGTCTTTACCTATCCGGAGGAGAAATTCACCGAGGTCGACAAGAGCCTCGCCAGCGGCGGCCCGGTGAGCCAGAACTACATGGTCTCCGGCAACGCACCTTTCCGCCCGATCCTTATTTCCGACAACACGCTGCAGACAACCTTCGTCCTTCCCCGGGGTGCGCCCCGTCCGGCGATCTTCAAGGTGGGACACGACCGCGAGGAAAAGCTGGTCAACTCGCGCATGGATGGCGAGAAGATCATTGTAGACGGCACCAGCGACTATTGGGTGATGCGTATTGGCGACGAGATGCTGTGCGTCGGTCGGGTCGCGGTGATCCACCCGTCACAGGTTGCTCGCAGTGGGGCAGACCATCCGGCTCCAGCCAAGAAGAACCGGTCGCGCCATGTCACCAAGTGAGCGCGGACATCTCCGCAAAGCGGCTTGCGGTAACCCACAGATTGGCCTGGCGCAGCAAGCGCTGTCCTTCTCCCGTGCAAACGCCCCGTGCGATTGTTGTTGCTGCATGTATGCGGCCGAAGATGAAACGACATGGTCGCACAATGCCCGAACAAGCGAAAGGAAGCGGCGATGATGGATCGTCCCGATGATGAGGACCGCGCGGTATGGGAAACCGACGAGACCCGAGTACCCGGCCGCCTTGGCGAAGGCGACGATGATGAACCCGGCGGAGCACGATCCGAAAGCGAGGAAAGGCAGGCTATACAACGCGAGGCCCTTCTGAAGCAACGGCGAGCGCGCCAGATGGGGGGAGGAAAGGGCGGGCTGGGCCAGATACGGATGCTGGCGCTGCTCGCCAGCTGCGCGGCCGTGGCCGTCATAATCGTGATTGGACCGAGTCACGCTCTGCGCATGCTGGGAATGGGCGAGGGCGAGACCGCGCAGAAGGCGTCCAATGTGGATCTCGAGGTGGAAAAACAGGTCGATAGAAAGCCCAAGATGGATTTCCTCATGCCGCAAGGCTCGTCGGAGAAACCGTCGGCCGCCGATCCCGACGAGAAATGGAATAAACGCTTCGAAGCCCTGAAGAAGGAACTCGAGACGGCCGCCAAAGCCAACAATAAGTCGGAGGTTTCGCTCGACGAGGTCAACGACCTCCTGAAGAAATACAACGAACAGATGAGCGTCAAACTGGCGGAGGAACGCCGGATGATGTCCGACGAAAATGAGCGGTTGCGGAACGAGGCGCAACGCCTCGAAGAGGAAAAGAAGCGGCGCGAGGAAGAAGCGCAGAAAGAACAGCAGCGCAACAAGCAAAAGCAGGACATCGACGACCTGCAGCGGCAGTCGCATGGCGTGCTGGTCGACGAGCCTGGGGCGGCTCGTGCGCCGATCGCCTCCGCGATCGGTCCGGCGGGCTCCAACCCCGACGATCAGGACGTCAACGAACGGTTCCTGGCCTCGGCGGCCAGTTCGGTCTTCGAGACGTCGGCCTCGGAAAATCTGGCCGACCCGTCGCGTACCGTCGTTCAGGGCACGATCATTTCGGCTGTTCTGGAAACGGCGATCGACACCGAGTTGCCCGGAAACATCCGCGCTCAGGTGATGGAGCCGGTGTTTTCCTTCGACGGCCGGCGAATTCTGATGCCGGTCGGCACGATCCTCATCGGCACGTTCAATAACGACGTGGACGTGGCGCAGAAGCGGGTCCTGATCGCGTGGAACAGGGCGGTAACGCCGGAGGGCAAATCCATTGCGCTCGGCTCCACAAGCACGGACCTTCTCGGCCGCTCGGGAACTGCGGGTAATGTCGATAACCGGCTGCGCACCAAGTTCGGGGCCGGGGCGCTGATCAGCACGATTTCGGCAATCCCCACATTGGTCGGCGCGCTCCTCAACAAGGACAGCAATGCATCCGGGGGTACGACCATCAAGATCGGCGGTGGCGCGTCCAGTGGTGGTGATAATGGAAATTCCGCCCTGCAACAGGCGGTGTCCGGTACCTCCGACCAGATGAGCGAGCAAAGCCAGGGCATCCTGGATAAATACCTATCGCTGCCGCCCGTCATCCGCGTTCCGCAGGGTGAAGAAATCCGTGTCTTCGTGAACAGGGACCTTGTTTTCAGATGAATTTCCATCTCCAATCTCGCGAGATCTCCTATGTCGAGCAGTATCTCAGTCCGTTGCGCAAATATCTGGTCGATGACAGCATCAACGAGCTGTCGATCAATCCGGATGGATCGATCTTCGTTGAGCGCGCCGGCGCCGCCCATATGGACCAAGTCGATGTCACCTTGGCGCCCACCGCGATCAAGCGGCTTGGCGCCCAGCTTGCCGGCGAGACAAAGAACACGCTCGGCGCGCTCAATCCGATCGTTTCCGGACGGGTTATCGTCTGGGACAGCCCGCAACGCGTCCAGGTGGTGGTCGAGCCGGCGGTCGAACACGGCGTGTCGCTGTCGATCCGAAAATACCTGACCCGGACGCTCGATTGCGGCGACATCAAGTTTGTCGATGGAGGGCAGATCAAGGTCGAGGACGAACGGCGCGCGCGCCATTTGGCGATCGCCGACATGGCCGAACAGGGCAATCTTCATGGCCTGTTTCGTCAGGCGGTCGAAGAGAAATTCAATATCCTGATTTCCGGCGGCACGTCATCGGGCAAGACCACGGTGGCGCGGGCGCTTCTGTCGATGGTGGAGGCCAACGAGCGTATCATCACCATCGAGGATGCGCAGGAACTCCATCCACCGCACAAAAACCAGGTGGCTCTGATTGCTGACCGCAAGGACAAATCGGCCCGCAGTCCGTCACGGCTTCTGGAAAGCTGCCTGCGCATGCGGCCCGACCGCATCATTCTGGGCGAGATCCGCGGGATCGAGGCCTACGACTTCCTCGAGGCGATCAACACCGGTCATCCGGGGGCGATCACCACGATCCACGCCGACAGCCCGGAACTGGCGTTCGACCGTCTGGCGCTGATGGTGATGCGCTCGGGAGTGCAGATGACGCATGGCGAGATCATTCAATACGCCAAGAAGACCATCGACCTGGTGGTCCAGGTCGGCCGCCGCAACGGGGAGCGCGGGGTGCTGGAAGTGTACTTGCCGTCGCAAAACATGGACTGAGCAACATCAGGCTGAAACCGCAGAGTTGATCGACGCTTCTCGCCTCCGCAACGCCTCGCCAATCGACGCCGGCGTCTGCGCGAAGGGAAGGATGAATTCCGGATAGGCCCCCAGCCGTCTGGGATGACAACGGTTTGAGGGATGAGTTTCTGTGCGGACAAGCTGTAATCTCCCCCGCCTTTCTGCTTTATATGTCAGGATAGAAAACAAGCCAGCCGGTGGTTTGCTGGCGGATTGTACTATTTATCGGCTGATACCTTGAACGCGGTTGCGCTCCTGTACCGCGATGATGCGTTCAAGAAGGGATTGCTGTGCGGTCTTTTCATACTCTATCTGCGGCTCTTCCTCGAACTCCAGCCGCTGCAAGGCTTCGTGCGCGATGCGCTGCTGTTGCATTTCCTGAACATCGTCGTGTTGATCGGCGAAATCCTCCGCTTCGAAAGCGGCCCGCGTCTGCAGGGCTTGCGCCTGGGCGCGGCTTTCATTTTCCAGTTCCTGGTCCATTTGCAGATCGTTCGGATCATTGGCCGAACCGCGCTTAGCCGGCTCCTCACCGGTCAGTGCCGCGAGGAACGATGCGGGCTCGGTGACGGTCGTCAGCGGTTCCGGCTCGGGTAGTGGGCCGGTCTGGCTCTCGAACAACTTCTTGAGGATACGATCCTCGTAATATTTGATCTTCGGCATCATCAATGGCGGCTTGCCCTTGACGAGGACGATCTGGGTCTGATCGTCGAGGAGACGGATCTGTTCGGGTCGGATGAGTGTTGCGCCCTGCTCGGACTTCTGGATGTTGGCCTTGAATATTTCGGTCTGGTTCCACGAGACGGATTTGGCCTTGTAGGAATCATCGCCGATAGCCTTGGAAATATATTGCGGTGTTTCATCGTCGGCCGTGGCCATGAAGACCTGGATGCCAGTGTTGGACAAGAAATTCTCCTTGCCCGCTGCCTCGTACGCTGCGGTGAGCGCAGACAGAGACTGTATGATGAACATGAAGCGACCCTTGTAGCCAGCAATCGTGGTCACAGCAGTTTCGATGCTTTCGAGTGTGCCGAGATGCTTGAATTCATCAAGCAGGAACAGGACTTCAAAGATTTCATCCTTCGCAGGCATATCGCGTTGCAGGATGGCGACAACCTGCTGGAAGAACAAACGTACCAACGGCGCAATGACCAAAAGGTCGTTCGGCGATACGACAAGAAAGATAGATGTGGGATCGCGGCGCAGATCGTAGATCGAAAAGTCAGAAGTCGTGGTCGCTGTCTTGATTAGTGGATCGGCCCACAGGTTCAGGCCGCCATCGCCCAACACCGAGGTGTAGGAGGTGATGATCTTGGTGTCATTGCCGGCCATGTTGTTGAAGATCCGTTTGACTTCCGGAATCTCGCTTTCCTCGGCGAGTTGGGCGAACAGTTTGTATTTTTCGCCGGGCAGCGAGTAGAGGTCGTAGACGGCGCCGATGGTCGGATTGCCGCGCTCGATGCAGGCAAGTACACCGGCGACGAACAGGTCGCGCGCGCCATCTATGAAGCCTTCGGAACCTTTGCCCTTGGGGACAAGCAGGTTTACGGCGAGACGGCGGGTTTCGGCAAAGCGACGCTCCGGTGGTAATTTCACGATGTCGAGGATTGGATTGTAGCTGCTGGTGCGCCCTTCGCGATCGAACGGTGAAAACTTAAAAACCCGATCGCCACGGGCCACGCGCGAGCGCGAAGCCAGCTCGAACAGTTCGCCCTTGACGTCGAGGGCAAGGATCGAACCATTGAAGGTGAGCAATGTCGGCAAGACCACGCCGACGCCTTTGCCGGCACGGGTCGGGGCAACGACGAGCGAATGCGGCTGTTCGCCATTGGTGAGGTATCTGCCGCGGCGCTTTGGGCTGGTGGTCTTGCCGAAGATCGGCCCGGAGACTTTGTGGTAAGCCCGGATATAGCCGCCGCGGGCGAGCTCGGAATAGCTGCCCCAACGCGCCGTCCCGTGGTGATCCCCGGCCCTCAGGTGGAGTATGGCGAACACGATCGCTGTGGTGGCGACGACAGAACCGGCGAGGATTTTCAGGCAGGTTATGAACGTATCCGTGACATACCCGGCCACGAGCGGGGTCTCCTGCCAGGCCGCCAACAGACTGAAGTTTTTCAGCGCATAGGTGTCGAAACCGTCACGGAACGTCACGTAACTGCTTGAGAGCAACAGCCCGAGTGGTAGGGAAAGCAGGACTGCGTAGACGAGCGTCGTCAGCTTATTGTCATTAGCGTGGTTCATGGTGGGACCCCTTCCTGCATCCATCTGTCAGAGCGATATGCCGCCACGCGAATCACGTCTTCTCGAATGTTCTTCGAGCTTGGCCTGCAGCGCGGTCTGCGAGTTGGCGGTCGTCGCCGTGCTTGAGTAGGACGCATCGCTCTGTGATGTCTTGGCAGACAGGGCGATCGATCCCTTGCCCGACTTCGTGCTTTTGGCTGAACTGGTCAGCGCGGTCGCAAAGGAGGCGACCGATTTTGCATCATCGTCCTTGGCATCCGTATCCTTGGCGCCGGCCGCAGCCTCGAACTCGGCGACCTTGAGTTCGAGTTTAAACCTTTGGTCGGCAGGATTAGGCTTGGACGGGAAGGTTCCAGGCAATGAGGACATCCTCGACTCAAACTCAAGCTCCGCTTTCCGATCGTTGCGGGCCGCGATCTGTTCGCGAGAAAGCTTTTGTGAGTTTTGTTTATTCCAGCCCCATAGGCTGGACTTCTTCAAAACATCGTTTGTAACTTTGTCGCCGGCAATGTAATCAGAATCCTTGCCCTTGTAGGTTTGACGATTGTAGTCGCGCGTGACTTCGCCGCGTTCATTTGTGCGTTTCAGCCTGTAGACCTTGCCAGAATCGATATCCTTGTTGATCGCTTCCTTGATCTGATTTTCATCCAGACCGTCCCTTGTCATCTCATCTACGCTGCGGCCCTTCGTCGTGTATTTGATCGACCCTTCCGCTGTGTTTTCGATCGTCTTGGTACGCGTTCCGAAATAGGTCTTTTCCGAGCGGACAAGCTCGCCTTCTGAGTTTACAGTCTTGGAGTTCGAATAAATGCGGTTGATATTGTAGTTGCGTGTCGTGTTGCCGTTCGCTTCCGTCAAGGTCGAATAGGAAAGGGATTTCCCGATGCTGATCGCGAAGGATTTCGTGCCATTTTCGCCTTTTGACTGGTTGATTTTGAAGGGCCCGAGCTTGAAGCCGTTGAACGAACGGCTGCCATCTGGATTGTTGGTATACGTGATTGAGAACAGGCCGTTGCGGGTTCCGCGCTCAATAGTCTTGGCGCCGTTTTCATGGTAGGCGACATTTTTGCTCGCCAAGAAGTTCTGTTTTTCCTTGCCGGTGCGAACGTCTTCACGCTGGCCGGTTTCTTGATTGAACCGTTCTTCGGTGTACTCAATCTTCCGTTTGAAGCCGCCGAGCCAGGATCGCGAACGGATGGCGTCGCCCGTATCCACGTCACGGAAAATCTCTTCCTTGCGGATACCTTTGACACGCCTGGAATTGGTGACGGTGTCACTATCGAATTCGAGAAAACTGCCATTTTCAGTGTTGCTGTTGAAGTCATATGCTTTCTGGCCTTTGGAATTGCGACCTTTGCGTTCCCAGCGACGGGCTTTCTTCTGGGCAGACGCGACTTTTTCGGCCTCACGCTTTTGAGCCTTCTTCGCCTCGCGGTCGGCGATTTTTTCCGGCGAGCGGCGTTTGCGTGTTTTGTTGGCCACCGGCGCCGTATTGGATACGTCTGACATGATTTACTCCTTTCGCGCTTTCGCGGTGATTTGATCAGTTGACGCCGCGTGGATCTTGTTCCCGGGGGCGGTTATCGAGTTGGGACGAATAGCTGGGTGAACGGCCACGCGGCGGTACGGTATCGACCGCAAGATGGGGGGTGGCTGCACCATGCCCCACCGCCCCGTTGACCGTGAGGTTGATGGTCGTAGTTGGACTGGTCTGGCGATTGTGGGCGCCGCCCTGGTCGGGCCGTGCGTAGCTTGGTACGGATGGCTGGCCACTGTCGCGATAGTTGCGATTGCCACTTTGGGGGCGTTCTGCGCTCGAAGCGCGCCGGGTGTTATTGTTCAAGCGCGTGACGGGGCCTTTGGGCACGCTCGCGACCACTTTACCGTTGCGGCGGATCAGCGTCCGTGTGGGCGATGGTGTCCGTGCCGGGGTAGAGCCGGCTGTTGACGGTATGGTTCCGGGGCTGGAGCTGAAGCGGGATGCGGGAGTTGCACTGCGGTCCCGGTGCGGATTGACGCCAAGGGCATCGAGCCGCTGGTTAAGCCTTGCCGTTCCATCGGTTTTGGCCGCTCGTGCGATAGCCTCGTCGAGTCGGCGATAGTTGCCGGTACCGATTCCGGATTGATTCTGGTTTTCGACGAAGACATTCATTGTGCCGAATCTGCCGGCAAGTCCTGCGTCGCCGGCAGCATTTATCAGGCTCCGGCCATCGATAAGTCTATCGTTGTGTTTCACCAGTATTTCTGGACGGGTTGAATCCTTGGTCGGCCATTTGTCGGCAATCTTCGGATCAAGTCCCTCAGCTTCCGCAAGCGCGTTCCAAGCAGGTAACCCATAAGCGTATTTGTACGCTCTTGGGGAATATAGCTTGCCGTCGGGATGCTCCAGAATAATCTCGGGGGCAGGCTTGCTCGGGACCGGCGAGCCCCCTTCGGTTTGTTCTTCCTTGAGTCCTTTATTAATGTTCCCAAGTTCTTTCAGCCACTTTTCATACTGCGCTCGCGGCACAAAGATTTTGCCGGTGCGGTACCAGATTTTTTCTTTTATCCTATGGTCAGAACCCAACGCAGGCGAGGCAGGAGCCGGAATGGTCTTTGCGGCAGATGCCGCCTTCTGTTCAGCTTTGGCGATGGCTTCTGCATTTAACAGGTCTGTATCGCTGATACCGTCCATGCCGAATTCAGCGTCCCTAGCCGCCGCTTCCGTGGCGGCGGCCTTGCTTGCTGCTTCTGCCTTTTCGCGTCCGGCCTTCTCGCGCGCCGCAACTTCATTGGCGGTTTTCAGCTGACTGGAGAGATCAGCAGCTATCGAATCCGCTAGCTGGCGCTCGGCCTGTTCGGCAGCAAGGCTTTCCTTGGTCGTGCTGAGTTCACGATCGCGCTCGGCCGTCTCGCGAGCAGCTGGCTCGAGTTCAGCCTGCACGGTGACCTCAAGAACCA
>JAVBSF010000535.1:0-5392 GCA_031556925.1 Pararhizobium sp.
CGATCGACAGCCGCTCTGTCGGCAAGGGCGAAGCCTTCTTCGCGATCAAGGGCGACCGGGTCGACGGTCACGATTACGCCGGCCTTGCACTTGCCAATGGCGCCGCACTGCTCGTGGTCAGCGAAGGCAAGCTGCCGGCGCTCGGGCGCCTGATCGCGCCGATGATCGTCGTCGATGACGTGCTGGAGGCGATGATCCGCCTCGGCTGCGCCGCCCGCGACCGCAGCGCCGCCAAGATCATCGCCGTCACCGGCTCCGTCGGCAAGACGACGACCAAGGAAATGCTGCGCCATGTGCTGACGCCGCAGGGCAGGGTGCATGCCTCGGTCGCCTCGTTCAACAATCACTGGGGCGTGCCGCTGACGCTCGCCCGCATGCCGGAAGCCACCGATTTCGGCGTCTTCGAAATCGGCATGAACCATGCCGACGAGATCCGGCCGCTGGTCAAAATGGTGCGCCCGCATGTGGCGATCATCACCACCGTCGCGGCGGCCCATCTTGGCAATTTCAAGGACTTGTCCGAGATCGCGTCCGCCAAGGCCGAGATCATGGAAGGTCTGGTCGGCGGCGGTCATGTCATCCTCAATCGCGACAACGACCAGTATACCTTCCTCGAAAAGAAGGCGAATGAACTGGGCGTTGCCCATATCCATAGTTTCGGCGCCAATCCGCGCTCTGATTTCCGGCTCGTGGAATTTGCTGGCGGATCGGAAAGCAGCGTGCTTTGGGCGGCTATCGATGGCCGCACGCTGGAAATCCCGATCGGCGCGCCGGGCCGCCATATCGCGGAAAATGCGCTGGCCGTTCTCGGCGCTACCGGCATTGTCGGCGGGGATATCGACCGCGCCGCCGCCGCGTTGTCGACGCTGCAGCCGGAAAAGGGACGCGGCGAGCGCCATCGTCTGGCCATCGACGACGGCAGCTTCGCGCTGATCGATGAAAGCTACAACGCCAACCCGGCCTCCATGCGGGCTGCCATCGCGCTTCTCGGCGATGCGGAGCCGGGCGAGGGCGGCCGGCGCATCGCCATTCTCGGCGACATGCTGGAGATGGGCGAGTTTTCGGCCAAGGTGCATGCGGCCCTTGCGGGGCTCCTGAAGGACGCCGGCATCGAGCATGTCTGGCTTGCCGGCCCGGACATGGCGCATCTGCGCGATGCCCTGCCTGAGACGGTCGATGTCGAATATCGCGTTGATGTCGATGATCTCAAGGCTTTTGCCGTGGAGGCCATCGCGGCAGGGGATGTCGTGATGATCAAGTCGTCCAAGGGAACCGGTTGCGGTCGCATCGTGGCGGCGTTGCTTGACAAGTATCCGGCATTTGATGACACGGGAGCCGCCGAATAGCACGTCTGCGTTGCACGAACGGCGTTACACTTTTACGGCCGCAAGGCTATCCTTCCTTCAGCTGATTCTGATGGACGGAATCTGAAACGAACCTTTGGGGAAAGGTCCCTTATGCTCATCTGGCTTGTCGAACTGGCGGACCATCTGCAATTTTTCAATTTGTTCCGGTACATCACGTTCCGTACCGGCGCCGCTTTGTTCACCTCCCTGCTGATCGTCTTCCTCTTCGGACCGAAGATGATCTCGTCGCTGCGCGTGCGTCAGGGCAAGGGCCAGCCGATCCGCGCCGATGGTCCCCAGACCCATTTCAAGAAGGCCGGAACCCCGACCATGGGCGGCCTGATGATTCTCGCCGGCATCGTCGGCTCCTCGCTGCTCTGGGCCGATCTTTCGAGCGTCTATGTCGTCTCGACCCTGCTCGTCACGCTCGGCTTCGGCGCCATCGGCTTCTATGACGATTATCTCAAGGTCACCAAGCAATCCGACAAGGGATTTTCCGGCAAGGCGCGCCTCGGCATCGAATTCGTTATCGCCGCGATTGCGGTCTTCTTCATGATGCGCGCGGCGCAGTCCGCAGGCGCCGCAGGCTCCACCTTCGGCTCCTCGATCACTTTCCCCTTCCTCAAGGATTTCACCCTCAATCTCGGCTATTTCTTCATCCTTTTCGGTGGCTTCGTCATCGTCGGTGCGGGCAATGCCGTGAACCTGACGGACGGTCTCGACGGTCTCGCCATCGTGCCGGTCATGATTGCCGCCGCCTCCTTCGGCGTCATCGCCTATCTCGCCGGTAATGCCGTCTTCGCAAACTACCTGCAGATTCATTTCGTGCCCGGCACCGGTGAACTCGCCGTCATTCTCGGCGCCGTCATCGGCGCGGGCCTCGGCTTCCTCTGGTTCAATGCGCCGCCCGCCGCCATCTTCATGGGTGATACCGGGTCGCTGGCGCTCGGCGGCCTGATCGGCGCCGTTGCCGTTGCTACCAAGCACGAAATCGTCATGGTCATCATCGGCGGCCTGTTCGTCATGGAGACGCTGTCGGTCATCATCCAGGTCTTCTGGTTCAAGCGCACCGGCCGCCGCGTTTTCCTTATGGCGCCGATCCATCACCATTTCGAAAAGAAGGGCTGGACCGAAAGTCAGGTCGTCATTCGCTTCTGGATCATCGCCGTCATCCTCGCGATGATCGGCCTCTCCACGCTCAAGCTGCGGTAAAAGCCGATGATCCCCGTCACCACATTCAAGGACCGGAAGGTCGCGCTCTTTGGCCTCGGCGGCTCGGGCCTTGCGACCGCGCAGGCGCTGGTCGCCGGCGGCGCCGATGTGACGGCCTGGGACGACAACCCGGAAAGCGTCGCCAGGGCGCAATCAGCAGGCATCGGCACCGGAAATCTGCGCGAATCCGACTGGGCGGCCTTCGCCGCTTTCGTGCTGTCTCCCGGCGTGCCTCTAACTCATCCGAAGCCCCACTGGACCGTCGATCTGGCCCATGCCGCCGGCGTCGAGATCATCGGCGATGTCGAACTCTTCGTGCGCGAGCGCAAGGCGCATGCGCCGGATTGCCCGTTCATCGCCATCACCGGCACCAACGGCAAATCCACGACGACGGCGCTCATCGCCCATATCCTGAAGACATCAGGTCGCGATACCCAGCTCGGCGGCAATATCGGCACGGCCGTCCTGACGCTTGATCCGCCGGCTGCGAACCGCTTCTACGTGGTGGAATGCTCGTCCTATCAGATAGATCTTGCCCCCGGCATCAATCCGACCGCCGGCATCCTGCTCAACCTGACGCCCGACCATCTCGACCGTCACGGCAGCATGGAGCACTATGCCGAGATCAAGGAACGCCTGACGACAGGCAGCGGCACAGCCATCGTCGGCGTTGACGACAGCTATACGGAGGAGGTTGCCGACCGCGCCGCGCTCGCCGGCCGCAAGGTCATCCGCATCGCCCGCCACCGCGCGCTGGGCGAAGGCTTTTATGCCGACGGCACCCGTATCTTCAGGGCCGAAGGCGGTCTGTCTGAGGTCTTCTTCGATCTCGACGGCATCCCGACCCTGCGCGGCAATCACAACGCCCAGAACGCGGCAGCCGCCATCGCCGCCTGCCTCGTCGTCGGCGTTTCCGAAGCGGAAATCCATGAAGGCCTCAAAACCTTCCCGGGTCTCAAGCACCGCATGCAGCCGGTCGGCCGCAAGGGCGAGATCGTCTTCGTCAACGACAGCAAGGCGACCAATGCCGATGCGGCGGCACCGGCGCTGTCGAGCTACGACCGTATCTACTGGATTGCCGGCGGCCTGCCGAAAGAGGGGGGTATCACCACGCTTGAACCTTTCTTCGGCAAGATCGCCAAGGCCTATCTGATCGGTGAAGCCGCGCCGGTCTTTGCCGCGACGCTCGGTGAAGCCGTGCCGTTCGAGATTTCGCAGACGCTGGACAAGGCGGTGGCCCATGCGGCCGAGGATGCCGTGCGTGACGGTGCATCCGCCGCCGTGATGCTCTCCCCGGCTTGCGCAAGCTTCGATCAGTACAAGAATTTTGAAGTCAGGGGTGAAGCCTTCGTCGAGCACGTTCGCGCAATCGACGGCGTGACGATGCTGATCTGACGATTGAAAGATTTCGGGCGCGTCGCGCCCGTGTGAAGGGGACAAAGACATGGTAAGCCGCGCCGAAAGAGGCCCGTTGGCCGACTGGTTCTGGACGATCGACAGGTTTTTCCTGGCGACCTTCATCCTGTTGATGGGGATCGGCTTCATGCTGTCGTTTGCGGCAAGCCCGGCCGTCGCCGAGCGCCTCAACCTCGACAGCTTCCACTTCGTCAAGCGTCACGCCGCCTTCCTCCTGCCGTCGCTGGCTGTCATGATCGGCATCTCCTTCCTGTCGCCCCGGCAGGTGCGCCGCGCGGCGATCATCCTGCTGATCGTCTCTATAGGCATGATGCTCCTGGCACTGTTCTTCGGTGCGGAGGTCAAGGGGTCGCGGCGCTGGATTTCCATCGGCAGCCTGTCGATCCAGCCGTCGGAATTCATGAAGCCGGCCTTCGTCGTCGTCTGCGCCTGGCTGTTTTCCGAACACGCCCGCCAGCCGGAAATCCCCGGAAACCTCTTCGCCATCCTGCTCTACGGCATGGTGGCGGCCCTTCTCGTCGCCCAGCCCGACCTTGGCCAGACCATCCTGACCACCACCGTCTGGGGCGGCATGTTCTTCATGGCGGGCATGCCGTGGATCTGGATCATCCTGCTTGGCGGCGCGGGTGTCGGCGGCCTTGTCGTCGCCTATACGCTGCTGCCCCACGTCGCCGGCCGTATCGACCGGTTCCTGACGGGCGAGGGCGATACCTTCCAGGTCGATACCGCCCGCGAAGCCATCATCCGTGGCGACTGGTTCGGCCAGGGACCGGGCGAGGGCATCATCAAGCGGATCATCCCGGACAGCCATACCGACTTCATCTTCTCCGTTGCAGCGGAAGAATTCGGCATTATCTTTTGTATGGCGATCGTTGCGGTCTTCGCCTTCCTCGTCATGCGCGGTTTGAGCCACGCATTCCGGGAGCGAAACGACTTCAACCGCTTCGCCGTTGCCGGCCTCGTGCTGCAGATCGGTATCCAGTCGATGATCAATGTTGGCGTGAATCTCGAACTGCTGCCGGCCAAGGGTATGACCTTGCCGCTGATTTCCTACGGTGGTTCGTCGATGGTGGCGATCTGCGTCACGGCCGGCTTCATTCTGGCCTTGACCCGTCATCGCCCTGAAAAGCGCGCGGTCGAACGCAGCCTGTTCCGCTCCGGCATCGGCGTGCCGGCGGAGTGACGCCTCAGCCTTTGCTGGGGCAGGAGAATATATCTATGACCAAAGGCATCATCATGTTGGCCGCCGGGGGAACCGGCGGACATCTTTTTCCCGCAGAAGCGCTCGCCCATGAGCTGAAGGCGCTCGGCTGGTCCGTTCATCTCGTGACCGACAGCCGCGCCGAACGCTTCGCCGGAAAATTCCCCGCAGACGAAATCCATGTCGTCCCCTCCGCCACAATCGGTTCGAAGAACCC
>JAVBSF010000222.1:0-9646 GCA_031556925.1 Pararhizobium sp.
CACTGCACGGCTGACGCGCTTACGGTCGGAGATATGACCCTCGCCGCTGAGAGCCACCGCACCCGTCGCCCCCGATTCGGCCTACACACCGCGCTGCCCCGCGGCACCGACTTCGGCGATTTCGCGAGTTCGGTGAAGAAAGGCGCAACCGCCGGCCGCCTCGCGGGAACCGTCACGTCCAAGCAGGAGCGCAAGACGCGCACCGGCAACAAGATGGGCATTATCGCCTTCTCGGATTCTTCCGGCCAGTTCGAGGCTGTGCTGTTTTCGGAGGCGCTCAACCAGTATCGCGACCTGCTGGAGCCGGGCAAGTCGCTGGTCATGACCGTTCAGGCGGAAGAGCGGCCAGAGGGGATAGGGCTGCGTATCCAGACGCTGCAATCGCTGGAGGAGCGGTCGCTGCAGATGCAGAAGGCGCTGCGGGTCTATGTCCGGGACAGCGGGCCGCTGCGTTCGGTCGCGACGCATCTCAACACCAAGGGCGACGGACAGGTTTCCTTCATCGTCATCAAGGACAATGGCCAGCGCGAGATCGAGGTGGAGCTCAACGAACGTTACCGCATCTCTGCGGAGATCGCTGCCGCCTTGCGCAGTACGCCCGGCGTGCTGGATGTCGAGTTGGTCTGACGAGGGTGTCAGCCTTTCGGTGGGGCATGGGTCAAGGTTATGAAATCCGTGCCTTTGCCTGTTTCCGGCCCGAGAGCATTGTCGGTAACGGTGAGCGAGGAACCGTCTGCAAGCATTTCCTCTATTCTCTGTCGCGTGTCGGCGTCGAGGGAGAGGCGATCGAGTGTTCGGGCGGCGGTATTGTCGGCGCTCGGCTCGCCGCCGTCGATCAGGCCAAGGCGCGTCTTCATCGCCTTGGAAAGAGTATTGTCGAGCGTGGTCGAAAACCAGCTCCCGCCGTTGGCATTCCTGTCGGCTGAGCCGTGGAACTGGAAGAAGTGCGTGCCCAGTTCTGTATGCGGCTCGGCAATCGTTAGCGGAGCCTCGAACAGCGGCGCGAAATCCCTGCGAACCAGAATCTGCCCGTTGGCGGGCACGCCTCGGTTTGTCTTCGTGTAGAGTTGCGCAAGCAGTTCGGTTGTCACCTTTCCGTCGATCGGAAGATTTTCGCTTGCCTGAAAGGCTTTGATCGCCTCGATGGTCTGGGAGCCTGCAACACCGTCGGCAAGGCCGGGTTCGAAGCTGAGCTCGGCGAGAATGCGCTGGGCGTCCATCGTGGTTTCCCGCTGTCCGCGCCAGGTGATCAGGATACGGATCGGAGGCCCTTCGGGAACCGTGCTTTCAGCCGGTTTGGCCACAGGTTCACTCGACGCCACCTCTACGGTTTGCGTCGACGAAGGCAGGTGCGAGACCGTCGGGCGCAATTCGACATCGGACAGCAAGGCGGACGGCGCAATTTTCGGCTGGAACAAAAACGGATGTGAGATGGCGACTGGCTGTATCTGCCGGCCCGAGATCAAAACATGCATGCCCTGTCCGGTCATGCCGAAAAGTGTCTTTGCAAAATCGTTGGGCATACGGACGCAGCCATGGGATGCCGGATAGGCGGGAACCTGGCCGGAGGCATGCAGCGCGATGCCCGACCATGTCAACCGTTGCATGAAAGGCATCGGCGCATTGGAGTAGATGTTCGAACGGTGATGGCGCGCTTTCTGGAGGATCGAGAAAATGCCGCTCGGCGTTGAATGACCTTGCTTGCCGGTTGAGACATGGGACGTGGCAATAACCGTATCGCCGTCATAGACGACAAGGGACTGCTGGTCCTTGGAGACGATGATCTGCAACGGCCGATCCGCAGCCGCGCTGACCGTTCCAAGAAACGTCGCGCCGGCAAGCGTGAAAGCAACAAGACGAAACCCAAAGGCGATACGCTGAACCATGACGACATCCGGGACTATGCCGGTGCTGGCCGACTTCGTGGCCTGCGCGGCAGCTTTACACGGCGAGCCCGCGTAAAAGATTGCGGACGGCACAGGAAGGCGTAAGTCTAGGCAATGCGGCTTAACGAAGTTTTTCAGTGGCGAGCCGCTCCCAGCAGCGACGGTGCGGGATGCATTCAATTTTCCGTGTAGATCGTGATGGCGCGCTACCGGTCGCGGCGGCCCTTGCCGAAGGTGTATCCGGTCTCGACGCTGGCTTTTCCGAATTTGTCGCGCAGGGTGTTCATGGCCGCTTCGGCCGCAGCTCTTCGGCCCGCATTGCGATCGACGAGGTCGGGCGGGTCTGCCAGGGCCGGATCGCCGAGATCGCTGACACCGATGCCGATGAGCCGGAATTTCGTGCCGTCCGTTTCCCTGTCCAGCAATTGCATGCCTGTCTGGAAAATCCGGTCGGCAAGCTGGGTCGGATCCTCGAGCCGGCGGTTACGGGTGCGGATTTTGAAGTCGGCCGTCTTCAGCTTGAGCACGACCGTCTGGCCCGCTGTTTCGGATTTGCGCAGGCGGGTGCTGACCTTTTCGCTAAGCCGGCGCAAATGCACGACGAGGTCGTCATAATCGCAGAGATCGTCATTGAAGGTGGTTTCCGCCGAAACGCTTTTCGCTTCGCCGTTGATTTCCACGGGGCGGTCGTCGTTGCCGCGGGATAGCCGGGAGAGACGCTGTCCCATGCTGCCGTAGCGCCGCATCAGATCGGCCTCGTCCATAGTCTGCAGCTGACCGATGGTTCTGATCCCGTCGCGTTCCAGCGTCGCAGCAAACACCTTGCCGACGCCCCAGATCATCGTCACCGGCTTTTCCCGCAGGAAATCCAGCGCCTCCGTCTTTCCGATCACGGAAAAACCGCGCGGTTTCTGCAGATCGGAGGCGACTTTGGCGAGGAACTTGCAATAGGACAAACCCACGGAAACCGTGATGCCGATCTCGCTTTCGACGCGGCGCGCAAACCGCGCCAGTGTCATCGCGGCGGATGCATGGTGAAGCCGCTCCGTGCCCTTCCGTTCCAGAAACGCCTCGTCAATCGACAACGGCTGCACCAGTGGCGTCAATTCCTGCATCAAGGCGCGCACCTGGCGCCCGACGGCAACGTATTTCTCCATGTCTGGCTTGATGACGATGGCCTGCGGGCAGGCCTCGAGCGCCTTGAACATCGGCATGGCCGAGCGTACGCCGTGGATACGCGCGATATAGCATGCGGTGGAGACGACCCCGCGTTTCCCGCCGCCGATGATGACGGGCTTGTCCACCAGTTCCGGATTATCGCGTTTTTCCACCGAGGCGTAAAAGGCGTCGCAGTCGATATGCGCGAGCGTCAGTTCGTTCAATTCCGGATGCCGGAGCAGGCGCGGGCTGCCGCAGGCGCGGCAACGCCGTGCGTCCGTTGCCTGCTCGCTCAGGCAATCGCGACAAAAGCCGGCTACGGGGAAATGGGGGTCGGTCATGGCTCGGAACAAAGATTGAACATTGCCACACTACTGCAATTTCCGGGGGATCGAAACGGGTCGGCTCGGCCTTCCCGCATCTTTCTGATCGTGGCCCTCTTATGCCTGCATTCATCTCGCGAGGGGCGTGTCGAAAAGATGCCGACGGATGATGACTTCCGCCTCGGCCCAGCTTTCGGCGATCAGGATTCCATCGCCGGGGAACGGTGACATCAGGCGAAAATCCTCGTTCGCCATGAGGTTGATGAGCAGGCATTCCGGGACATGTTCGCGCACGGACTGGAGATTGCGCGCGATATCGTCGATAAACACCGTGGGAACCGTTACATCCGAGATCAGTTGTCTGATCACCGGTCCCTTGGGAGCCTCCGTCGCCAGCAGCGGGTAGGTGAGCCCATGCTGGTCGAGCAGCTTGCGGCGAAGCGCGGTGTGGCGCGGCGGCATGGCGGTCAAAAAAACCAGGTCGACGTCGGCCGCGAGCGCCGCCAGGGTCTCGACAGCGCGCGGGGCAGGGGTCTGCCATGCGTCTTGTGTAAGGAAGAAGGCTTCCAGAAGCGCTTTCATTCCGGCTTCGGCAATCGGCTCCCCCGTCTCCGTGAACACCACATTGCCCTGAAGCCGGAATGACCGGGCAAGCAGGTCATGCCCCTGGGAGAGCAGGAAATTACGAAACGGCGTGATGAATTCCAGCGCCACCTCGTCGATATCGCAGACAATCAACGGTCGCCCCGTCAGCTGGATATGATCGAAGCATGGCATGCCGGACATGCTTCAATAGTCCATGGGGCCGGAGAGGGCCGCATGGGCGCGCACCACGTCCTCCGGCTTCCTGCCGGTGGCCTCGCAAAAGGCAAGAAGGGTCGGCTCGTGCTGCATCAGGAAATCCACCAATCCTGCCATGAAGCCGGGATCGCCCATGGCGTGGCGCAGCGACGATGGTTCCGTTCCCGTCAAGGCCATGAAGCGGCCCAGAAGTTCCGGTTCGCCGGCAAGCCAGCCCAGAATGGCGATCGCGACCTCATCCGGTGGCGTCATGGTGATACCTTTTGTCATCGGTGATGTTTTCCCAGCGGATATTTCCGCTTTTTCAACCAAATAGCGTTAGGGTGCCAATCCAGCCAAGATGAAACCGATGATGCAGCACCCTATATACACAGAATGGTGACGCAAGTTGGAATGCGGGACAAGGGATGCCAATGCCCAAGCAGGTTATGATTGTCGAAGACAACGAGCTCAACATGAAGCTCTTTCGCGACCTTATCGAAGCAACGGGATACACCACGATCCAGACCCGCAATGGCATGGAGGCGCTCGATCTTGCCCGCAAGCATCGGCCTGATCTCATTCTCATGGATATCCAGCTGCCGGAGGTTTCCGGGCTTGAGGTAACCAAATGGCTGAAGGAAGATGACGAGCTGCATGTCATTCCTGTCATTGCCGTGACGGCTTTCGCCATGAAGGGCGATGAGGAGCGCATTCGTCAGGGCGGGTGCGAAGCCTATGTTTCGAAACCGATTTCGGTGCCGAAGTTCATCGACACCATCAAAACGTATCTGGGCGACGCCTGATATATCTATGGTGGGATGCCTTGTCCGCGCATCGGCAACCCGGAGAATTGACAGGAACCTGACATGACCGCGCGTATCCTTGTCGTCGACGATATACCTGCAAACGTGAAGCTCCTGGAAGCGCGGCTTCTGGCGGAGTATTTCGACGTCCTGACGGCGAAGGATGGCTATGAAGCGCTGGCGATCTGCGAGCGCGAGCCGGTCGATCTGGTTCTCCTGGATATCATGATGCCCGGTATCGATGGGTTTGAGGTCTGCGAGCGCTTGAAGGCGAACAGCCGCACGTCGCATATCCCGGTCGTCATGGTGACGGCGCTGGACCAGCCGTCCGATCGCGTCCGCGGCCTGAAGGCTGGTGCGGACGATTTCCTGACGAAGCCCGTCAACGACCTGCCGCTGATGTCGCGAGTCCAAAGCCTGGTGCGTCGGAAGAATGTGAGTGACGAAGTGCGGCTTCGCGCGGAAACGGCCCAGAGCGTCGGCCTTCAGGATCTGAACCGAACCGACCGTCCGGACGAGCGCGGCAATGTGCTGCTGGTCGATGGCCGTGCAGGCTCGCAGGATCGCCTGAGCCGGGCGCTGAGCCCCATTGCCGAGGTCGTTGCGATGTCGGATCCACAAGCCGCTCTTTTCGAGGCGGCCGAGCGCAGCTTCGATCTGGTCATCGTCAACAGCAATTTCGACGACTACGATCCCTTGCGCCTGTGCTCACAGCTGCGCTCGCTGGAGCGTACCCGCTATATTCCGGTGCTCTTGATTGCCGAGCAGGGACATGAGGATATGGTCGTGCGCGCGCTCGATCTCGGTGTGACCGACTATCTCGTTCGCCCGGTGGATCCGAACGAACTGGTGGCCCGCAGCCTGACACAGATCCGCCGCAAGCATTACAACGACCGCCTGCGTTCCAGCGTGCGGCAGACGATCGAGCTGGCCGTTACAGATGGACTGACCGGCCTGCACAATCGTCGATATCTCGACAATCATCTTAAAATTCTGGTTGATAGGGCAATCGCGCGCGGTCGCCCCTTGTCTGTTTGCATAACCGATATCGATCGCTTCAAGGGCGTCAACGATAGCTACGGCCACGATGCCGGCGACGATGTACTGCGGGAGTTCGCTCGTCGCGTTCGTGGAACTGTCCGGGGCGCGGACCTTGCGTGCCGTTATGGCGGAGAAGAGTTCGTGGTCGTGATGCCGGATACACCGGGCGATATGGCGGCGATCATAGCCGAACGTCTTCGCGGCATCGTCGAAGGTCAGCCATTCATGCTGAATGACAGTGCCGTGGCGCTCGGGATTACCGCGTCACTGGGTATCGCCACGCTCAATCTTGAGGGCGATACACCGGAAGCTTTGCTCAAGAGGGCCGACACCGCTCTTTACCAAGCCAAGAGCAATGGCAGGAATCAGGTCGTCGCCGCGGCCGCCTGAGCTTGCGTAAGGCTGATTTTTGAGCATCCGCAGGTAGTTTTCCACAATATTCATCAGGAGCCTGAGGAATAGCCCCGGCTTTTGCGCGCCAATGCGCTTCTGAGGAGGCGAACACGAACCTGCGGCCGGAATTTCAAGCCTGAAGGTAACGTATGGGTTGTTCCTTTAAAAGTAAAAATACGGAATGTTTTTCAATGGCTTGATGAGAAATGTTTACGTGGGAAACAACGTCCGCGCTGAGCTGTCTCAAGTGCATGAATTCATTATAAACATCTGATGTCCCGGCCGAAAGGGAATGTTGCTGCGACATGGATGGTCGAAAAGCTGCGGCCTGCGGTTGCGATAATTAACCTTGCGAGTGATCGTCCAGCGTTTTAGGTTAAGAATTCATTGATTTTTTTTCCGTTTCAGGCAATTCTCATATGCAAGAGAGACCATTACTCTCAGCGGTTACCCCATGATGCTCAGGTCCGCCGCATCTCCTGGGTCGTGGGGTTTGTCGGCTGATCAGTGACCAATGCGGTTCCTCGTGCCGCGGTCGGTATCAGCCGACGCCCATTAAAAAAACGCCGCCCTCCAAGGGGTGGCGTTTTTTTATGCCCGGCGTCCGCCTGCAAGCAATAAAAAAGGCGCCTGGGGCCTTGCGGGCCGGCGCCTCTTTTCGGACTGTGCCGCCGCGATCCGCAGGATCGCAAACCGCGCATCAAGATCTTACTTGATCTTGGTTTCCTTGAATTCGACATGCTTGCGGACGACCGGATCGTACTTGGTCTTGGTCATCTTGTCGGTCATCGTGCGGCTGTTCTTGGTGGTGACGTAGAACGTACCGGTGTCGGCTGTCGACAGCAGCTTGATCTTGATTTTTGCAGCTTTCGCCATGGTCTTCCTGCCTTTTATAAAAAACAAAAGCCGGGAAGGTCCGTTGATGGGCCCGGCAAACTTGGCGCGAAACTACAAATCGCGCCCGAAAAGTCAAGTCCGTTTTGGGTTTAAAACGATCCTGACGACGGAGAGTATCACATAAAGCCCGAAGAATGCGGCAATCGCCCAGGCAAAACCGTGATTTCCGGTGACATCCATCGCCGCGCCGATCACCTGCGGCCCGGCGACAGTGCCAACCGCATAGGAGAAGATGAAGGCGGCATTGGCGGCCGCAAGGTCGGCGCCGTGCAGGCGCGAGCCCAGATGGCTGAGGCCGACCGTATAGAGCCCCGAGACGCAGCCGCCCCAGAACAGCAGCACCACCGCCATCAGAATCCAGCTTTCGCTGAGGACGGGCAGACAGAGTGCCCCGACGAAGCCGATGACCGTCAGCAGCGCCAGCAGGTTGCGGCGGTCCTTGATGCGGTCGGAAATCATGCCGAGCGGGATCTGAAAGATGAAATTGCCGATCCCCATTACCGTCAGCAGCAGCGCCGCCTGCGATTCGGTGAAGCCGACGCGTGTGCCATAGATCGGAAACAGCGAAAGGCCGCCCGATTCGACCGCGCCGAAGATGAACACGGCCGCTGTCGCGGTCGGGACAAGGAAGACGTAGCGCAGGAAGTGCCGTTCCGGCTTTTCGTCCAGAACGGGGCTTTCGCCGCGGGCGAGGTAGATGGGAATCGCTGCCAGCAGAATCACGCCCGCGCCGACAGCGAAAGGAAGGATGCCGTCGCTGCCGAGGATCGAAAACAGCAGCGGGCCGGTGGCGAAGCCAAGCGATAGCACCGTGCCGTAAATGCCAAGCACGAGGCCTCGGCGGGACGACGGCGCGGTTGCGTTGATCCAGAATTCGGAGAGCACGAAAAGCACGGTGATTGCGCCGTGAAAGACGACGCGCAACGGGAACCATAGCCAGAAATTTGTGATGTAGTAGAAGCCAAGTGCGCTCACTGCCGCAAAGAGGACGGCCCAGAGCATCGTTCTGGCAACGCCGAATTTATGGGCGAGCTTGGTCGTGACGGGCGCGGCCGCCATGGAGGCAAGGCCCGCCATGGCGGAGTTCAGGCCGATCAGGGTGGGCGAGATGCCGCGCTTTTCCATGATGATGCTGAGCAGCGGCAGGCCCAGGCCGATGGCAATGCCGACAGCCGTGATCGATGCGATTGCCGCGATCAGCGATGGCCAGTGGATGTCCTCAACCGGTGCTGATGTACCGGACGTCGGCTGTGGCATGCAGGCGGTATCCTTAGAGCAGATCGCGAACGAAGCGCCCGCGTCGGGTATGGAAGAACGGAACAGGCCGGTCGAAGGCAAGCGCGGTATCGGCCTGAAGCGCCGCCTTCAGCTCTTCCAGGATGATCGCGGTGATATCGGGCACCTGCACCACCGAAAGATTGTCGAGGCCGATCCAGCGCAAATCCTCAAGCTCCTGACTGTCGCGGACGGCGGCGGGGTCGATATCTGCTTCATCGGCAAACAGCGCGAAGAAATGGGTATCGAACCGTCGCGGCAGGCCGGGCGGCGTAATGGCCCGGGCGATATAGCGCAAGTTTGTGAGATCGGGAAGAAAGGCAAGCGGCGCGTTGCCGGTTTCGGCAGGTTTGCCGACGGCGACGTTCGCCTCCTCATGCAGCTCGCGCAGCGCGGCCATGGCGATGGCCCGAAGGCGGGCCGGGGAGCTGCTGCCTCCCGCAGCGAGGGTCAACCGTTGCTGCACAGCGCCGTGCAGTTCTCCCGTAAAGGGCAATCTGTGATCGCCGGGATCACGCCGCCCGCCGGGAAAGACGTGCAGATTCGGCATGAAGACATGGGCCTTGCTGCGCTTTCCCATCAGGACACGCACGGTATCCTGCGAGCGGTCGAGAAGCATCAGGGAGGCCGCCGGTCGCGGCCGCAGCACGCGTGGGCGCGGCGCTACCGGCTTGCCCGCTTGCGATCCGCCGTCCTGCGATCCCTCTGCCGCAGCCACGCTCACCGGTCTCCCGTGGGCAATACGTCCTCGGGGGCATCGTCGTTGCCGCCGAAACCATGCATGCGCAGCGCCCATTGCAGGCCGATCACGCCGCCCTTGACCGGCTGCATCAGCGCCAGCGAGCCGACGATGGTGATCGGAACCCAGATCGCCAGATGCGCCCAGTTGGACATGGTGACCAGCATTTCGGTTGCCATGAAACCGCCGAGCACGAGATGTCCCATGATCGTCACGACGATATAGGGCGGAAAATCATCGGCGCGGTGGTGATCGAGCCGCTCGCCGCAGGCAGCGCAATTCTCGACGCTCTTAAGAAACTTGCCGAACAGACTGCCGCTGCCGCAGGCGGGGCAGGTGTTGAGCATG
>JAVBSF010000325.1:0-5951 GCA_031556925.1 Pararhizobium sp.
TCGGCCTTGGAGACCGATTTGCAGAGGCGTTCGACGACGCAGCGCTCAACCGTGCGGCGCACGAAGAACACATCGCGCGCTTCCTCGACGGAGGGTTTGGAGACAAAAGCGCCGCGATTGGGAATGATGGTGACGAGGCCGTCGCGCTCCAGAACGGTCAGTGCCTGGCGGATGCGGGCGCGGCTGACATTGAAGATCGCGGCAAGCTGCTCTTCCTTCAGCTGCACGCCGGGACGCAACCGGCGCTCGGCGATGGACAGCCAGACTTTCTCGACAATTTGCTGCGTGGAAGGGCCGGTTGGCTCGGTCATCAAATTCACTCCCCATTGGGGCTAGAGAAGCGTGATGCGATGGAAAAAGTCAACTGTAACAACAGGATTTTGATTGCAGAATTGTCAACAATATGAAACGATATTGTAAATCATAAATTGGAACCCGATCATGGAATTCGACTTTACCGAGCTTGAGCCTCAAAGCCGCTACCGTCTGCTGACGAATTTCATCGGTCCGCGCCCGATTGCCCTCGTGACGACCCGTTCCGAGGCCGGTCACAACAATGCGGCGCCGATGAGCTTCTTCAACGTCTTCTCCCACGATCCGCCGATCGTGGTTCTGGGCATCCAGCCGCGCCTCTCTGGCGAGGAGAAGGACACGATGGCCAACATTCGTCGCACACAGGAATTCGCGATCTCGATGGTGGATATGGCGATTTCCCAGCACATGCTGGTGTGCGGCCTGGGCTTCGACAACGAGATCGACGAACTTTCGATGGCAGGGCTGACGGCCGAGGCCTGCAGCAAGATCGATGCGAGCTACCCTGCGGAGGCTCCTTGCGTTTTCGAATGCAAGGTCGAACGGCTGATCGATTATCCGCGTCGTACCCTCGTTCTTGGCGAAGTCGTCCACATGCATGTCCGCCGCGAATGCCTGGATGATGAAGGGCGCTATGTCGACCCGGAGCGCTACCAGCCGATCGCCCGCCTGCACGCCGACAACTACATCACGTCGGACCGTCAGTTTGTCCTGACGGCCCCACCGATTGCCGACTTCATCAAGCCGCAAGACAAATAAGGGCTTTGAAAGGTTCGACCTCATGCATATTCGTTTGATCAATCCGAATTCCACCGCGTCCATGACCGCCCAGGCGCTGGACAGCGCGCTCCGCGTGAAGCAGCGGGAGACGGATGTTTCGGCCGTCAACCCCATCAATACGCCGGTCAGCATCGAGGGCGGTGCGGATGAAGCGATGGCGGTGCCGGGCATGCTGGATGAAATTCGCAAGGGCGAGCGTCTGGGCGTCGATGCCTATGTCGTCGCCTGCTTCGACGATCCGGGCCTGCATGCCGCGCGGGAAGTGGCGTGCGGGCCGGTGATCGGCATCTGCCAGGCCGCCGTGCAAGTTGCCATGACCATCAGCCGCCGCTTCTCGATCATCACAACGCTGCCACGCTCGATCCCCATCATCGAGGATCTCGTCAGCGACTACGGTGCGGAGCGCCATTGCCGCAATGTTCGCGCCATCAATCTTCCCGTCCTCGGGCTGGAGGAAGACCCGGCCGGGGCCGAACTGATGCTGATCCGCGAGATCGAGGCGGCGAAGCGCGAAGATCGGGCGGAGGCCATCATCCTCGGCTGCGCTGGCATGTCGTCACTTTGCGATCGATTGCGGGAAGCAACCGGCGTGCCTGTCATCGACGGTGTGACCGCGGCGATCAAATTGGCAGAAGCACTGGTCGGAGCCGGATATCTGACGTCGAAGGTCAATGCTTATAACTATCCCCGGATCAAGGAAGCCGAACTGGCCGCCTGCGAGTAGGCGGAGATTGAGCGGTCCTATCGCGGCGTTTGGGCGATCGCGAACGATCTCGAAGCTTCCTTCGAAAACAAAGTCTGAGCATAGCCATGGCGCTACTCTCATGGATTTGCCGTTCTTACCGATCAAAAAGTGGCCGCCGTTCCACGGCCGGCTCATGGCGTTGGGGCGGCGTTTACGGGCATCACTGGTTCGTCGATCCGGAGGCGGAATTGCCCGTTGTGGTTCTCACCAACACGACACCTATCGGTATGAGCGGCGATTTTCCGAACGCGTTGCGTGATGCCGTGTACCGGGCAACCTCGGCGACGGGCAGCTTTTCGTTGTAGGCTGCCGTCGGCCGATCCCGGCCGGCGAGTTCCAGCCGCTTTATCCCTGACCCGTCATCATCGGCGCGTGGCCGTAGCGCTTGCGAAATGCGTTTGAAAAATACTGGCTGGAATTGAATCCGCAACGAAATGCGATCTCGGTGACGCTACCGCGGTCCGGAAGGCGAAGCATGGCTGCCGCCTGTTCGAGACGCAGATGCTGCAGGTATTGCACCGGGCTCATGTTCGTCAGGCGTTTGCAATAGTCAGCAAACCGCGTGCGCGACAGGCCGCATTCCTCCGCCATAATCTCCAGCGTCCAGTTTTCCGCCGTGTTCATCGCCAGCCGCCTGAGGAAGATCGCGACCGTATGCCGGGAGGTGGAAAGGTCCGGATCAAGCGCCGGCGCCTGCTCTGTCATCCGCTCAAGAAGGCCGAGCATGATGGTGTTGATCGCGACTTTCAGGCGGGTCTCGCCACTTTCGGGCGTGCGTGCGAGAAGGATTTGCGGAACGGCTTCAAAGGCGGCGTTCAATTCGCTGCCGCCGTCCCAGACCGGTTGATTGTTCTGCGACAGGAGTTCGCTCAACCGTTGCCTTTCATCCTGCGAAAAAACCATCCAATCCGGCCAGTGCCAGTCTTCGCTCGGCCGGCGCAGGCCGGCGTCGAGGATCAGCCACAACAGACGGCTTGCGCCTACAGTCGGATCGCCAATCGCATGAAGCTGCCATGGACGGATAACGATGAACTGGCCCTGTTCGAGCATGTAGCTTTCATCGTCTACGACCAGCCGCAGGTTTCCGCGAGACAGATAGGCAATCTTGAACCCTTCGTTGCAGTGGCGCTTAAGGCCCCAGTTCTGGGAATATTTCGCATCCCAGTATCCTGTTGTGCAGATGCCGGGCAAACGCTCGCCGAGCGGTATTCCGGGGTAGCTTCCACGCGTCCAGGCGTTCAGTTCAACCTCACCCCGCTGTGCTGCTGTCTGGAGATCGCGGCAATTGTCCGCATACATCATCGAACCGGGCTGGCGGAAAACCGATGGCCGGTCGGCCGAAGCCGTGATCGTCGTGTGCTTGTTCATCCGAGCGCCTCCCAACGCAGGAAAATGATTTAAGATTTTTACCAGTGTTCAATGCCGCAAGCAATCGCTGTCGGAATCGGTCACAGTCCTGAAAACGAGCGATCGCCGTGGGGAGGAGAATGGGCAGCTTGCCTTTTGCTCTTGGCGATGTCTGGAGGAAATGTATTGAAGGTCGGTTTCAACCTTTTGGTTCTCGGCGCTGATATTACCGTGGAGCATGCCCGGCAGCTCGAGCGTTTCAAGGCTCTGGGTTACGATGGCGTCGAGGTGCCGGTCATGTCCGGCGATGTAGCGCGCTATACGGCGCTCGGTCATCTGCTGCGTGATCTCGGGCTCTGCGTTGCGACAGCCGGTACCGTTCCGCCCGCTGCCAACCCGATCAGCAAAGATCCGAACGTTCGCGCCCGCGCGCGCGATCACCATCGCTGGCTTGTCGATTGCACCCATGCGATGGGTGGAGAAATCATTGCCGGCCCGGTCCATTCCCCGGTCGGTGTTTTCACCGGGGCAGCCGCGACGGTGGACGAGCGCGCCCATTGCGTCGAGGCGATGCGCGCCCTTGCGGAATACGCCATGCCCGCCGGAGTGAAGATTTCGGCTGAAGCGGTCAATCGATTCGAATGTTATGTCATGTCCACGACTGAACATGCCTCGCAGATTTATCGCGCGGTTGATCACCCCAATTACGGCTACATGTTCGACACGTTCCACGCCAATATCGAGGAGAAGAATCCGGCCGCGACTTACGAACTTTACCACCACGAGATCAATCACTACCACATCTCGGAAAACGACCGCGGTATTCCCGGCACGGGCCATGTTCCTTTCGCGCAGCATTTCGATGCCTTGCGGCGGTGCGGCTACGATGGTTGGCTGACGGTCGAGGCCTTCGGGCGTTCGGTTCCGGAGCTGGCCGGGGCCACCCGTGTCTGGCGTAATCTGTTCGATGACGCCGACCGGCTTTTTTCCGAAAGTATCGCCTTCATCCGGCGCGAATGGTCTGCTGCGGGCGAGCGACTCTCGCAGCCCGGAAATGAGGTGTCGGCATGACCGTCACTCCGGCACTCGACATGCGGGCAATCAGCAAATCCTTTCCGGGTGTAAGGGCACTGGATGGCGTTGATTTCGATTGCCAGGCGGGGGAGGTGCATGCGCTTTGCGGCGAGAATGGCGCCGGAAAATCAACGCTGATGAAAATCCTCGGCGCCGTCTATCGGCCCGATAGCGGTCAGTTACGGATCGGCGGTAAAATCACCGATTTCAGACATCCGCGGGAAGCGCGCGCGGCCGGCATCTCGATCGTCCATCAGGAACTCAGCCTGATGCCTTTCCGAACGGTTGCGGAAAACGTGTTTGCCGGTCAGGAGCCGACCCGTTACGGGATTCTGGATCGCAAGCGCATGGAGCGGCGCACACAGGAGCTATTGCGCCGACTTGGGTCGAGCCTGTCACCCTCCACCCAGGTATCGGCGTTGTCGATCGCGGAGCAGCAGCTTGTCGAAATCGCCAAGGCGCTGCTGCTGGATGCCACGGTCCTGGTTATGGACGAACCGACGGCCGCCCTTGATGATCGTGACGCGCGCGCACTTCTCCAGCTCGTGAGCAAGCTGAGGGCGGAGGGCGTTGCCATCGTCTATATCTCGCATCGCATGCCGGAAGTCATGGCGATCGCAGATCGCGTGACCGTGCTCAAGGATGGCCGAAAGGTCTGGACCCGGCCGCGTCGCGACGTCGAGATCGATGCGATCGTCACGGCGATGGTTGGGCGTGACATCAACGAGTTTTTTCCCGCTGCAGGACATGCGGACCAAGGCGATGTTCTTCTCGACGTATCCGGCGGCGGCAATGCCACCCTGCGGGATATCGACCTGCGTGTGCGGGCCGGCGAGATCGTCGGGGTCGCGGGCCTGGAGGATTCCGGCAAGGCCGCATTGGCGCAGGCGATTTTCGGCGATGATCCCTTGACCGAGGGATCGCTTTCCGTGGAGGGAAGCGTCGTCTCGGTAAAATCGCCCCGCCAGGCGATCGCGGCGGGGATCGGCTATCTGCCGGGTGACCGAAAGCGTGAGGGCCTCGTCCTTCGCCAGTCGGTGCGCGACAATGCGCTCCTGACGCTGCAGGGCATGGCGCGGGTATTCTCCCGACCGCATCGTGCGGGGCTTACACGCGTCGAGACCGATCTGGCGCTGAGGAACATGGATGTTCGCGCGGGCGACTACGCCCAGGAGATCGGCACACTTTCCGGTGGCAATCAGCAGAAAACCATTATCGGCCGCTGGCTGGCGCAGGCCCCGAAAATTCTGATTTTTACCGAACCCACGCGCGGCATCGATGTCGCCGCCAAGGCCTCGATTTACGAGATCATGCGGAGGCTCGCCGATTCCGGTCGCGCGATCGTGATGGTCTCTTCCGATCTTCCCGAAGTCGTCGGCGTCAGTGATCGCATCGTCGTGATGCACCAGGGCCGTATTTCAGGGGAACTCGACAGAGGAGCAAGCGAGGAGGCCGTCATGGCCCTTGCGCTTGGGATCACGGAGCCGAGCGGGCGAAAGGCGGCAGTTGCATGACCTTTATATCCTCCTCTCATCGTAACCATTCCCGAATGCCCTCCCTGCCGGTGCCAGCCGTCATCCTCGCGCTTGCCGCCATCATCTATCTTGGCGCAGCCGTCGTGACAGGGCAGCTATCCCAGCTGACATTCGAGGGGTTCGCCGGCCTTCTCCAGCGGACGGTCGCTCTCGGCATC
>JAVBSF010000417.1:0-7298 GCA_031556925.1 Pararhizobium sp.
CCTGCCGTCCACGCTGCTCCAGCGCCGCCCCGACATCGACGCCGCCGAGCGCCGCATGGCCGCCGCCAACGCCCAGATCGGCGTCGCCGTCGCCGCCTTCTTCCCGACGCTGACGCTGTCGGCGCAGGGCGGCTACCAGTCGAGTTCCTACGCCGACTGGATCACGCTGCCGAACCGGATCTGGTCGGTCGGCCCGCAGCTCGCGGCCACCTTGTTCGACGGTGGCGCCCGCAGCGCCGCCAGGCGCGGCGCCGAGGCCGCCTACGACGCCGAAGTCGCCAGCTACCGCCAGACCGTGCTGACCGCCTTCCAGGAAGTCGAGGACAACCTCGTCGCCCTGCGCGTTCTGGCGCAGGAGCAGCACACGCAGGAAGCCGCCCGCAACGCGGCGAAAACCTCGCTGAACATCGTCAGCAACCAGTACCGCGCCGGCACCGTGACCTATCTCGACGTCGTGCAGGCGCAAACCACGCTGCTCACCGCCGAAAGCAACCTGCTCAACATCCGCAACCGCCGGCTGGCGGCGAGCGTGGGCTTGGTCAAGGCGCTGGGGGGCGGCTGGGAGGTACTGGGGGAGTCATGAGAATGGCGTGTAGCTCTTAGAATTACGCATTCCGCGTGCCATAGCCGTGCAGCCGTCCGCAACAATCCAGACTAAAGTCACTTCCAGTTGCGATGGAATGACCATATGGACTATATCGAAACAGGAAACAACCCATGACCAGCACCCAACAACGCGCCGCCCTGCAACGCCAGATCTGGCAAATCGCCAACGATGTGCGGGGCGCCGTCGACGGCTGGGACTTCAAGCAATACGTACTCGGCACCCTGTTCTACCGCTTCATCAGTGAGAACTTTGTCAACTACATCGAAGCCGATGACGAAAGCATCCACTATGCGGAGCTGCCCGACCACGTCATCACGCCCGACATCAAAGACGACGCCATCAAAACCAAGGGCTACTTCATCTACCCCAGCCAGCTGTTTGCCAAGGTAGCCGCCAGCGCCCACACCAATCCAAGCCTCAACACCGACCTGGCCACCCTCTTTACCGCCATTGAAGCGTCCGCCAACGGCTACCCCTCCGAGCACGACATCAAAGGCCTGTTTGCCGACTTCGATACCACCAGCAACCGCCTTGGCAACACCGTGAAAGACAAAAACGCCCGCCTAGCCGCCGTACTCAAAGGCGTGGCCGAGCTGGACTTTGGCCACGACTTTTATGAAGAAAGTAACGCCAGCCACATCGACCTGTTTGGCGATGCCTACGAATTTCTCATCTCCAACTACGCCGCCAACGCCGGTAAATCCGGCGGCGAGTTTTTTACCCCGCAGCATGTGTCCCGCTTGATTGCCCAGCTCGCCATGCACAAGCAAACCAGCGTCAACAAAATTTACGACCCCGCCTGCGGCTCGGGCTCGCTGCTGCTGCAAGCCAAAAAGCACTTCGACGCCCACACCATTGAAGAAGGCTTTTTTGGGCAAGAAATTAACCACACCACCTACAACCTGGCGCGGATGAACATGTTCTTGCACAACATCAACTACGACAAATTCAACGTCCAACTGGGCAACACCCTCATCGCCCCGCACTTTGGCGACGACAAACCCTTTGACGCCATCGTCTCCAACCCGCCGTACTCGGTGAAATGGATCGGCAGCGACGACCCCACCCTCATCAACGACGACCGCTTTGCCCCGGCCGGCGTGCTCGCCCCCAAATCCAAGGCCGACTTTGCCTTTGTGCTGCACGCCCTCAGCTACCTTTCCAGCAAAGGCCGCGCCGCCATTGTGTGCTTCCCCGGCATCTTTTACCGGGGCGGCGCCGAGCAGAAAATCCGCCAATACCTGGTGGACCACAACTATGTGGAAACCGTGATTGCGCTGGCGCCCAACCTGTTCTTTGGCACCACCATTGCCGTGAATATTCTGGTGCTGTCCAAACACAAAACCGACACCACCACCCAATTCATCGACGCCAGCGGCCTGTTCAAAAAAGAAACCAACAACAATGTGCTGCTGAACGCGCACATCGACCAGATCATGCAGGCCTTCGACAGCAAAGCGAATGTGGATCACTTTGCCCAATCCATCCCGTTTGAGCAGGTGGCCGCCAACGACTACAACCTCTCGGTCAGCAGCTACGTTGAAGCCAAAGACACCCGCGAAGTGGTGGATATTGCCCAACTCAACGCCGAGCTGAAAACCACCGTCGCCAAAATCGACAAACTGCGCGCGGAGATTGATGTCATCGTGGCGGAGATTGAAGGCGAGGGGCTGGAGGCATGAGCGGCGTGAGTTTTATGGAGAAGCTGCTGGATGGGGTTGAGGTGGAGTGGATCGAGGTAGGCGAGTTAATTTCACCTCAGCGCGGGAGAAGGCTCGTCAAAAGCCAATTAGAAGAAGTCGGCAGTTATGCCGTCTATCAGAACAGCATGAAACCGCTCGGCTACTACCATGAGAGTAATGCACAAGCTGGGGCAACCTTTGTGATTGTTGCGGGAGCAGCGGGCGAGATTGGTTTTAGCGATTTTGCTTTCTGGGCGGCGGATGATGTCTATTTCTTCCCAGAAAAAAATGCTGTCAACAACAAATACCTGTATCACTTTCTTTTAACTAAACAGCATGAGATTTCATCTCAAGTTCGTAGGGCAAGCATTCCGCGCTTATCCATAGCCGCAGTTGAAAGGCTAGAAATTCCCATCCCTTGTCCAGGCAACCCAAAAAAATCGCTTGAAATCCAGGCGGAAATCGTCCGAATTCTGGACGCCTTTACCGAGCTTACCGCCGAGCTTACCGCCGAGCTTACCGCCCGCAAAAAACAATACAACCACTACCGCGACCAATTGTTGAGTTTTGAAGAAGGCGAAGTGGAGTGGAAGACGCTAGGGGAGATTGGTGAAATTTTCCGGGGCACCGCAATAACAGAGAAGGAAACGAATCCCGGGGAGGTTCCCGTCGTTGCAAATGGCCCGAGCTACAATTATTACCATGACAAAAGCAACAGAGCTGGAGAGACAATTGTTATTGCCCGATCCGGGGTATATGCAGGACTTGTTAGCTACTGGAACCAACCCATCTTTCTCACCGATGCTTTTAGCATTCACCCTGAAAACAAGGTGATTAGCACTAAATTTCTTTATCATTTTTTAAAAAGGGATCAGACAAAAATACACCTCATGGGAAAGGGGGCTGGCGTTCCTCATGTGCGCGCAAAAGATTTTGAATCTTACAAAATCCCAGTCCCGTCTCTCGAAAAACAAGCCCGCATCGTCTCCATCCTCGACAAATTCGACGCCCTCACCAATTCCATCACCGAAGGCTTGCCCCGCGAAATCGAACTGCGCCAAAAGCAATACGCGCATTACCGCGACCTGCTGTTCCATTTTCCCAAGCCGGAACAAGTAGCGGCCTGACATGAGCAAAACGCTGACCAACGTCGCCCAGCAACTGAAAGACACCGACAAGAAGGTGCAACTGATCATCACCAAAGACATTCCCTTGTCGGTGCAATCCCAGTTGCCGACGGTGCAAGAGATTGAGAGCGAGCTGACGGCGCTGATTCACGACAATGAGAACAAGCCCCATGACTGATTACAAGACCATTGCCGAGTCCAAAAACTTCATCGTTTTGGACAAATATGCCAAGGACTGGAAGGTTGCGGAAAGCTACCAGAGCGAAGGCGATCTGGAACGCGAGCTTATTCAGGATCTGGTCAATCAGGGCTACGACTACCTGCCCGGCCTGAACACGCCGGAGGCCTTGCTGGCCAATGTGCGCGTGCAGCTGCAAACACTCAATAACGTGCAGTTCCTGGAGGGTGAGTGGCTGCGCCTTGTCGAGACCTGGCTGGACAAGCCCAGTGATGGCATCGTCGAGAAAACCCGCAAGATTCACGACGACTATGTCCACGATTTTGTCTTTGACGATGGGCATATCCAGAACATCTACTTGCTGGACAAGAAAAACATTGCCCGCAACAAAGTGCAGGTCATCAAGCAGTTTGAGCAAACCGGCAGCCACGCCAACCGCTACGACGTGACGATTTTGGTCAATGGTTTGCCGCTGGTGCAGGTGGAGCTAAAAAAGCGCGGCGTGGCGATTCGTGAAGCCTTCAATCAGGTGCATCGCTACAGCAAGGAAAGCTTCAACAGCGAGCATTCTCTGTTCAAATATTTGCAGCTGTTTGTGATCTCCAACGGCACCGACAGCCGTTATTTCGCCAACACTACCCAGCGCAACAAAAACAGTTTCGACTTCACCATGAATTGGGCGAAGGCGGATAACAGCCTGATCAAAGACCTGAAGGACTTTACCGCCACCTTCTTTCAGAAGAACACCTTGCTCAATGTGCTGCTGCATTATTCGGTGTTTGATGTCAGCGCCACGCTGCTGGTGATGCGCCCCTATCAGATCGCGGCGACCGAGCGCATTTTGTGGAAGATCAACAGCGCGTATCAGGCCAAAAACTGGAGCCGCACGGAAAGCGGCGGCTTCATTTGGCACACCACCGGCTCGGGCAAGACCTTGACCAGTTTTAAGGCGGCGCGCCTGGCCACTGAGCTGGACTTTATCGACAAGGTGTTTTTTGTGGTGGATCGTAAAGATCTGGATTACCAGACCATGAAGGAATACCAACGCTTTTCACCGGACAGCGTGAACGGCTCAGACAGCACGGCGGGCCTCAAGCGCAACCTGGACAAGGACGACAACAAGATCATCGTCACCACCATCCAGAAGCTCAACAACCTGATGAAGAGCGAAGGCGACTTGGCTATCTACGGCAAGCAGGTGGTTTTTATTTTTGATGAGTGCCACCGCAGTCAGTTTGGCGAGGCACAGAAGAACCTGAAAAAGAAGTTCAAGCGGTTCTATCAGTTTGGCTTTACCGGCACGCCGATCTTCCCGCAGAACGCGCTGGGTGCCGAAACTACCGCCAGCGTGTTTGGCCGTGAGTTGCACTCGTATGTCATTACCGATGCAATTCGAGATGAAAAGGTGCTGAAGTTCAAGGTGGACTACAACGATGTGCGTCCGCAGTTCAAAGCCATTGAAACGGAGCAGGACGAGAAAAAGCTCAGTGCTGCGGAAAACAAGCAAGCCTTGTTGCACCCCGACCGTATCCGGGAGATTTCCCAGTACATTTTGAATAATTTTCGGCAGAAAACCCATCGCCTGCAAGCGGCTTCCAAGGGTTTTAATGCCATGTTTTCCGTGAGCAGCGTGGATGCCGCCAAGCTGTATTACGAGTCGCTCAGGGATTTGCAAAAGGACAGTGACAAGCCCCTGAAAGTGGCCACCATCTTCTCGTTTGCCGCTAACGAAGAGCAGGATGCGGTGGGCGACATTCAAGATGAGAGCTTTGATGTTACAGCCATGAACAGCAGCGCCAAGGAGTTCTTGAGCGCGGCCATTGCTGACTACAACGCGCTGTTCAAAACCAGCTTCAGCATCGATGCCAAAGGCTTCCAGAATTACTACCGTGACTTGGCAAAACGCGTCAAAGGTGCGGATGATGGTGGCAAGAGACTACCTGCCGAAGAGCAAGTAGACCTGTTGATCGTGGTCGGCATGTTTTTGACCGGGTTTGACGCGCCAACGCTGAACACCTTGTTTGTTGACAAGAACCTGCGCTACCACGGACTGCTGCAGGCCTATTCGCGCACCAATCGCATTTTGGACGCCACCAAAACCTTCGGTAATATCGTTACTTTCCGCGACCTTGAGCAGGCGACCATCGACGCCATCACCTTGTTTGGCGACAAAAATACCAAGAACGTGGTGCTTGAGAAGAGCTACAAGGAGTACATGGAAGGCTTTACCGATGTAGTGACCGGTGAAGCGCGGCGCGGCTTTGTAGACGTTGTGAGGGAGTTGGAGCAGCGCTTTCCAGACCCTGCGGCCATTGAAAAAGAGTCGGATAAAAAGGCCTTCGCGAAGCTGTTTGGCGAGTACTTGCGTGTTGAAAACGTACTGCAAAATTACGATGAATTTGCCAGCCTGAAGGCATTGCAAAGCGTCGATATGAACGACGCGGAAGCGGTTGAGGCATTCAAGGCCACGCATTATTTAAGCGATGATGACCTTGCAACGCTGCAAGCCATCCACATCCCTGCTGAGCGAAAAATCCAGGACTACCGCTCAATCTACAACGATGTTCGCGACTGGTTGCGTCGGGAAAAAAATTCCGCCGAAAAGGAAAAATCCACCATCGATTGGGATGATGTGGTCTTTGAGGTGGATCTGCTGAAGTCACAAGAGATCAACCTGGACTACATTCTTGAGTTGATTTTTGAGAACAATAAAAAGGTCAAGGACAAAGCCTCACTGGTCGAGGACGTGCGTCGAGTGATTCGCGCCAGCCTGGGCAACCGCGCCAAAGAGAGTTTGCTGGTCGACTTTATTAACCAAACCGACCTCGACCCGCTTGGCGATAAAGCCAGTGTCATCGACGCCTTTTTCGCCTTTGCCCAAGCGGAGCAACAGCGTGAAATGCAAGAGTTGATCAGCGCCGAGAATTTGAATGCCGAAGCGGCGAGGCGTTATGTCACGGCGTCACTCAAGCGGGAATTTGCCAGCGACAGCGGCACGGAACTCAATGCGATCCTGCCCAAGATGAGTCCGCTAAACCCGCAGTATCTGGTGAAAAAGCAAAGTGTGTTCCAGAAAATTGCCGCTTTTGTCGAGAAATTTAAAGGCGTGGGTGGGCAGATTTGAGGAATGAGGCTTATCTAACGTTGGAGGTAAGGGGCGCGGAGCCGGCTTGCCGACTTTCGTCGCCGGCAGAGTAGTTGGCAGCGTGTTGTGCCTCGCGCTGCAGGGGGTGAAGCGGCGGACCGGAGTGCCGCCGCCCGTTCAGCGCTGCTGAGTTCGTTCTTACATCCAGTCCGGCGGCCGCTTGTCGAGGAAGGCGGCGATGCCGTCCTTGGCTTCGTCGGTGGCGCGCTGGCGGGCGATGCGTTGGGCGGTTTCTTCGCCGATGGCGGTGTCGATGGGCTGGCCGTGCACGGCGGCGATCAGTTCCTTGGCGGCGTTCTGGGCGAGCGGGCCGCCGAGCAGCAGGGCTTCGGCGAGGCGGTCGACGCAGGCGTCGAGTTCGCCGGCGGCGACGACTTCGCCGATCAGGCCGATGGCCAGCGCCCGCCGGGCGTCGATCCGTTCGCCGCTCTGGAAGTAGCGCAGGGCGTGGCGCGGGCCGATGGCGCGCAGCACGTAGGGGCTGATGACGGCGGGGATGATGCCGAACTTGACTTCCGAGGTGGAGAACAGCGCGTCGTCGCTGGCCACGGCCATGTCG
>JAVBSF010000103.1:0-20522 GCA_031556925.1 Pararhizobium sp.
GAGGATCAGCGGCATCAGGGTCTCGGCAACGAAGCGACCGCCAAAGATGCCAAAGCGGCCGTCTTCGTCAGGCCCGGCCTTGAAGGAGTTCAGTTTTGGCGTCTCGTTCACGTCTCGCTCCTTGGCGTAGCGCCTGACCCATAGGCCACCGCTTCGAAAAATTCCTGCATGCGCTTCAGATCCTTGACCCCCGGTGCGCTTTCAACTCCGGACGACGTATCGATGGCCTTGGCGCCCGTTAACGCAAGGGCTTCACCGATATTTTGCGCGTTCAATCCCCCGGAAAGCATGTAATCGACGCTGTCGTCAAGCGTATCGAGCAGGCGCCAATCGAAAGAAACACCGTTGCCGCCGGGCAATTCCGACCCCTTCGGCGCCTTGGCATCGAACAGGAAACGATCGGCAATGCCGATATAGGGCTCGATCTTCTTCAGATCGTCTGCATCGCGGATCGAAAACGCCTTGATCACCGGCAGACCATAAACCGCCTTGACGTTCAAAACCCTCTCAGGGCTCTCATGACCATGCAATTGTAGCATATCGGGGGAAAGCGCCGAGATGATTTCATCGAGAAAGTCGTTATCGGCATCTACGGTGACAGCCACGATCTTGGCCTTGCCGCGAATACGGTCCGCGAGCATGGCTGCGTCATCAGGCTCGATATTCCGCGGACTCTTTTCGAAGAAGATGAACCCCGTGTGGGTCGCACCAAGTTCTACCGCCCGATCGATGGCATCGGCGGTTTTTAAGCCGCAAATTTTCACTTCCGTCTTCATAGCAGGGACGTCGCATGAAATGTCGCGTGAGTCGAGCCTAAAGTGCCTGCGAAACGTGGGTTCCAGTGCGTCTCGGTTAATCGAAATCGACCGCGTGCAGCATCGTGCCGTTGCGTTTCAACCAGCGGCGCGCATCGGCGGTTGCGGGGCATAGCTCCTCGCAAAGAGCCCAGAAATCCGGACCGTGGTTCATCTCGCGAAGGTGAGCGACCTCATGGGCGGCCAGATAATCAATCACCTTCGGCGGCGCCATGACGATGCGCCAGGAGAAACTCAAGGCGCCATCGGCGGCGCAGGAGCCCCAGCGGCTGCGGGTATCCTTGAAGCTCAGCGACTTGACCTTGCGGCCAACCATGCGGGCATGGATATGGACAAGATGCTCCAGATCCTTGCGGGCTTCCTTCTTCAGAAAATCGGCGATGCGGCGGCGCAGATGTTCCGGCGCACCGCTGACGCGCAAAACGGCTTCGTCGCCTTCAACGATTGCTTCCGTTAGGCCACGAAGCTTGCCGGTGCGCTCGATGCGATGGGCAACGCCGCGGATCAGGATCGTGCCGCCCTCCTCCAGCACGCTCTCGCCGGAAAAGCGCGCAAGCTTGGTCATCAACCAGCCTTGATGCCGGTCGAGAAAAGCCTTGATTTCACGTTCGGGAAGACCGGTCGGAATGGTCAGCTTCAATTCCCGTCCGCCGGGTTCGATCCGCAGTGTCATGCGGGTGGCGCGCGCATTCTGGCGGATGGTCAGCGGCATCGGGCGTCCGGCGACATCGATCGTGCGCGTCGTCGGCTGCGGGCTTTTTTTCGCCCCGGATGTCTTGCGAAGCAGGGAAAACATAGAATCCGTGATAACCGATTCGGCAGGTCTGCGCATATTGAAAAGCCGGCGCCTCACGGAAGCGCCGGCTTTGATCGTGCCTAGTGGGCAGGGAAGCCCGGCACCGAGCCTGGGCCACCGGAATTGCGTTCGCGCATGAAGCGGTCGAACTCTTCCTGATCCTTTGCCCGGCGCAGTTCGCGGACATATTCGTCGAACTGTTCGCGCATCTCGTCGAGCTTGCGGCGTTCCTCGTCAAGACGGGTCAGCTCGGCATCGCGCCAATCATCGAAGGCGACGTTGCCGGTGCGGAACTGCGGACGGCAAGGGCCGCGACCGTTGCGCTTGAACGAAGAAAACACGCCATCGACGGTGGAATTGGCATCCCGCTTGAACGACTTCAGCCGTTCGCCGAACAGGATATATGCCAGCATGGCCAGACCCAGCGGCCAGAAGACCACAAAGCCGAGCACCATCAGCGCAATGGTTGCGGGAGTCCAGTCCGGACGGATCAATGCGGATTGATTCATGTTCAGAGGTCCTCACTCAAAAAGTAGGCCCCCATGGGCCTGCTCCTTACGATGTGGGAACAGCATAACCCCGTCGCAAGCCAGGCGCCCCACAAAATCGGTCAAGCGCCTGATTGCAATCCGGAAAATCGGAATGAAGCCGGTGTCAGCCCGGCTTTCCGCCCTTGATGACGCGGCCGACCGGCTTTGCCCGGCGCGAATGCTGGCGCTGGAAGGCGACGATGCGCGGTGCGATCTCTCGGCGGAAGCGCGAACCGTTGAAGACGCCGTAATGGCCGACATCCGGCTGCATATAGTGCATGCGCATATCGTCGGGAATATTGGTGCAGATGGTCTGCGCCGCCTTGGTCTGGCCGACACCGGAGATATCGTCGTTTTCACCTTCGACGGTCAGCAGCGCGACCTTGCGGATCGCGGTCGTATCGACGCGCTGATTGCGGTGCATCATCTCACCCTTGGGAAGCGCATGGCGCATGAAGACGACTTCGACCGTCTGCAGGTAAAACTCCGCCGTAAGGTCCATGACAGCCATGTATTCATCGTAGAAATCGCGATGCTTTTCGGCGGCGTCGCCATCGTTCTTGACAAGATGCTCGAAGAAATCCTTGGTCGCCGTCAGGTGGCGGTCGAGGTTCATCGACATGAAGCCGGAGAGCTGCAGGAAGCCCGGATAGACCGGCCGCAAGAAACCCGGCTGCGGAAACGGCACCTGCATGATGACGTTATCCTGAAACCACTTGATCGGCTTGTTTTCGGCCAGCTGGTTGACGGCCGTCGGGTTGATGCGCGTATCGATCGGGCCGCCCATCAGCGTCATGGATGCCGGGGAAAGCGGATCGTCATTGCCTTCCATGACGGCAACCGCCGCCAGAACCGGCACCGCCGGCTGACAGACGGCAATGACATGGGTATCCGGCCCAAGGAAATGCAGCATGTCGATGACGTAATCGATGTAGTCATCGAGATCGAACGTGCCTTCGGTAAGCGGCACCGTGCGCGCATCGATCCAGTCGGTGATGTAGATATCCGAATTGGGCAGCAGCGCCTCGACGGTGCCGCGCAGCAGCGTGGCATAATGACCGGACATCGGCGCAACGATCAGGACTTTGGGATCGGCGGCACGGCCTTTGGGCAAAGCGCGTTCGAAGTGAATGAGATTGCAGAAGGGCTGGCGCCAGACGATCTTTTCACGCACCTGTACGGTCTGTTCGTCGACCACGGTTTCCGGCAGGCCAAACTCCGGCTTGCCGTAGCGACGCGTCATGCGCTCGAACACTTCGAGGCCGGCAGCGGCCGCGCGGCCGAAATAGGTATGGGAAAGCGGATTGAGCGGATTGGCATAAGCGAGGCGCATGGCGTCTGCGGTTGCACGCCAGGGCGCCATCATCGCATGGTTCATTTCATAGAGCTGATAGAACACGGGAAACACTCCTGTTACCGCAACCGGAGAAAGCATCGATACACAGCCGACGACATCCGATTATTTTTCACCGACAGGCAGCTGGAGCATAGCATCTCTTGTGCATCGCAACAATTGTTACCGCGGCGCCAAATGGCCTTTTCGTCCTCATCGGAACGCAGAATTTCACCGATCCTTTGATAATCCGTGAAGTTGCTTGCCCAAAACTCGCGAGGCGATCGGTAAAGGTGACAGCTGTCAACTTTCCCCGGTTTTTCCCGCACTTCCCCTCATTGCGGCGCGATTTCGATGACGGCCTTGACCAGCCCGGTCTTTTCTTTCGCCCAGCGCGGCAGATCCTCGACCACCTTTTCCAAGGTGGTGCGATGGGTGATCAGCGCATCGACCGGCACCTCACCCGCCCGAATGGCGTCGGCCACATGCACGAAGTCCTCCTTCGTCGCGTTGCGGCTGCCCACCAGCATCATTTCGCGTTTGTGGAACTCCGGATCGGAGAAACGGATGTCATCCTTGACGACGCTGACGAAGACGAGACATCCGCCATGGGCGACATAGGCAAAGGAATTCTGCATGGAGCCGGCATAGCCGGTGGCATCGAAGACCACGTCGAAGCCTTCGCCATCGGTTGCAGCTGAAACCGCCTCTGCGGTTTTATCGTCCGCAAGAATGCCTTTTGCAAAACCGAAGATGTCCGCAGCCATGGAAAGCCGCTCCCTGCTGGTATCAACCAGCGTCACATCATGGCCGGCGATACCCGAAAAGATGGCGGTGCCGAGGCCGATCGGTCCGGCGCCGATAACAAGCGCACGCGAACCTTTTGGCGCAAGCGAGCGGCGGACGGCATGGGCACCGATGGCAAGAAACTCGACGGTTGCTGCGGCCGCAGGCGACAAACCGTCAGCCGGGTAAAGATTAACCTCCGGCACGAGGATTTCCTCGCACTGGGCGCCATCCGTATGCACTCCCAGCACCCGGATATCGGTGCAGCAGTTCGGCTTCGCCTTCCGGCACGCGCCACATTTCCCGCAGGCAATGTAGGGGTTGACGATGACGAGCTTGCCTTTTTCAAGCGAAACCCCTGCTCCCACTTCGGCAACCCGGGCCGAGATTTCATGGCCCATGATGCGAGGATATTGCAGGAAGGGATGCTTGCCTTCGTAGATATGATAATCCGTGCCGCAGATACCGACATGGCTGACGGCAAGCCGAACCCAGCCGGGCGGCACCGTACCAAGTGCCGGGACATCGGCAAGGACAAGTTGTCCCGGCTCGTTGCAAACCACCGCTTTCATGGAATTCCCTCAGTTCTGCAACAGTTGTCGCAATCAGCGCGAGCCGCGGCGACGCAGCTGGTCGAAATAGACGATGACGATGATCAGCAGGCCGGTGATGATGCGCTGCCAGAACGAATTCACGTTCAGGAGGTTGGCGCCATTGTTGATCGTCGCCAGAATGAACGCGCCGATCAGCGGCCCATGCACGGAGCCTACGGCACCGAAGAGGCTGGTGCCGCCGATCACCGACGAGGCGATCGCCTGCAGTTCCCAGCCTTCCGCCTGCGTGGCGTTGCCGATGCCGATGCGCGAGGCCAGCAGCACACCGACGAAGGCCGCGCAGGCGGCCGAGAGGATATAGGCCATATAGATCGTGCGGTTGACATTGACGCCGGACAGGCGGGCCGCTTCGCTGTTGGAGCCGACAGCGAAGAGGTAACGGCCCCAGCGGCTCAGATGCAGGAAGATATAAGCCGGCACCGCCACCAGGATCACCATCCAGAACAGGCTGGGAATGCCGAGGAAATTGGCGCGCGAGAAGGCGGTGAAGCCTTCGTGGGTGATCGAGATCGTCGAGCCATCCGTGATAAGGAGGCCGATACCGCGCAGCGAGGTCAACGTCGCCAGCGTGATGATGAAGGGCGGCAGCCCCATACGCACGATACCGAAGCCATGGAAAACGCCGATCGCGATACCCATGATCAGCGTCAGGGCGATCGCGATCCAGAGAGGAACCCCGGCCTGGAGCAACCATGCGAGAATGACGCTGGAGAAGCCAACGATCGCACCGACGGACAGATCGATGCCGGCGGTGATGATGACGAAGGTCTGGCCGACGGCGAGGATTGCGGTCATAGCACCCTGGCGCAGCAGGTTCGAGATGTTGAGCGGCGTCCAGAAGCTTGCCGTCCCAAGACCCAGCGCAATCCAGAGGAAGAGGAGAAGGCCGATCAGCGTCAGGCTGAAAAGGACATTCATCCCGCGTCGCGGGGCGGCGGCAGCCGGCTCGGATGGAGTGATGGCCATTTAGATATTCTCCCTCATCAGTCTTGTTCTTCGGCCGCCTTCAGACGCCGATTGCCTCGGCAAGCACATCTTCATGGGATGCGGCGTGAAAATCATGGCTTCCAACAAGCTGGCCACGGCGGAAGACGTGGAGCCGGTCAGCCAGTTCATAAACTTCCGGCAGATAGGACGAGATCAGGATGATGCCTGCTCCTTGCTTGAGGAGCGTCGCGAACAGCCGGTAGATTTCCGCCTTGGTGCCGACATCGACGCCGACGGTCGGCTCATCGAAGATGAAAAGCCGGGCGCCGTGGCTCAGCCATTTGCCGATGACCACCTTCTGCTGGTTGCCGCCGGACATGCTGGAAACCAGAACGCCACGGTGCGGCGTCTTGATGCTGAGATTGCGGATTTGCTGGTCGGCGTTGGCGGATTCCCGCCCACGGCTGATGACAGGGCCGTTGCTGAGACGTCCAAACACCGGCAGATTGATATTGAGACCGATCGGCAGATTGAGGCAAAGGCCCTGGTCGCGCCGGCTTTCCGGCGCAAGGGCGATGCCCAGATCCATCGCGGCACGCTCGTTCTTGATATCGACCTTCTTGCCCATCCACCGAATTTCGCCTGACGTCGTCGGTTGCCGCCCATAAAGCCCGAGCGCAAACTCGCTGCGGCCGGCTCCGATCAACCCGTAAAGGCCGACGATTTCCCCGGCGCGAACCGAAAGGGAGACATTTTCGAAGCCGGGCCCGCTCAGGCCTTTGGCTTCGATGATGGTTTCGCCGAAGGGGATGACTTCCTTGTGATAGATCTGCTCGATCGAGCGGTTGATCATCAGCGCGATCAGCTCGTTTTCATTCGTCTCGCCCATCAGGCGCGTGCCGACATGGGCGCCATCGCGCAGGACCGAAACGCGATCGGCGAGTTCGAAAACCTCTTCCATGCGGTGGCTGATATAGACGATCGTCACACCCTCGCTTTGCAGGCGGCGGATCAGCTTGAACAGCTGGGCCGATTCCTGACGGGTAAGATAGGCCGTCGGCTCGTCGAAGATCAGGAACTGGGTACCGCGCATGGCCGCGCGGGCGGTCGCGACCAGCTGTTGCTGACCAATGGTAAGCGAACTCAAGGTCGCTGCGGCCGGCAGATGGAAGCCGAGATCGTCGAGAACGGCCTGGGCCGTCTTCTCCATCTGGCGCTTGCGCATCAGGCCATTGCGGTTGATCTCGTCACCGAGAAAAAGATTGGCAGCGACCGTCAGATGCGGGCAAAGCACGACTTCCTGATGCACGGCATTGATGCCGCGGGCGATCGCCTCGTTCGGCGTCGCGAGCGCAACGGGGTGGCCGCACCAGAGGATTTCGCCGGCGGTGCGGGTGATGACGCCCGTCAGGAGCTTGATGAGGGTGGACTTTCCAGCGCCGTTTTCACCAACGATCGCATGAACCTCGCCGGCTAGAAACGTAATCGTCGCCGGTTTCAGCGCCTGCACGTAGCCGTAATTCTTCTGCAGCCCCTTGAGTTCAAGAATGGGTGAACCCGGCGGAACGCGATTGCCCTCGATCATGTCAGGGCTGTCGTCATGCCGATGTGCGACTTGTTCCAGGCTTGTCATGAAGGCTGCCTCCTACGATGCGAAGCACAGCCCGGAGGCCATGGCGCAAGGCCTGCCGAAGCTGGCCATCAACACGGAAAGCCGCGCCGACATGGGCCGGCGCGGCTTTTTCTTTTAGATCTTCGGGTTGAGGAGCGCGTCGATCTTCGGCTCGCTCATGTTCGCCTTGGTGACGAGGTTGGCGCCGGTGTCGACATTGGCTTCGACCTTCTCGCCCTTGGAAACGGCAAGCGCGGTCTTCACGCCATCATACCCCATGCGATAGGGATCCTGAACGACGAGGCCGGCAAGAGCGCCGTCCTTCAGGAAGGCAACCGTCTTGTCGTCGCTGTCGAAGCCGATGACCTTGATCTTTTCGCCGAGGTTGTTTTCGGAGATGGCCTGGCCAACGCCCTGCGCCATGATCAGGTTGGAGGCGAAGACGCCGACGAGGTTCGGGTTCGCCGTGATTAGGTCGGTCATGATGTTGAGGCCGGTGGTGGCCTGACCGTCGGCGTACTTGTCGGCGATAACCTTGATGCCCGGATACTTGGTCTTGAGCTGGTCAAGGAAGCCTTCGCGGCGCTGCTCGAGCGAGCCGGCGCCCGGCAGGCTGGTGATAATGGCGACTTCGCCCTCTTCCTTGCCGGTTGCTTCCTTGATGGCGGCAACGAGACCATCAGCGGCGATACGGCCGCCCTGGACGTTGTCGGTGGTGAGGAACGAGCTGAAGGCCTTGGAATCGGCGCCGGAGTCGATACCGATCACCGGAACGGCCTTGGCGGCTTCATCGATCGGCTGGCCCAGCGCCTTGAACTCCGTCGGCGAGATGACGACGGCGGCAGGCTTGCCGGCAACGGCGTTTTCCAGAATGCTGATCTGGCCGTTGACGTCGGATTCCGACTGAGCGCCCAGTTCGGGAACGCTGACACCGAGATCCTTGCCGGCGGCGCGGGCGCCGGCCAGAACGATCTGCCAGTAGAAGGACGTGGTGTCCTTGACGATGATCGGGATGGTGACGTCCTGCGCGAAGGATGCGGCCGGCATCATCGTGGCCAGGACGGCGGCGCCGGCCAGGCTGGTGAAGGCGCGACGCGACAGAATATGCTTCATGATGGTCATCAGTTGTTCTCCTCCAAAGCGCCCTGGGTCAATTGTCCTTCGATCGGATCCTCAGGCGCATGTGATCCGATTTATCGACAGAACATCTAACCGGCTCCGCAATGACCCAACCTCCCGGTTCATCGCCTATGCCGTCGATCGAATGTCTCCTCATTCGACCAGCCCCGAAAAACGAGGCTATAGAAGCCAATCCGAAAAGCAACAGAAAAAAGACTAATTATTCTATTTTTCTAATTCTCGGAATATTTAATCCAATGCCCTGCTGTCAGGGCCTGTAGAGTTCTTCCGGAAGCACCACGCCTTTCTTCAGGATGATATTGCCGTAAAGCCTGAATTCGGTCGTTGCGACGATGTAAGCAGCCTTGCGGGCACGCTCGTAGAAGGCGAAACGCTCGACCGGCACGACCCGGAAATCGCCGGCCAACCGATGGACGATCCGCTGGAATTCGACGCAGACCTCCGGTTCGGCCGACGGGTCGCCCACCACCTCCATCCGCCAGGCGGCTTCAGCGGCGAAGGTATCGAGCGGCATATGGGCGAGCACCGCCTCGGTAATCGCCAGCGCATCGACGCCATCGGCGCGCACCACCTTCGGTCCCATAGTGCTCGCCGGAAAATTGGCGTCGCCGATGACGATCTCGTCGCCATGGCCCATGGAGCGGATCGCATGCAGCAGATCCGGTCCGAGCAGCGGGTGGATACCCTTCAGCATTCCTGTCCTCCCTTTCCCTGGTCTCGTCAGGCGCGCACGGCGTTTTCGCCGAGTTGCGGCGCGACGAGGGTGTAACCGTCATAGGCCCGCAGTTTTTCCGGGCCGATCTCAGCCCGGGTCAGCTCCATGTTGCGCACGAGGCTTGCGGGCTTGGCCGTGCCGAGCAGCACGGAGGCGACCACGGGATTGTCGAGCGCGAACTGGATGGCGGGCGCGGCGAGCGGCAGGCCCTGGGACCGCGCCACCGCCTCCATGGCCGCGACCTTGTCCAGAACCTCCGGCTTCGCCGGCATGTAGTCGAAATGCGCGTCCGCGACCGGGCCTGTCGCCAGGATGCCGGAGTTGAAGACACCGCCGACGACGATGGACGTGTTCTTCTTCTCGCAGAGCGGCAGCAGTTCGGCGACGGCCGTGCGGTCGAGCAGCGTGTAGCGGCCGGCAAGCAGAATGCAGTCGATATCGGCCCTCTTCATAACGTCGAGGCAGACGGGAACCTCGTTGACGCCGAGCCCATAGGCGGAGATGACGCCCGCTGATTTCAGTTCCTCCAGCGCCTTCAGGCCGGAATCGAGAAGCTGGCCGAGAAGCACGGCATTGCGCGCCGCGCCATGAGTATAGCTGCCGATATCGTGGACATAGAGGATATCGATGCGGTTGAGGCCGAGCCGCGCATAGCTGAACTCGACCGAGCGCATGATCGCGTCGTAGCCGTAATCGTAGGTGACATCGAAGGACAGCGGATCGACATAGGAATAATCGGGAACCGCATTGTCCGGCACCGGATGCAACAGCCGGCCGACCTTCGTGGAGAGAACATAGGAGTCGCGCGGCTTGTCGCGCAGGAAATCGCCGGTGCGGCGCTCGGCAAGCCCAAGGCCGTAATAGGGGGCGGTGTCGAAATAACGCAGGCCCGCATCCCAGGCGGCGGCAAGCGTTTCCATCGCCGTTTCGCGCGGGCAGGTCCGGTAGAGGCCGCCGAGGCCGGCGGTGCCGAAACTGTATTCGGTCACCTTGAGCCCTGTCTTGCCGATCTGTCTCGTCTTCATCTCGTCTCTCATTTCACAAGGTCGCGCCGAGGTGCCAAGGCACGAACTCGTTGTCGCCGTAGCCGAAGAGTTCGCTCTTGGTCTTCGCCCCGGAGGCGGTTTCGATGATCAGGTCGTAGATCGCACGGCCCATTCCGGCGATCGTCGCATCCCCGGTGGCGATGGTGCCGCAGTCGATATCCATGTCCTCTTCCATCGCCCGGTAGAGGGCGGTGTTGCTGGTCAGCTTGATCGAGGGCACCGGGCGCGAGCCGAAGCAGCTGCCGCGGCCGGTGGTGAACGCGATGACATTGGCGCCGCCGGCGACCTGGCCGGTGGCGGAAACCGGATCGTAGCCGGGCGTATCCATGAAGACGAGGCCGTGCTCGCTCACCCGCTCGGCGTAATTGTAGACCGCCGTCAGCGGCGAGCGCCCGCCCTTGGCGACGGCGCCGAGGGATTTTTCGAGAATGGTCGTCAGGCCGCCGCGTTTGTTACCCGGCGAAGGATTGTTGTCCAGCGATGCGCCATGCATCTCGGCATAGCCTTCCCACCAGCTGATCAGACCGTCGAGTTTCTTCGCAACGTCGTCGTTGACGGCGCGGCTGCGCAGGAGATGTTCGGCGCCGTAGATCTCGGAAGTTTCGGACAGGATGGCGGTGCCGCCGGCGCCGGCAAGAATATCCACCGCGACACCGAGCGCCGGATTGGCAGTGATGCCCGACAGGCCGTCGGAGCCGCCACATTGCAGGCCGACGACAATTTCGCTGACGGAGATTGGCATCCGTTTCGTGTTGCCGACCTCGGCGGCGATCTCTTCCAGCACCGCCAAGGCCTTTTCCACCGCGCGGCGGGAGCCGCCGGCATCCTGAATGTTGAAATGGCGCTTGCTCTCGCCGCTGCCAGCCTGACCGTAAAGGGTCAGCTGGTTGACCTCGCAGCCGAGGCCGACCATCAGCACGCCGCCGAAATTCACATGGCGGGTATAGCCGGCGAGCGTACGGTGCAGGTTCTTCATGCCGTCGCCGGTCGAGCTCATGCCGCAACCCTGATCGTGGACGATCGGCACGAAGCCGTCGATACCTTCGTAGCGCGGCAGGATTCTCTGGTTTGCGGCGTCGGCGATGGCCCGGCACACGGTGGTGGAACAGTTCACGCTGGCGATGATGCCGATATAATTGCGCGTCGCCGCCCGGCCGTCGGCGCGCCGATAACCGAGAAAGGTCCGTGCCCTGTCGGCGGCGCTCGCCGCTTCCGGCGCCACGGGGGCGCTGACCGAAAGCCGGTCCTGATCGAAGGCGAGATTATGGGAATGGACGTGATCGCCCGGCGCGATCTCCGCCGTCGCGCGGCCGATGGCCTGTCCGTATTTGATCACGGGCTCGCCGGCATGGATGGCGCGGATCGCGACCTTGTGGCCCGCATCGATCCGGCCGGCTGCATGGACGCCATCGACCAGCGCCTCGCCCGCATCGAGCGCAAGCGAAGCCACCGCGACATTGTCCTCCGGCGAAAGAACGATGAACGAAGGTGCTGTCACCCTGAGGCCTCCCTGAACTGCTTTCGGATCGCATCCGCTATTTTTGTCTTTTATCGACAATAGACAGTTCTTCGTCAATGGGTATTATGCAGCGGCAAGCCACGGCGACCAGAACCACGGCCAAGGCAGGGAGGGACGGCAATGCCGATGAAAGAGAACCGGGCTTTCCGGAACGACAGCGTGAACGAACCCGTTCCGATCCGCGCCGCGATGGGCTAAACCAAACCGTATCCCTTCCGCGCATCAATCGATCGGCATGACATGGCCAGACAGAATACCGTCTTCAAGGACGCCTTCAACCGTTGCCTGTTGCAGCTGGCGAACACGGCGTCACTTCCTTCCGAGCCCGAGCTCGGCAATGCGCTCGGGGTCAGTCGCACCACGGTACGCGGCATCCTGACCCGGCTGGAGGAGCTGGGCCTGATCCGCTGGAACAAACGCTCGAAAACAGTGCTGCGGCAGCCGAAACCGGAGGATTATTACCCGGAAGACGAAACGGATTCGCTTTCCGCGATCATTGAGCGCAGCTTCATGCGCCGGATTCTGGCCGGGGGTGCGGAGCCCGGCATGCAGATCAACGAGCTGGAAATCGCCCGCGATATCGGCATCGGCACCACCAGCGTCCGGGAATTCCTCATCCGCTTCAGCCGCTTCGGCCTGATCGAGAAACGGCCGAACAGCCATTGGGTTCTCAAGGGCTTCACCCGCGAATTCGCGCTGGAACTGACGGAGGTGCGCGAGATGTTCGAGCTGCGCTCGGCCATAAGCTTCGTGGCGCTGCCGGCGGAGCATCCGGCCTGGGCGGACCTGACGCGTATCGAGGCCGTGCATCACGATATCCTCGCCGATATCGATGGGCGCTATACGGAATTTTCGGAGCTGGACGAGCGCTTCCACCTGCTGGTCCACAAATCCTCGGCCAACCGCTTCATCGTCGATTTCTACGATATCATCACCATCGTCTTTCACTACCACTACCAATGGAACAAGACGAACGCGCGCGAGCGCAATGCCCGCGCGCTCGAGGAACATCTCGATTACATCGCCGCCCTGCGCTCCCGCGACCCGGCAAGGGTCGAGGAAGCCTGCCGCCGGCATTTGCGCTCCGCGCGCGAAACTCTGCTGCAATCCATTGCCTGAGACTTCTCAGTAGCCGGAGACAGGCTTCGCGTTGCCGGATTCGCCGGCCAGAAAATCCGCGCGCAGCTTTTCCGTTGCCGAAACCAGCAGCGTCACATCGGTACCGATGGCCATGAAATCGGCCCCGAGCGACCGGTAGTGATGGGCCTGCGCCAGATCGAGCGTCATGATGCCGCGCGCCTTGCCCGCCTTTGTGATGCGCGCGAAGGCATCGGTGATCGCTTCCGTCACGGCGGGATGACCGGGCTGGCCGAGATAGCCCATATCAGCGGCGAGATCGGACGGACCGATGAACAGGCCGTCGACGCCGTCAAGCGCTGCGATGTCGTCGAGCGCGGCAAGGCCCGCGCGGCTTTCGATCTGCAGCAGCAGGCAGATCTGCTCGTTAGCGGTTTCCAGATAATCGCCGATGCGGCTGAATTCGGAGGCGCGGCCCAGCGCAGCGCCGACGCCGCGCATGCCATGAGGCGGATAACGCACGGCGCGCACCAGCGCCTTCGCCTGCTCGACGCTCTCCACCATCGGGATCAGCAGGGTCTGGGCGCCGGCATCGAGAATCTGCTTGATCATCCACGCCTCGCCGCAGGGCAGCCGGACCATCGGATGGCTGGCGGAACGCGCCACCGCCCGAACCTGCGCGGCAAGCAGCGGAATGTCGTTCGGCCCGTGCTCGCCATCGATCAGCAGCCAGTCGTAACCGCTGGCAGAGATGGCTTCGGCGACATAGGGACTGGCCAGCGCCACCCAGAGACCGAGCTGGAAACGACCCTCCCGGATGGCGGCCTTGAACGGATTGACGGGCGCGGGCATGGGATCTCCTCGGCAGCTGCATGGAAAAAGCCGGCCGGGGCGTTCCGGCCGGCTTTTGTCATAGCAAATGCGCCGTCTCAGGCAATGCCGCCGAGGCAGACATATTTGATCTCGGTGAATTCCTCGATACCGTACCGGGAACCTTCGCGGCCGAGACCGGAGAGCTTGACGCCGCCGAACGGCGCTTCGGCCGTGGAAATCAGGCCGGTATTGACGCCGACCATGCCATATTCCAGCGCCTCGGCCACCCGGAAGACGCGGGCGAGATCCTTGGCGTAGAAATAGGAGGCGAGGCCGAATTCGGTGTCGTTGGCCTGCTCGATGACGTCGTTCTCATCCTTGAAGCGGAAGAGCGGCGCCAGCGGACCGAAGGTTTCCTCACGGGCGACGGCCATGTCGGGCGTGACGTCGGCGAGGATCGTCGCCTCGTAGAAGGTGCCACCGAGCGCATGGGGCTTGCCGCCCTTGAGGACGCGCGCGCCTTTCTTCAGGGCGTCGGCGACGTGTTCCTCAACCTTTTCCAAAGCCGGCTGGTCGATCAGCGGGCCGAGGATCACACCCTCGTCGAAGCCGTTGCCGGTCTTGAGCTTGCCCACCGCAGCGGCGAGCTTTTCGGCGAAGGCCTCGTAGACGCCGTCCTGAACGTAGATGCGGTTGGCGCAGACGCAGGTCTGGCCGTTGTTGCGGAACTTGGCGATAAGAGCGCCTTCGACGGCGGCATCGAGGTCGGCATCGTCGAAGACGATGAAGGGCGCATTGCCGCCAAGCTCGAGGCCGAGCTTCTTGATGGTCGGCGCGCTCTGCCTATAAAGCTCGGCACCGATTTCGGTGGAGCCGGTAAAGGTAAGCTTGCGAACAACGGGATTGGCGGTCATTTCGCCGCCGATGGCCGCGGCCGAGCCGGTGATGACGCTGAACAGGCCTTTGGGCAGACCGGCGCGCTCGGCGAGGACGGCGATCGCGATAGCCGAGAACGGCGTCTGCGACGCCGGCTTCAAGACCATGGCGCAGCCGGCAGCAAAGGCCGGGCCGGCCTTGCGGGTAATCATCGCATTGGGGAAATTCCACGGCGTGATCGCCGCAACGACGCCGATCGGCTGCTTCATCACCATGATGCGCTTGTCGGGCTGATGGCCGGGGATCAGATCGCCGTAGACGCGGCGCCCCTCTTCGGCAAACCATTCGATGAAGCTTGCGCCATAGACGATTTCGCCGGTCGCCTCGGCCAGCGGCTTGCCCTGCTCCAGCGTCAGGATGCGGCCGAGATCGTCCTTGTTCTCGATCATCAGCTCGAACCATTTGCGCAGGATGGCGGCGCGCTCCTTGGCGGTCCGGGCAGCCCAGCCCTTCTGGGCGATGCGGGCGGCTTCGATCGCGGCCTTGGTTTCGGCGGCGCCCAGCTTCGGCACGCGGCCGATGATCTCGCCGGTCGCGGGGTTGTTAACCTCGATGGCATTCTTCGGATCGGCCTCGATCCAGTTTTCGCCGATCAATGCGGCCTGCCGGAAAAGCGAGGGGTCTTTCAGGGACACGGACATCAGGCGATCCTCCATTTAAAATCTACAGAACTTATACAAGTTTTTTATTAGAACACAATGTCCATGCTCGCGCAAAATATCTAGCGCAGGCAGGACAAGGCGGTCTTCAGTCGATTGGTCGCAATTTGGAAACAGTCTATCCTCGAAATCGAGGCTTTCAGCAGGCAAAGCGATCATTATATCGGTCGAGCCGACATTACCCGCGAACTCCGAGGAGATTCAACGGAATGCGAAACCCATGAGGCCGTAGACCCTCCCAAGCTCGCTGCCGAAGACATTCCGACATCAGATAAAGCGGGCCGCACCGGAAACACCCGCCGCTCCTTCGTCTGCAAACGATCAACCCGCATGGACCGGGCCGCAGCCCGCATGCCGAAAAGGAAACGCAACCATGACCGTCAGCAATCACCGCCAGGCCGACTATCCGATCTCGCCGGTCTTCCTCAATCGTTGGTCCCCGCGGGCCTATAGCGGGGAGGTCATCTCCGAACAGGAGCTGTTGACGATCCTTGAAGCCGGCCGCTGGGCGCCTTCCGCCTTCAACTCACAACCCTGGCGTTTCGTCTACGCGCTGCGCGGTACCGAACAATGGGATACGCTGTTTCCGCTTTTGAACGACTTCAACCAGAGCTGGGCCGCGAACGCCTCCGCACTGGTGCTGATCGTCTCGAAGATCGAACACGTCGCGCCGGGCGCCACGGAAGCCAAGCCGTCTTATAGCCACAGCTTCGACACGGGCGCCGCCTGGGGTGCGATTGCCGCACAGGCCGCGATCTCCGGTTTCCAGGCCCATGGCATGACTGGCATCCACTTCGACAAGGCAGCGGAAGCGCTGGGCATTCCCGCCGGCTACCGGATCGAAGCCGCCGTCGCTATCGGCCGTCTCGGCGACAAGGCGCAACTGCCCGATTACCTGCAGGCGCGCGAAACGCCGAGCCCGCGCCGGCCCCTGTCGGAAATCGCCTTTAACGGCACCTTCGTCGCGGAATAATCCGTTTCCCGCGACAGACAGATCTCACAAAAATGGCGCCTGGTGGGCGCCATTTTTATATCCGCGAGAATATCCGGTCAGATATCGAGGTTTGCGACGCTCAGCGCGTTTTCCTGGATGAAATCGCGGCGCGGCTCGACCTCGTCGCCCATCAGGCGCGAGAACAGGCCATCGGCATCGGTCGCATCCGCCACCCGGACCTGCAAGAGCGAGCGCACGTTCGGATCAAGAGTGGTTTCCCAGAGCTGCTCGGCATTCATCTCGCCAAGGCCCTTGTAACGCTGCATCGACAGGCCCTTGCGGCCGCTGGCGAAGATCGCGTCGAGAAGCGCTCGCGGACCGCTGATCTCGATTGCGCCGTCCTTGCGGGCGAGCTTCGGGGGCGTGGAGTAGATTTCGCCGAGGCGCGGGGCGAGCTGGTCGAGCAGGCGGGCATCCTGCGAGCCGATCAGCGCCATGTCGAGGGAGGCGACTTCCTTGACGCCGCGCACCATGCGCTCGAATTTCAGGCCGCCATCGCCGGCAACGACCGCGATCCAGCCGCGTTCGGTTTCCTCGGCAATCAGATCGAGACGGGTCGCGACCTGGGCTGCGGTCTTTTCCGCACGCTCCTGATTGTGAACCAGCTCGGGATTGAGCGCGCCGGCGATTGCCGCCTGTTCGACGACTGCGCGGTTATAGCGGGAGTGCAATCCGTCGATCAGCGAGCGCAGGCGCAGCGCGTCGTTGATGACCTCGCGCAGATCCTGTCCGGTGCGGACCTCGCCCGAACCGAGTTCGAGGCGGGCGTCTTCGAGACCCACGGAGATCAGGTAATCTTCCAGCGCCTTCTCGTTCTTCAGATACTGGGCCGACTTGCCGCGCGCGACCTTATAGAGCGGCGGCTGGGCGATATAGAGATGGCCGCGCTCGATCAGCTCCGGCATCTGGCGGAAGAAGAAGGTGAGCAGCAGCGTGCGGATATGGGCGCCGTCGACGTCAGCATCAGTCATGATGATGATCTTGTGATAGCGCAGCTTTTCCGGATTGAACTCGTCCTTGCCAATCGAGGTGCCGAGCGCGGTGATCAGCGTGCCGATTTCCTGGCTCGACAGCATCTTGTCGAAGCGGGCGCGCTCGACGTTCAGGATCTTGCCGCGCAGCGGCAGGATCGCCTGGTTTTCGCGCGAGCGGCCCTGCTTGGCCGAACCGCCGGCCGAATCGCCTTCCACGAGGAAGAGTTCGGATTTCGCCGGATCGCGCTCGGAGCAATCGGCAAGCTTGCCGGGCAGCGAGGAGATGTCGAGCGCACCCTTGCGGCGGGTCAGCTCCCGCGCCTTGCGGGCAGCTTCGCGGGCAGCGGCGGCCTCAACCACCTTGCCGACGAGGATTTTCGCATCTGCCGGATGCTCTTCCAGCCAGGTGCTTAGGGCTTCGTTGACGAGGCTTTCGACGACCGGGCGGACTTCGGACGAAACCAGCTTGTCCTTGGTCTGCGAGGAGAATTTCGGATCGGGCACCTTGACCGAAAGCACGGCCGTCAGGCCTTCGCGGCAATCGTCGCCGGTGAGCGAGACCTTTTCCTTCTTCATGATGCCGGAACTGTCGGCATAGGAGGTGATCTGGCGGGTCAGCGCTCCGCGGAAGCCGGCCATATGGGTGCCGCCATCCCGCTGGGGGATGTTGTTGGTGAAGCAGAGCACGTTTTCGTGGTAGCTGTCGTTCCACCACATTGCGACTTCGACGGTGATGCCGTCCTTTTCGCCGCGAATGGAGACCGGCTTGGTGACGAGCGGCTTCTTGGCGCGGTCGAGATAGGTGACGAAGGCTTCAAGACCGCCGTCATACATCATCTCGTCCTGCCGGATATCGGAATGGCGGCGATCCGTCAGCACGATGCGCACGCCGGAATTGAGGAAGGCGAGTTCGCGCAGGCGGTGCTCCAACGTTCCGTAGTCGAATTCCGTTTTCGTGAAGGTTTCGGCGCTCGGCAGGAAGGTGACTTCCGTGCCCGTCAGATCGCCGGCATCACCGGTCACCGCCAGGGGAGCATCGGCGACGCCATGGGTGAAGCTCATCTCGTGGATATTGCCCGAGCGGCGGATCTTCAGCTTCAGCGATACCGAGAGCGCATTGACGACCGAAACGCCGACGCCATGAAGACCGCCGGAGACCTTGTAGGAATTCTGGTCGAACTTGCCGCCGGCATGCAGCTGGGTCATGATGACTTCCGCCGCCGAGACGCCCTCTTCCTTATGAATGTCGGTCGGGATGCCGCGGCCGTTGTCGGTGACGGTGACGGAACCATCGGCATTCAGCGTCACGGTGACGATATCGGCATGACCGGCCAGCGCCTCGTCGATGGCGTTGTCGACGACTTCGTAGACCATGTGATGCAGGCCCGAACCGTCGTCGGTATCCCCGATATACATGCCCGGACGCTTGCGGACGGCGTCGAGGCCCTTCAGCACCTTGATGGAATCGGCGCCGTATTCGGCGTTGGAACCGGAGGCGGTCTCAGGAGTATCGGTCATCTAGTCTTTCCAGGGTTTCAGGCCCGTGCGGCCCGATGGCGATTGCGTGCGAATCACCCGATCCACGGCTCTTGTGAATATAGGGAAACTGTCGGCGCTTCCAAATCCCGAGGCGGCAAAACCGGCAGAAAACAGGGGATCATTATCGATCCTTATCAGGAAAGCCGCCATTTTCCAAAACTTCTTCCAATGCGGCGACGGTTTCGGCCGAAAGCCGGCGAATTTGCGCCGCAAGCCGGTTGGCAAAAGCCGTATGGGCGGCCGAAAGGCCGGATGTATCGAGCACCACCCGCGGATCGGAAAGCGCGGCTATGCCGAACAATTCTTCCGCCTCGTCCCAGATAACGTTGAAGTATCCGGCCACCCGCTGGAGAAAATCGAAGCTCGGCTGGCCGCGCTTGCCGTGTTCGAGCGCCGAAAGATAGGCGGCGGATACGCCGATCGCCGCCGCCATCTGTTTCTGCGAGACGCCTTTCTGTTGCCGCAGACGGTGCATGGCCTCGCCGAAGGGGGTCATGGCAGCGCACCCTTCGCCCGCGACAGGCGCACATAGAGCGCGCCGTCGCCGCCATGGGTGCGCGCCGCAGGCTCGTAGGAAGAAATCAGCGGCCTGAATTCCGGTAGCGAAAACCACATCGGCACCGCCCGCTTCAACGCACCCTCGCTGCCGAGCGAGGTGCCCTTGCCGGTGATGACCAATACATGGCGCAAACCCCGGTCATGGGCGCGCATCAGGAAATGCAGGAGGAAACCGTGCGCCTCGCTCTGGATCATGCCGTGCAGGTCGATCCGGGCTTCGAGCTGCAGGTGTCCGCGGGCCAGCTTGCGCTTCACCGGTTTTTCGAGCGGATGATGCTGGCGCGGGGCGGGCTTTGGCGGTTCGGGCGCTGCGCCGAACGCTTCCGAGAGCGAGCGGCCTTCCTTGACCGTCACCGGCTTTGGCGGCTCGGGCGCAGGCCCGGTCTCCGGTTCCTCGAAGCGGACGAGATCCTCCATCCGGCCGGGCAAGGGCCGGGTTGTGCGGGCAACCTTGCCCCAGAGGATACGGTCTTCGCCGGTAAGCTTGCGATCCTTAGCCATGGCCGTATCTTGCCGCTGCGGCCTTCGGGATGAAAACGAAAAAATCGGCCGCGTTGCGCACCGAACCAGCCAGCCGGCCAGCCTCGTCACCCGAGCCGGTGAAGATATCGCCCCGCGCCGGCCCGACGATCGCCGAACCGGTATCGAGCGCCAGCATCAGCCGCCGGAACGGCTTGCCACCGTCGATATGCGTCAACGTCTCGCTATCGATGAAGAATGGCACGCCGAAAGTATGGATGGCGCGGTCGATCGCGAGCGAACGGCCCGGTTCCAGCGCCACCTTGGCGGCGGCCACCGGCCCCAACAGGGGATCGGCGACTTCAGCCTCCCGGAAGAAGATGAAGGAACGGTTGTGACAAAGCACCGCGTCGAGCTCGTCGGGATGCTCGGCCAGCCATTGGCGGATGCTCTGCATCGACACAGTCTGCGGATCGATTTCGCCGCGGTCGATCAAAAGCTTGCCGATGCCGGAGAAATAATGGCCGGTCTTGGCCGCATAGGTGATGCGGGTGATCCGGCCGTCGGGAAAGAGCAGCCGCGCCGCGCCCTGGACATGGGCGAAGAACACGTCGACGATGGAGGCCGCATAGGCGATTTCCAACCCCTTGCCCGCAAGGTACCCGCGCTCGATCTCGCCG
>JAVBSF010000486.1:0-7656 GCA_031556925.1 Pararhizobium sp.
GTCCGCAGAAGGGGAGCATTTTCTGCCGACCCCGAAGAAGAAAGATCGCGTCCCGCTTCCAGCTCCGGTGCCAGCCCCGCCTCGCCGCGACGCCTCGCGGTGTAGCCGATAACGGGACAAGGCGATGATGGCATACGGGCGCGGAGCGGGAGTTTTCGGGGATGGAGAATTTTGTGGTTTCCGCCCCTCTGTCAGGCGCAAGAACAACTGTCGCGATGGTATTCGATGACGAGTTTAATGGAAAAATTCCGGCACGGCATTGGTAAACCGGAACATTGATACAGCCCCGCCACCCTCATCAGATGTGGCAGGGTATCAAAATCGCGTAGCGGCGACCCGTTACGCACTCTTCCATGATAATACCAATGCTATATCGAATGGCGTAACTCGCATTATCCAAGGAGACGTTGAAATACGGGACTTAGTCCTGTTCCCGAAACATCCAACGGCTTATCCCGTGAATTGGCTCCGCGACCACAATGCTGGGAAACACATGCGGAAGCGTTGTGATCTCAGTCATTGTGGCTTCAACGAAATCATCGTAGTCGCCATTATAGACGATATCGGAGCCAATAAGCTTGAGGTCCAGCATTATGTGTTTCATGCGCAACGAACTCAAAGGCATGCCAGGCATTCCGGGCATAATCTCACTGACAACGACGTTGATGGCGTGGCGGAGAGTAGCTTCCTGTTCTACACTAAGCATCTGAGCCTCTTAAGTATCTCATGTGCCATCTCGCTTATGTATTTCTCGCGATTTTTGAATCACGACATCGGTTTATATTCGGGTTGTAATATCGTTCATATTTCTGCACATCTGTCACCTGCGCTTAGGAAGTCATGTGCGAAACCGAAGTTATTCTTTTAGCTAATCCGTACAATCGAAATGTTGCTAGGCGAACCTCGCAGCAAATAGAGGTTGCGAGTGCCGCCTGATATCGGACGCCAACACGAAGGAAATGCAATGAAATGGCTTGAGCCATGGGAGACAGTTCGGAATTCCATGGGTGAACGCTATCTACTCGCATGGGAAGACGAACTGAAGCGTGAGGTAGGCTCTGAGCTCCCACTTTTTGAAACGGAAGCAAAGCTGATCGCGCGGAGGTTTGACTGCGACGATGCCTTGTTCGAACTCAATGACGGTCGAGTTGCGTGGGTTCACTTAACCTGGTCTGGTAAACGTGAGCGCCATCCATCTTGCCCGGAGACGGTTCCCTACGAAAGCCTTCAAGCTTGGGAGCAAAGCCGTCTTGTTGAGGACCATGCCGAGTGGGCTTTGGACGGGGGCTGACGCGCGTTCGCGACCTGCCTGCCGCCCATCCATCAATCAATGGAGGGTGGCATTGCGCCCAATTGCGGTCGTGCGCGTGTCTCTGTAACAATTAATTGCGTCACATGTCGGAGAGCGCAAAATGAATGCGACGGAGTTCACAGATCGGCTAGCGTTTTTCTTACCGGAGTTTAAGCGGATCAAAGAGCGACTGGAAAAACAATTTTTCCCCGCGCCGATCGGAATTGTATCCCTCTGCTCTGACCTGGGCTGGCATATAGCAAGCAATTTTCATTCGCTTGGAAATCTACACCCTGTATTCGACGTGATCGAACTCGGTATGGTGAACGGTGACGATGGTTTGAAAGATGCACTCGCAACAGGCCTAATTGAAGGGTTGATTTCCTCGTCGGATAGCCGTCCCGGCGAGTGGGAGGAGATCATTCCATACCTAGGTCCGGCATCGAAAAACTACGCGGATGCTTGGATCAAATTCACTGAGACCGGAACAATTTCGGCATGAAAGGGGCTACAGGAGGACGTTTCCACCCACCAAGAGGGGGAAGGGGAAGGAAAAAACTACCCCCAAGCCAAATCCAGCCGCTCTAGCCCATGAAAATGATAGCTGTCCTTCACCTTCGGCTCTTCTTTCAGCCGCAGGCCCGGCAGGCGTTCGAAGAGGATTGGCAGGGACTGGCGTAGCTCCAGCCGCGCTAGCGGCGCGCCGATGCAGAAATGCAGGCCGGCGCCGAAGGAGAGGTGGGCGCCTTCGTTGCGGTCCGGCCGGAAGGTGAGGGGATCGGTGAATTTTCCCGGATCGACATTGGCGGCGGCGAGCAGCAGGCCGATCTTGTCGCCTTTCTTCAGAGTGATGCCGTCTTCGAGTTCGATATCGGAGAGGGCGTAGCGCTGGAAAACGTGGAGAGGGGCTGCGAAACGCATCGTCTCTTCGATGGTCTTTTCCGTCGTCGTGTCATCGGCGAAGACCTTTGCAGGATCAGAGCCGGTCTGCAGGAGCGTGCTGACGGCGTTGCCGACCTGATGCACGGTTGCTTCGTGGCCGGCATTGAGGAGCAAAACGGCGGTTGAGATCAGCTCGTCGTCGGTCAGGCGTTCGCCATCCTTTTCGGTGACGATCATGTGGGTGAGCAGGTCATCGGCCGGGTTGTCGCGCTTCCAGTCGACGAGTTCCTTCAGGTAGCCGGCGAAATCAGCGGAGGCCTGGTTGGCGTCGAGTTCGGTCTCGTAGCTCGGGTTGAACATATACATCTTCACCATGCGGTGCGACCAGTCGAGCAGTCTTGGCGCCATCTCGACGGGGACGCCGAGCATGCGGGCGATCACCGTCACCGGCACGATTTCGGCGTAGGTCTTCAGAAGCTCGACTTCGCCGTCCTTTTCAAAGCCATCGATCAGCCGGTGGCAGAGGGCCTCGATCTCCGGCTTCAGCTGTTCGATCTGGCGCGAGACGAAGGCGCGGTTGACGAGGGTGCGCAGGCGGGTGTGGGCCGGGGGCTCCAGTTCCAGCAGCGAATGCTCCTCCAGCCGGTCGAAATCCTTCACATGCGGCTTGGGCTCCGCCATGCCAAGCTCTTCGCGCGTTGCCACATGCAGGATCTGTCGGCCGAAGCGGCGGTCGCGCAGCAGGCCGTTTACCCGGTCATATCCTGCGAAATACCATTGTCCGCGCTCTTCCCAGTAGAAGGCGGGACATTGCGCATGGAACTCCGCATAGGTGTCGAGCGGATTGCTGTAGAAGGCGGGGTCGTTGACATCGAGGCTGATGTGGCGGCGGGCGCTATCGATTGTGGCGGGCATGGCTGTCTCTGTTCTGGTCTCTTGTCCCTCCGGTTTAAGAGGTGGGTCAGGGCGCGGCAAGTCGCATTTATTCGCCCCTGCGGGACAGTCCTCGTTCTTTGGAAACCCCAAGCCCGTCTGAATTTTTCGAGATGACGGCGGCCATTTCCCTTGTCATTCCGGCGCCGGCATCTAAATTTCGGGGAATGGAACGACCGGGAGCAGCGATGACCTCGCCGCATAAGAGCATATCGGGCGGCATTCTTTCCGCCCTTCGGGGAAAGCGCGTGTCACTGGCTGGTCGCGATCCCTCCGGCGATCGCGGCGATACCGTGATTGCCTCCTACAACATCCACAAATGCGTGGGCATCGACAAACGCTTCGATCCCGGCCGGATCACCGAGGTCATCAGCGAGATCGACGCCGATATCATCGCGCTACAGGAGGCAGACCAGCGGTTTGGCGAGCGGGCAGGGCTGCTCGACATGGAGCGGCTGCATCGCGACTGTCATCTCGTCTCGGTGCCGATTTCCGCCTTTTCGCCCAAGGGACATGGATGGCACGGCAATGTGCTGCTGCTGCGCGAGGGTGTTGTCGCCAAGGTGCATCAGTTGAAGCTGCCGGGGGTGGAGCCACGCGGGGCGCTGGTGGTCGATCTCGATCTGAAGATCGGGCCGCTCCGGATCATCGCCGCCCATTTCGGGCTGCTGCGCCATTCCCGCGCCCAGCAGGCGACAGCCATTCTCAATGCCATCAGCGAGGCGGAGGATCGGCCGACATTGCTGATCGGCGATCTCAACGAGTGGCGCATGGGGCGACGCTCCGCGCTTGCCTCGCTCAGCCCGAAATTCGATCATGGCGCGACGGCGGTGCCGAGCTTTCCGTCGCGGTTTCCGGTGCTGGCGCTGGACCGGGTGATGGGAAGCCCGCACAATCTGGTGACGGCGGTGGAGGTTCACAACACGCCCCTGGCGCGGGTGGCGTCGGACCATCTTCCTATCAAGGCCTTTATCGACCTGAAGGGCGCGCTCGGTATTCAGCCCGTGACGAGCGATGACAACGCGGCTGTGAAGCTCTGAGGCGAACAGGGTCATGCACACCCTCTTGTCGATCGCCGCGTTCGTTCTGCTCGCTCTTGGGCTTGCCGTCGCCTATGTCTATGGCCGCTTCGGACGTCATCTTCGGGGTGGCCCGAGCCATGCCTTGCCGCCGGGATACGATGAAACGGAGATAGACCGGCTGGCGACGCCGCTCCTGGATGCGCATCCGGGCAAGAACGGCGTTGCGCTCATTGCCGATAATGTCGATGCCTTCGCCGCGCGGGTGATTTCCGCGCGTCGCGCCGGCCGCAGCCTCGATCTGCAATATTACTACTGGAAGAACGACCTCACCGGAAATCTTTTGACCCGCGAGATTATCGCGGCGGCGGATCGGGGCGTGCGGGTTCGGTTGCTGCTCGACGATATCAATGCCGGCCTGCACGATCGCATGTGCCTGTCGCTGGACGCCCATGACAATATCGAGGTCAGGCTGTTCAATCCGAGCCGGGCGCGCACGGACCGGCTGCGGCGCGGGCTGGAAATGATGCTGCGGCCGCTGAGCGCCACACGGCGCATGCACAACAAGGCCTGGATCGCCGACGGACATGTGGCGATTGCCGGCGGGCGCAATATTGGCGATGCCTATTTCGATGCGGACGAAAGGGCGAATTTCCGCGATCTCGACGTCTGGATGACCGGCCCGGTCGTCGCCGAGGCGGCAGACATGTTCGACCGTTACTGGAACAGCGCCGTGGTGCTGCCGATCGGGGCGCTGCGCACGCCGCGCCGGCATTATCTTCCGCAGCTTCGGTACGGGCTGGAAAAGCGCGCGCAGACGGAGGAAGCGAAGCGTTATCTGGAGGAGGTCGAGCGGGACATGGCGTCCGGTGACCTCTATGCCGGAGACAACCATCTCTGCTGGACGGGCGCTATCCGGCTTGTCTGCGATCCCCCGGAAAAGGCCCACCTGCAGAAACGACAGAACTGGATCATGCGGGAGCTTCTGCCTGTCCTGACATCGGCCGAGCGCGATATCCGGGTGATTTCCCCCTATTTCATTCCCGGGCGTCAGGGCGCGACCCGGATTGCGGAGACGATCGCCCGGCACGTCAATGTGTCCATCCTTACCAATTCGCTGGCGGCGACGGATGTCGCAGCGGTTCACGGGGCCTATGCGAACTATCGCAAGCAGTTGCTGCGCAGTGGCGCCGCGCTGTTCGAACTGAAGGCCATTCATGCGCCCGGTGAGCGGCGGCGCATGTCGCTCTTCGGCTCGCGGGGCGCCAGCCTGCACACCAAGGCCTTCACGGTGGATGGAAAAACCGCCTTTGTCGGTTCGCTGAATTTCGACCCGCGCTCCGCCTCGCTCAATACGGAAATGGGCATGTTGTTCACGCATCCCGATCTCGTCGAGGGGGTAAATGCCGTCTTTGTCGAGGAAACCCGCGACATCAACAGTTTCCGGCTTCGGCTTTCCGGTAATCGAATCGAGTGGTTCGACCGCGAGGACGGCCAGCCGAGGAGGCTGAGACGCGAGCCTGAAGCGGGCCTGCTGCGCCGCGTGACCGCCGGCATTATCCGTATCCTGCCGATCGAATCCCAGCTTTGACACAGAGTACGGGTTCCGGGCCGGGAATTTTACGCTTTGTTGAGCATCACCAATGCAATGGCTGGGGGAGATCGGTTCGTGCTCCCATCCATGCGTTTACTCCTCACGGAATCTCGCTAGATGCGGGGCGCGGGTATCGGTGTATGATCGCCTCAGAAAAGGTCAGCCGGCTATTAACGTTATAGCGACGTGGCGACTTGAAGTGGAGTGTAGGGACACTCTATGTATGGGATGAGAGATTTTCGATGATTCCCGGCGCGCAAAGGCTTTGCGGGCCAGATAGACAAAGGTTTGATATGAGAAATCCCGTTGATACCGCCATGGCCCTCGTTCCTATGGTCGTTGAACAGACCAACCGGGGCGAACGTTCCTACGATATCTATTCCCGTCTTCTGAAAGAGCGGATCATCTTCCTGACCGGCCCGGTCGAAGATCACATGGCGACGCTCGTCTGCGCCCAGCTGCTCTTCCTCGAAGCGGAAAACCCCAAGAAGGAAATCGCCCTCTACATCAATTCGCCGGGTGGCGTCGTCACCGCCGGCATGGCGATCTACGACACGATGCAGTTCATCAAGCCGGCCGTCTCGACGCTCTGCATCGGTCAGGCCGCGTCGATGGGTTCACTGCTGCTCTGCGCCGGCCACAAGGACATGCGCTTTGCGACCCCGAACGCCCGCATCATGGTTCACCAGCCGTCGGGCGGCTTCCAGGGCCAGGCTTCGGACATCGAGCGCCACGCCCGCGACATCATCAAGATGAAGCGCCGCCTCAACGAAGTCTATGTCAAGCACACCGGCCGGACCTATGAAGAGGTTGAACAGACGCTCGACCGTGACCATTTCATGACTGCCGACGAAGCCCAGGCATGGGGTGTCGTCGACAAGGTAATCACCTCTCGCGAAGCCGCAGAGGCTGCCGCGCAGGGCTGATTTCAAAGTTTTGTGTGCGGATAGAGGATTTTGTGACACATTTGTAACCGTCACGGGGCTTTATCCGCAGCGCAAAGCCGTTAATATTGACCGTTAATGCTATGTTGAAGTTTGAAGTCCTAGCATTCGGTTATCGGTGGGAGATTCGTTGCCACCGGACGTCAAGCCTGTCTAAATAGATTGGTGTTTGAACCCGGTTCGTACTCCCGAAAAGTCCTGATACCCGGCGCTGTTGCGCGCCGAAGGCTCAGGGCGGTTGGACTGGTCCGTGGTACCTTGCGCGAGGTGTCCGGCGTGCTGGAAGGAAAGTGATATGAGCAAGGTCAGCGGTAGCAACGGCGGTGACTCTAAGAATACCCTATACTGCTCGTTCTGCGGAAAGAGCCAGCACGAAGTCCGCAAGCTGATTGCCGGACCGACCGTCTTCATCTGTGATGAATGCGTCGAACTCTGCATGGACATCATCCGCGAAGAGAACAAGACCTCGATGGTCAAGTCCCGTGACGGCGTTCCGACGCCCCAGGAGATCATCAAGGTTCTCGACGAATACGTCATCGGTCAGCAGCAGGCCAAGCGCATCCTGTCGGTCGCGGTTCACAACCATTACAAGCGCCTTGCCCATGCGGCCAAGGGCTCGGATGTCGAACTGGCGAAATCGAACATCATGCTCGTCGGCCCGACCGGTTGCGGCAAGACCTATCTTGCCCAGACGCTCGCCCGCATCATCGACGTGCCATTCACGATGGCTGACGCCACGACGCTGACGGAAGCGGGTTATGTTGGTGAAGACGTCGAAAACATCATTCTGAAGCTGCTCCAGGCTGCCGACTACAACGTCGAGCGCGCCCAGCGCGGCATCGTCTACATCGACGAAGTCGACAAGATCTCTCGCAAGTCGGACAACCCCTCGATCACCCGCGACGTGTCGGGCGAGGGCGTTCAGCAGGCGCTACTCAAGATCATGGAAGGCACGGTCGCTTCGGTTCCGCCGCAGGGTGGCCGCAAGCATCC
>JAVBSF010000374.1:0-7941 GCA_031556925.1 Pararhizobium sp.
GGAGGGCCTGCCGAATGTCCACTGCGCCAGAAACCTGGTGTTTCCCTTCTCGTCGACAGGCACGAGCGGTTCGGATGGCGGGTCGCTGTCCATGCCGTGAACGTAGACGAGAGAGTGACCGGAGACCGTGATCGGCAGCGAGCCGTCACGCAACCCCGAAAGCCAGCTTTCGAAGGGCATGCCCGCAATTTGGTCGAAGGGGTCGATATGTTCGAGCACAAGGTCGGCTATTCGCGAGCGCCACCTGCCTGGATCAATAGTGCCTTCCCTGGAAACGAGACGATTGTGGAGGTCGCGCACAGTGGCGGCGAGTTGCTCCATGGATTTCTGCTTGTGGGCGTTCATGTCCTCAAGGGCGACATACTTCGCCTCCGCCACGACGATGCGCACCATGTGTTTGCCGTCAACCTGAGCGAAGTTGACCGCCATGATGTCGGCCCTCATCGAACCGATTTCCAGCCACGACAGGTAGTCGTCGATGAAAAACCAAGCTGTCTTCTGAGAGTCTCCAGGCGTCTGCGACTGGAGCAGCGACTCGATCTCGCGGCGCGACAGCACCAGACCGAGAAGTTCGTGACCATGGTTGACCCGCTCGACACCGCGCATGACGATCGCGCCCGAGAGGCTCGCCGACTGGGCGAGGATGGCCTTGACGATGTTCTCGACTTCCGCATTGTCCGCGCTCGGAATGGCGTTCTTGATGTCGCCCCGCAGGCGCTCCGCCAATTTTCCGGCATTGATTTCGGTTGACACGATAACGTTGTGGTCGGAGCGCGGCGAGCTGTAGTAGCGTAGGATACGGCGGTCCTCACGTGAAAGCAGGCGTCGGTCGGCGATGCGGTCGTAGGTCAGTACCCATTCGCCAAGGCTATGCGCTTTGGACATCATGTCCTTGACCGAACCGGAATCGAACTGCACCTCTTGGACCGGCATCCAATGACCTTCCTCTGCCTCTCCTACCTCGCAGGCGCGGATCGCATCGAGATAGGCCTGCGATGTCATGTTGAGGTCGGGAGACGTGAGGAACGTCGCGGAGGCAGTGTCGCCCTTGTGGAACGGCCGCTTCTTTGAATGGCTTACGGGAACGTGCTCTGCGAGCGGGAGGTCCCTGCCAACGCCCGGCACTCGGCTCCACTTCGTTGTCGCCTTCCGGGCGATCGCGCCGTGGAGGATAACGATATCGTTAGCCTTGCCGTAGTTGTCGCCGAGCGATTCCGGGCTGATGATTCCGACGCGGAGGCGCGACAGGAATGTACGCGCGGCCTCGCTCGTGAGTTCGCTGTCGAATTCTGCGCCGATCCGGCGGTTTTGGTACTGGTAGATGCGACGCAGGTGCGCTCCGTCCTCGTGTGTCAGCACCAGATCGCATCGCAGTGACGGTTCATCCTCCATCAGGCTGGCCATGTGATCGGCTAGCCTAACAGGGAGTGCCTCCGATTCCGAGTTGTAAAGCATCGTGGAGAAGTTCGCCTTCTCATGCGGCCTCAAGCGCAGATAATCGCCCGCAACCTTGTCGAAGCTCTCCGCCAGATCGTCGACAGGTTCGTCCGATCCGACGGTGTCGCCGGGACTGGGCGACTCCATAAGGCTCACATCGAGCGACTTCACGGTCTCGGCGAGCAGGCTCGGACGCTCAGAGAACGAAAGCGTTATGTCCTGGTAATATGTCGCGGCGAGATTGCGCGCCTTTTCCTTCACATGCGAGGTCATGTCATTCGAGAAATCATCGTACTTCTCGAAGATTTCCTGCATCGCGACACCAAGCTGATGGGCCTTCGCAGAGATTTCCGCCAGTCGCAGCGGTGCCCAAGCGGACACCAGCGCCATTTCGCGGTCGCTGCGTATCGCGGCGACACCGATCTGGAGGAGAGGAAGCCAGAGGCCTTTGATGGCCTTGGGTGCCCTTGCATCCGAGCGCAGGACACCTAGCAGTTCGCGGAGCCTATCAGCCTGGCCGATGGAAGCTGGGTCGGCAAGGCCGTGGCCGTACGCGAACGCCTTGATCGCATCGCTATATGCAGTTTGGAAGGCCTCGAACGCGTTGCGCACCCTGGCGGCTCCCTCCTGGGTCACGATCCCGTCGGCTGCCAGTACCTCCAGAGCAGCGATGAACTGGGGAGCGACCAAATTGGCCTCGACTTGGTGATTGACCAGATTGCCGCCGCTGTTCTTCTGGGCATCAAGTATCGTCGACTGGTTGTCGAGGTCGATGGTCTGGACGGTGCCATATTTGTCATAGCGGTTTGCGGACACTTCAGAGCGCAGAAGCGGGACCTGCCCCGTGCGGCCGACAGTCGCAAGTTCCTGGATATCTTCCGAGAAGGCGATCCCCATTGACTGAGCCGGAGGAGACCATACCATCTGGGCCTTCTGCTTCAGACGAAGGTGGCTGTCCCATTTCTGTGACTGATCCCTGAGAGGGGACTCGTAGTCCGCCCGTTCGACCAGATAAGCGTCGAATTCGAATACGGCCGCTTTGGACTCGTTGACATTATCGGTAATCGACGGCGTATCCCAGTTCTCCCAGCAGCGCCCGAAATCAAGCACCACGTTCTTGCCCATCAGCCTGTCGAGGCCCCGGTAGCGGTCACGCAGATAACGGCAGAGGCGAGTGTTTTTGTCTTCTTGCCAGAAGTTCAGCTCGCGTGATTTCCGGAGACGGATATAGACAAGGGGATCGGCGAGCTCTGCTTCCTCGTTGATGTTCTGCATGGTTTGGTGGACCAAGCGGAGGAGGCCGTCCTGGAGGTCGTCGGCCTCGACAGGCTTCTTGAACACCAGCTTTTCCCAACGCTTGAAAAGCTTGGGGTTATCTTGGATTAAGTCGGCATGCTTAGCGAAAAAGGTGGCATGCGCGTCCTTGGGAGTGACCGAATCTCGTGTGAGCGAGTTGAGCAGCTCCTCTTCGTCCTTGTCTAGCACGCCGGGGTGCTTGGACTTGAAGAACTCCGCCGTCTCGCCGCCGAAGTTCACAGCGACCTTCTTCTTCGAATCTGAGAAGAACGGCTCGACGAGGTCCCATGATATCTTCGCGAGTGCGTCCTGCTCGGGGAGCCACCGCGCGCCGCCGACCTCGGGATTGTCCAACAGCGCCCTCAGAGCCGCCTCGGCGTTGGGGTCCATCTCTGTTTCTGCCAGTCGTCGCTTGAGCTCGACGGCGTTTAGCGGCTCGCCATCCTTGGTTCGCAGGTAAAGATAGGGGCGGTTTTCCTCAAAGACCTTGCGGAAGTAAGCCTTGGCTTTCTCGGGATTGTCCTCGACGCCGCGGGCATCGCCAGCGTTCGTTGGCAACCTCAGCGCGGGCAGGGCTTTCCTTGTGGCTTCTATGACGGGCATGCCGCCCCTTGTCCGAAGCTTTTCTTCCTCGGTCACGAAGTCGGCGTACATGCCGACCTCGGGCACCACACCCGAAGCCTTCAGCCCTGTCAGGATATTGCCCAGCTGGCCTTTGAGCGTCTCGTTAGCATTTGGCATCGCCGCCTGCGACCAGCGCCGCATGTCATCGGTGAGCCAGTCACTGTTAATAACCGATACATGCGCGAGCGATTGGCGCACCGATGCGGTATCCTCGGCCGGCACTGAGAAGACGGTGAGCACGACATCTTCGGACGTGTTCCCGCGATGGTACGTAGCAGTTTCAAGCGATTGCTCGGCGTGTCCAATATCACCGCCGCCGGCTGCGGCGATGGCGGGATGAACGAAGACCTGAACCTTGCCACGGGAGGATGCAAGCGTGGCGACTTCCTTTGCCACCGCGCAGACGATCGCGGGATCGAGGTCAATGATCCCGTAAAGAAGGCGTGACGGCGGCGCTCCGTCATCAGAAACGAGCTCTTCGGCGATGCGGGTCGCGGCGACTTTGCCTATGATGGAATAATCAGTCATACAGTTTTCCCCGCTGAGAAGGGGTTGATTACAAAGGCGCAGTCGTCGGACTTCCGGTCGACGAAACCTAGCGCAAGGAGCCTTTCCTCGAACCGGCGCTCGTTTGCTACGAATAGCTGACCTGGTGCCGGAAGGCTGCCCTTGTTGGAGGCCTTGGCTTCTTCCGTGCCGACTACGAACGAATAACGCCGATATATCGTCCTCAGGAATTCGCTATATTCCATTACCCCGTCGACGTTAGCGACGACCAACGCTTCGAGAAGTGCATCAGTGGGAGTGTACCACCCGCCGACGCCCTGCTTTAGCGACAGAAAGCCGATCTGCCTGGCGTGCGCGGTGAACGCCGAACCAATAGCGTGGCTGCGGTTGGCCGCGGCCACAAGCAGTTCGCGAGCCTGCTCTTCCTTTTCGACCGGGTGAGCTTGTTTATGGCTGGTCTTGAATAGGAACCGATCGCGGATTTTCTGGGCGGCATCGCCGCCTTCTACCGCATTGGCTCCGTTCCCGACCGAAGACCATTCATCAGTGTCGAAGTAGGACTGAATATAGGCCTCTACAGCCTTCTTGGTGAGGTTCTTATGGACCTTGTAGGTCTCGAGCGAGAGGTTTTTGATCTGGTTACCAGGAATGTTGCCTAGCATGTCGAGATAGAAAACGGGTTCTGCTGCGTCTTGCACGGCGGCGGCCCGTTGGGCAATGTAGAGCACCTCGTGAAGGCCCGAGAGACGCATGAGGTAGTCGAGGGAATCTTCGATCGGCACGCGGTCATGGCTAAGAACCGCGATCCAGTCCTCGGCTAGCCTGTCGTATCGGTCCAACTGCGGCACGGGGAGGTATGCGAAGCTTCCGGACGCGAATTTACTCGCATCGGAGAGGTCGGCATCCTTGCCTTGTAGCTTATGCGCGATAGAGTTCCATGGGCTGGACTTCGTGAACAGCTTGTCACCGAGCAGAGGCTCGAGTTTGTCCTTCAACGCGCCCGAGGCGCGTGAGAGCATGAGGTAGAGGATTTCCCCGCTGCGACGGAAGAAGCGGCGGTCGAGATTACCAGGTCCCCCTGTCTTGGGATTGAAGTCCGGAAAGAGGGCGGCGTCGCCCACGGGAAGCAGATGTTTAGACGACCAACGCTTAGCGTGACCCGGCTCGACCTCGGCGGACCGCAGCAATCCTACTGCCTCGGAGAATTTGTTGAAGTCGTCGTTAAAGATCGATCTGAGATAGGAGAGGTCCAGGTTCGGGAAGTCCTTCTTCACGCCTGCCAGCCACTGCGTCCAGATGGCTGCTTGGTCAACAGTGTTGCGTTCGGAAAGTGGCAGGATGTCTTGGTCCCTGAACATGAGGTGGCGCAGGTTGCCGTTGGTGTAGATGACGTAGTCTACCTGTTCGTGGCATCGCGCACCTTGTCCATCGACCGGCATGTCCACGAGCAACCTCGCCCCCTTTCGCCAGCGGTCGGTCAGTACGATAATCAGCTCGATCAGCGAAAACCATGTCGGCTGGTTGTCATAGATGTCGAGCCCCCAAACGGCGTAGTCAGTCCAAATGGTGATGGAGGATGTTGCTTGGTGCCCCGGTACAGAGAGCGCGCCCTTGGCGGGCCAGATGAGATCGTTGTTGCTCATGACCGCCTCAGATTTCTAGCGTCTGCGTCTGGATTTGCCCCGTCTTCGAGAGGGACAGCACCGTAACTGTCGGGGTGTCGTCGGGGCTAAATTCGTGCAGGAACGCGGCCGAGACGAGTGCGAAATGGCGAAGCTCCTGCTGGCACTGCCGCGAGAAGCTTGAAGGCAGGCTCCCCTCGGAAACGCGCATCAGGTATTCGAACTGGAGGGGCCGGAGGTCGAAGGCAGCATCGGAATCGTCCCGCTTCCCGCGGATCAGCATTCCGACACGCATTTGCGGACGTCCCGTGCCCGGGTGGCGGTCGACGAAGACCCGGGCGAAGCTGCCGCCACTAATAGCGGGCTGGGGCGACTGGGTAATGCGGCCGACGCCACCCTCCAACCGCCCAATCGAGCGTGCGAGCCAGAGTTTTTCGCTCTCCTCGGTCATCATGCCTGTCAGTGTGCGATTGATACCCTTGATGAGGCTGCGCACTGTTTTGTCGAACACTGATTTGTCGCCGCCATCGAGAGAGCGTATGAAGTCGAGGTAGTGCCCGGCAAAGCGGTAGATGGTCAAATCCCATGGGGATATGGGACCACTTTCCCCTGCGGATGGCGTGTCGAGCAGGAAGAACAGCCTCCGGCGTTGGTTCGCCATCGCCTCCTCGAACGCACGACTGTCGGCAGAAGGATCGCCTTCCAGATAGGAGGTGCGGTCGAATTCGAATAACCTGGCACCGTAGATCGGATCGATCGCTTCGAGTTTCTCGTGCAGCGCCGGGTTGGTCCTATCGATCAGGAAACGGTCGACACGATTGTTGGTTTCCAGGCCGATGCCGAAGCTCTGCATGATCGAGAATACCGGAAGCTTCTCGATGTCGCGCTCTCTGAAGTTGAGGCCGAGAGCATTGTTGAAGGGGTTCGTCGTTCGGTACTCGCCGCTGGCCGCTCTTTGCCGAGCCGTCCGACAGGTCAATAGGGGACGGTCGAGGTTGCGGCTATCTCCGAGCAGGATGTTGGCGACAAGCACCAACACATAGCGGATGGGCAGATGCTTGTCGTTTCGTTTAGAAATCTCCATGACTTCGACTAAGCGCCTTCGGAACGGGGAGCCTTCACCCCTGAGGAGTTGGCGGTTAATGCGGATGGGACACTTGTCGGCGGCCGGGCAGGCATGGCATTCAGCATCCCAGCGAGGATGTTCGAGCACGCTGTCGAGAACCTCCCCGAAGAGTTCATCTGTCATGGAGCGGCTGAGGTTGTGGATGTCAGCCTTCACCACGTCCTGCGGGTCGCGTGATAGATCATCCTTGAGCGTCGCCATAATTCGTTCGTACACGCGCGCGCATTGCTGTCTCAGAGTGGGATCGAGCGCGTTGTTCCCGTTGGCATCGCGCCAGAATTTCAGCAGTTGGCCGTCGTTTGCCGCCACCAACCAAACTGTGTCTTTGTCGTCTCCAAGCAGTGAAGCGGCAAAGGAGGGCAGTATCTGCGCTTTGACTTCTTGGTTTACCTCCGAGAGGTCTTTGACGATCTTGAGAGTCTTTCCACTTTCAAGCTTCACATCGATCGCGATGCCGCCGCCGTTGATCCAAGCTTTTTCGTCCCCGTTGAGATGGTCCAAATAGAACTTGCGGATGTGGTAGGTTTTTCCGTCTCCCGCAGTGCCTGTCAGGATCACGTTGATAGCGGAGAGCGATCCGAAATTGTCAACCAGCGCCTGGAGCTTGGGTGCCTTTGCCTCGATCGGCTGAACGCCGTGGCGCTTCAACGCGATGCGTACGTTCTCGTCAACGAGTGAGTCGGACGCGGCCGTCGCCGCATACGAGCTTAGGAATGGGATCAGTGGGTTGTCGGCCAATTTGTTCCCCTCATTCTCAAAGATGGCAGATGGCGCAGCCGTCTTCGTCGCTTTTTTGCTTCACGGCGCGCTTTGGGAGCGCCGCCACCTGCTCGAGCGTACGCCCGTCGCTCCAAGTGAATTTCCGCCCGTTTTTTCCTGTCTCGTAGGCCTTGGCCTTGTCGAACAAATCGGGGTGGTTTTCCTTGAGCCCCTGCCATTCTCCGATCTGCTGGAAAAAGCAGAAGTAGCACCCCGAGCGCGATCTCCAGTTGTAGTATCCTGGTGCGCCCAAACCGCTGTCATCAAGAATGCGCAGGACCTCGTCGATGCCGACGCCGTTGTCCTTGAAAGGATAGACAGGCGTGATGTTCGGTTCCTCCGAGAGGAGCACAGGCTTTCCGTTCTGGACATAGCCCTGTCTGTTCTCATCGCCCCTGATCGCAATGTAGGAATAAGCCTTGTCGCTTCCGACATAGCGTTCGAACGGATGGATTTTTAGCATCCTGGTGCACCACCTCGACCGCGCCGATGGCAGGAAGCCCGAGAAATGGTCGTAGAGTACGACATCGAAAGGAGAGCGCCCGGGACGCTCGGGTATGCCCAGCATCT
>JAVBSF010000047.1:0-25806 GCA_031556925.1 Pararhizobium sp.
TTCAAGCGTCTTTCCACAACCTCGTGAACGTATTTTGAGCTTCAGGGGCTGGCACGCAGACTCCGCCGTTATACACTGATTTTAAATGATGATTCGAAACGGATCACGCAAGCTCCAGGCAGGGTAAGTAAGCCAGGATGGGCGTGTATCCAGCAATCATAGTGTTTGTTTCCGGTGTTTGAGTTTGCCGCAGTCGTGTGTGAGCGCGACGACGCATGCCTGTGTCGGGACTTTTAGGGTGACATATGAGCCTGATGGAATTGGACCTTGAGCGTCAATCAAACCCGGTCGACATGATCGAGTTTGTCGCTGCCAACAACGACTGGTGCTTCGAGCGCTCCGGCGAAGACGAAATCGCCATGACGGTCGAAGGCAAGTGGACCGATTACCATGTCTCCTTCTCCTGGATGGAGGAGTTCGAGGCGCTGCATCTTGCCTGTGCTTTCGACATCAAGGTGCCGGAGAGCCGGGTCAACGAAGTCATCAAGCTTCTTTCGCATATCAACGGTCAGGTGCTGATGGGGCATTTCGATCTGTGGCGTCAGGAAGATGTCGTGATCTTCCGCCAGTCTCTGCTCCTGTCCGGCGGGGCGGAGCCGACCAACCAGCAGGTGGAAGTGCTGCTTTCCAGCGCGCTCGATGCTTGCGAATCCTATTTCCAGGCCTTCCAGTTCGTCGTCTGGTCCGGCATCGAGGCCCATAAGGCTGTCGAAGCCGTGATGTTCGAAACCGTCGGCGAGGCGTGAGGCGCAGATGACAGCATCCATCGTTCTTATCGGGGCCGGCAATATGGGGGGAGCGATGCTCTCCGGCTGGCTGAAAAGCGGCATCAGGGGCAGCGATGTCCTCGTCATCGATCCCGGCCCATCGCCGGTCATGGCAAAGCTCATCGCCGACAACGGCGCGGCCTATGCCACGACTGCGCCGGAGGGCCTCAAGGCCGGCGTGCTTTTCCTCGCCGTCAAGCCTCAGGTGATGGGTGCGGTCCTGCCGCCGCTGAAGTCGCTTGTCGGTTCCGAGACTGTGGTCGTGTCCGTCGCGGCCGGCACGACGCTTGCCTTCATGGCCTCGCATCTGGGCGAGGCGGCCATGGTTCGCGCCATGCCGAACACGCCCGCGATGATTGGCCGGGGTGTCACGGGCGCCTTCGCAAACGGGGCTGTAACCGCGGAGAAGCGGGCTCAGGTCCATGATCTTCTGAAAGTCAGCGGCCCGGTCGAATGGGTCGAAACCGAGGCCGATATCGATGCGGTGACCGCCGTTTCGGGAAGCGGCCCGGCCTATGTGTTCTATCTCGTCGAGTGCATGGCGGAGGCCGGCCGCAAGGCCGGTCTTCAGGCGGACCTCGCCATGCGTCTCGCTCGGGAAACCGTCGCGGGGGCTGGTGAACTTCTCTACCAGTCCCCCGACGCTGCCGCTCAGCTGCGCAAGAACGTCACGTCGCCCGGCGGCACGACCGCCGCCGCGCTTTCTGTCCTGATGGCGGAAGACGGCATGCAGCCTCTGTTCGACAAGGCGATCGCCGCCGCCCGCAGACGGGCGGAAGAGCTCGCCGGCTAAACCGGATTTCTCCCATGACCGATCAGATTACCTATGCCGATTTCGAGCGTGTCGATATCCGTGTCGGCACCATCGTCGAGACGTCGCCCTTTCCGGAGGCGCGCAAGCCGGCGATCAAGCTGGTGATCGATTTCGGACCGGAGATCGGCCTGAAAAAATCGTCGGCGCAGATCACGGTTCATTATACGCCGGAGAGCCTCATCGGCCGTCAGGTGCTGGGTGTCGTCAATTTTCCGCCGCGTCAGATCGGACCGTTCCGCTCGGAAGTTCTGACCCTCGGCTTCGAGGACGAGGCGAACGCCATCGTACTGGCCGCTACCGACAAGCCGGTGCCGAACGGCAAGAAGCTGCTTTAGGCCGCCTAACGATTTGTTTTTACGCATTTCCTGACGGAAAACCGCTTCGCACTTTTCCTGCAAATGCTTTAGAAAGTCTCTCCCATGGACCTTGCCACCGTCCCACACGTCCTGCGGGTTTCCTGCCTGAGAGATGCGGCAAAGGTGGCCGGCGAGTGGCGGGCGACCCATGTCGTTTCCCTGCTCGACCCCGAGCTTGCCGATGAACTCGTGCCGCGCATAGGCGGCGTCACCCATCATGTCTCGCGGCTGCGCGATCAGGAAAATGCCCTTTCGACCGAGCATTTTCCGGCCGCGATTATCGCCCTGTTCGAAGACTTGCATGAGCGGATGGATACCGAAACCAGCCGTATTCTCGTGCATTGCCATGCGGGTGTCAGCCGTTCCACCGCCTTCGCCTATGGCATCCTTGCGCATCGCTTCGGAGCGGGGCGGGAGGCGGAGGCTTTCGAAGCTTTGCTCACCATCGTCAACAAGCCATGGCCCAACCGCCGCATCGTCGAAATCTTCGATCGCCACTGGCAGCGCGACGGCCGCATGCTGGCGCCGCTTGATGCGATGCGTGACCGCTATCCCCGTCGCATCGATGCCTGGCACCGTTTCAACGAGCGCCGGGGAATGTTTTCGACCTATTCGCGCTGATCAGGCGGGAACGCGGATCACAGCACGCAGGCCGCCCAGAGGGCTGTCGGCGAGGGTGATGTTGCCGCCATGGCTGCGGGCGATGTCCAACGCGATGGCAAGGCCGAGACCGGTGCCGGAGTTGTCGAGGTTGCGCGCCTCGTCCAGCCGGAAGAACGGCTTGAAAACATCGTCGCGCGAGCGCTCCGGTATGCCGGGACCGTCGTCATCGACGGTGACGGTCAGCCATTTGGCACCGTGCCTGGCCTCGATATTCACCGTATTGGCATAGCGATAAGCATTCGAAACGATATTGGCCACGAGCCGCGTGAAGGCGTTGGGCCGCACGCGAATATCGTCCTCGCCCTCGATGGTGATGGAGATCGCCTTGCCATGCAGTTCGGCCTCGGCTTCCAGCCGGATCATCAGGTCGCTGAGTTTCAACTCGCCGACATCCTCTTCTGCCTCGCCGCGGGCAAAGGCGAGATAGCCCTCCAGCATGCTCTGCATATCCTCGACATCTTGATTGAGGCTCTCGAAATCGGGATGATCGGGCGCCAGCGCCAGCTGCAGCTTGAAGCGGGTGAGGATGGTGCGCAGGTCGTGGCTGACACCGGTCAGCATCGCCGTGCGCTGCTCGATCTGCCGCTCGATGCGCTCGCGCATCTGGATGAAGGCGAGGCCGGCGCGGCGGATTTCCTGCGCGCCACGCGGCGAGAAGTCGTCGATCTTCTGACCTTTGCCGAAGCTTTCCGCCGCGTTCGCGAGCGCCAGGATCGGTCTGATCTGGCCTCGCAGGAAAAGGATGGCGATGGCCAGCAGCACCAGCGACGCCCCGACCATCCAGACGAGGAAGATATGGGTGTTGGAGGCATAGGCCTGGTTGCGGCGGGCATAGACGCGCAGGATGCGGTCGCCGTCGATCTTGATGCGGATTTCGACGATCGAGGAATTACCGACCGTATCGATCCAGAAAGGGCGGCGGATCTGGTCGGAGATCTGCTCGCTCAGGATCTGGTCGAGGATTTCGAAAAACGGCTTGGGGCGCGGCGGCGGCAATTCCCAGCCGTCCTCGATGGAGACGTTGAGGTTGAGGCGCTCGCGTGCGACGCGGATGATATCGTCGATTTCCTCGGGCGGGGCGTCGTCGATCAGGTCGATCACGGCGGCGATATCGGCGGTGACGGCGGCCGACAGGCGTTGCGTGACCAGCTGCCAGTGACGCTCCATGAAGACGAAGGCGACGACGGACTGCAAAAGCACCATCGGGATGATGACGATCAGCAGCGAGCGGGCGTAAAGCCCCATCGGCAAGCGCCGGCGCATCCAGAGGGTGAAGCGGCCCCAGGCGGTGTTGCGGTTCACAGGCCCCCGTCGCCCTGACTTCAGGCTGCGCAACATCGCGTCAATGCTTGCCATCGGCGCTCATCCGTCAATCCACGCTTAACCGGTAGCCGATGCCGCGCACCGTCTGCAGGAAGACGGGATTGGAGGGATCCTCCTCGATTTTGCGGCGCAGGCGGTTGATCTGGACGTCGATGGTGCGCTCGCCGACCTCCGCATCGTCGCTGACGAGCTCATGGCGCGGAATGGTTTCGCCGGGGCGCTGGGAAAACAGCATCATGATTTCCTGCTCGCGGTCGGTGAGGCGAATGTGATCGGCGCCGCGCCGCAGCTCCTTGCGTACGACCGAGAAGGTGAAGGGGCCGAAGATGACCTGCTCGACCTTCGGCTGCTGGGCCGGCGCGTTGCGGCGCAGGATGTTGTTGATGCGCAGCACCAGTTCGCGCGGATCGAAGGGTTTCGGCAGGTAGTCGTCGGCTCCGGCCTCCAGACCCTCGATGCGGGCGTTGGATTCGGCCAGGGCCGTCAGCATGATGATTGGCACGGTCTTGATCTTGCGCAGGCCTTGGGTGAGGGAGATGCCGGTTTCGCCCGGCATCATCACGTCGACGATCAACAGATCGAAATCGATGCCCTGCAGGCGGCGGCGGGCCTCGTCGGCGTCGGCTGCCGTGGTGACGCGAAAACCCTGCTCCACCAGATAGCGATTGAGCAGTTCGCGGATGCGGCGGTCATCGTCCACCACCAGCAGATGGGCGGCATCGTCGGGGATGGTCACGGTTTTCGTCATGGTTTCCTTCGGGGCGGAAGCCGTCGCGGCGCCGGGAGGGCGAGTGCGCCGGTTCAGCCTTCCACTTTGTTTTTCATGCTGGCGAGGAAGCGCGTGACGATGTCGCGCGCGCCCGGTCCGCTTTTGGCGATCGCATCTGCTATACGCTTCGACTGCGGCTCCGCCAGGGCCTTGGCCAGCGCCTTGCCTTCCTTGGTGGTGTAGAGTTTGCGCTGGCGGCGGTCTTCCGGTCCCGCGATCTGGTGGATATAGCCGGAATCGATCAACTGCTTGAGGACGCGCGCCAGGCTCTGCTTGGTAATCTTCAGCGTATCGAGCAGGTCTGCCACCGTCATGCCGGGTTCACGGTCCACGAAGTGCAGACCCCGGTGATGGGCGCGCCCGAAGCCGCGCTTTTCCAGAATCACGTCAGGATCTGACGTGAAGTCGCGATAGGCGAAGAACAGGAGTTCGATGATCTCGTAATCGACGGTATCGGCGCCTTCGGGGGCGGTCCTGGTCGCAGAGTTCTGGTTTGCCTGTCCTGCCACGCAATCATATCCTTTCATTCGCAGGGCCTTCGCGGCCGTTCCGTCTTTCCGGGGGAAGGCGATGGAGGCCTGCGTCATCCCCCTGAATGTAGGCGGTGACGGCGCGATCGCCAATTCAAATTCATCCGCAGCTTCTGCCCTCCACAAGTTGCCACGGTCATGACGGCCGAAAATATCGAAATCACGGGAAGAGATCCAACTCCGCAGGCGCGCGGGGGCAGCGCTTTCGGAGAGAGGGATGGATGTTTAATATCGCAACACAAAGGCGGCATCGGGGCCGCCTTTGTTTTCCGGTGTCGGGCTTGCGCCGTCGGGATCAGGTCGTTTTCAGGCCTTGCGACCGAGGACCGCGCCTGCAAGGCCGGTGAGCACGCCGCCGCCGACGAGGCCGCCGAGCGCCTGGGCGACGAGACCTGCCGCCGCCGCTTCACCACCGATCATCTGTATGAGAAAACCGCCGCCGAGACCGCCGATCGCGCCGACAATGGTGCGGGCGACGACGCTGAGGCCCTGTTGCTTGAGGACGGCACCGGCGGCGTTGCCGCCCGCGGCACCAGCAATCAGCTGAGTAATGATAGGCAAGAGTGCTTCCATAAATGAGTGCTCCCGTCTCTGCCCGCTTTCGGGCTGTCCCGTGCGGGCTTCACGCCGGTCATTCGGCCGCCTGAAATTGCAGCGAAAGTGTGGCGAAGTCAATTTTCAACTTTGAGGCAAATATGCTCGTCATTCATCCGTTTAACGACCGGAGACGGCGCCTGTATCCCAGGTAACAGCGAATTTCACGAAAATCTAAAATATTGAGCCCATTCCGTTTCCCGGAACCTTTGCCGCCAGCGCGGTGTTAACGGGCCAAATGAAAGGGTCTGTCCGATGAACCTGTCTGCCGCCACTGCCGAAACCTCCACCGCCCGTCAGCTGCGCCCCGTTGTGGTGACCGTCGTTGCCGCCAAGCTCGCTGTCGCGGCCCTGCTGATCACCACCGTCAATTTCGCGCCCGCCCAGCCGCCGATGGAGCTTGCCCAGCTTCGTTGATCCCGCCGCCGTCAAGGCAGGTTTCAATCCGGGCACAGCCGTCCTATATGCAGGCTGATTGTTTTTCAGCGAGGCAGGCATGTTACAGGCGGGCATCATTCCGGTTACCCATTTCCAGCAGAATTGCACGGTGCTGTTCGATACTGACACCAAGGAGGGCGTGATCGTCGATCCCGGTGGGGATGTCGACGTCATTCTCCAGACGATCCGCGAAAACGGCATCACACTGAAAGCGATCTGGCTGACCCACGGCCATATCGATCATGCCGGTGGCGCCAAGGAGTTGAAGGAAGCCCTGGGTCTGGAGATCATCGGCCCGCACAAGGACGATCTGCCGCTGCTCGAAAAGCTCGAAAGCCAGGCGGAACGTTTCGGCCTTGCGATGAAGGTCGAGAATGTCGTGCCCGACCGCTGGCTGGAAGACGGCGACACGGTGTCCTTCGGCGATCACACTTTCGAAGTGCTGCATTGCCCCGGTCACGCGCCGGGCCATGTTGTCTATTTCAACCGCCTTCAGGGCTTCGCCCATGTCGGTGACGTGCTCTTCCATGGTTCGATCGGCCGCACCGATCTGCCCGGTGGCAATCACCAGCAATTACTCGACAGCATCCGCGACAAGATCCTGCCGCTCGGCGATACCGTCGGTTTCATCTGCGGCCATGGGCCGGGCGGACAGATCGGCGAGGAGCGCCGCACCAATCCCTATCTGCGCGGCCTCTGAGTTTCACGCAGCATAAAAGCAAAAAAAGCCCGCGCCGGTCAGGCTGCGGGCTTCTTTGTCGGGCTCAACCGGAAAGATCAGCCGGCCTGGCAGAAATAATCGCGACCATCATATCCGCGGAACGTGCCCGTGCGCGCGTTGAACGAGCGGTAGCGGTTGGCGCAGTAATCGTACCAGGCCGGACTCCAGGGCTCGAGGCTGTAGCCGTTATCGACGACAACCGGGCGCGGGCGGCGATAAACCGGCGCGGGCTGGTAGTATTGGGGTTCCGGATCGATATAGACGCGCTCCTGGTATCGGGGCTGGCTGGCGATGGCGCCGCCGACGATCAGGCCGGTCGCAAGGCCGGCCGCGCCGAGCGCCCAGGCATCGCTGTTGTCATGGTAACGGCCGCCATAGTCGCGACGATAATAGCCGCGGTTCCAGTCGCCGGCTTCGGCTGGGGCAAACGCAGGCAACACCGTGGCGAACGTTGCAAGGCCAAGCACGGCAGCTTTGATCATCTTCTTCATGGTCCTGATCCCGTTGATGAGCGAATGAATTCCGCTCTTGATCGTGAGGACAGGTTAAGTCCGGCAGGCTGAATGCAGCCTGAATAAAAAAACCCGGCAAACAAGGCCGGGCTTCAACTTGGTTCTTATGCAGGTCGGCCGGCGATCAGCCGGAGATCTGCAGGTTGACCGCCTTCGGGCCTTTGCCCCGGCGATCCGGTTCCGTGTCGAAGCTGACTTTCTGGTTTTCAGACAGCCCGTTGAGGCCAGAGGCCTGTACGGCGGAGATATGTACGAAGATATCAGCCCCACCGTTGTCGGGCTTGATGAAGCCAAAGCCCTTGTCGGTGTTGAAGAATTTAACAATGCCAGTTTCGGCCATGCGTCAGGTCCTTTTTCCTCTGCCCGAAGCGGCGGGCAGCATTACGAGTTTGCCCAGAGGGCGTGGGGCAGGCAGTTATCGACGAGGAAGAAAGGATCCTGTCATTGCAGCCAGTCAACACAAAACTCATCTTGTCTGACTGCCCGGAACTTTTGGCGTCTCCGGCGCGCTTATTCAAGGTCTTCCCGTGTCCGTAAATTGCCCGAACACAGTAAGATTGCTGCGTTTATTTTGAATTGGCAAGCAAAAGTTTGACGAAACAAGTGCACCCTTTCACTTTGCGCAAAATACGGTCAATTGCCGAAAAAATCCTACTTTCGCAGGTTGTATTGCAAGCTATTGAAATCGCTCGATTTTGCCGCGCTGTGAGAAATTTTTAGGCGCTTGTGTCAGGAAATGTCGCAGTCGATGCGACGATCGGGATATTTTTCCTGCCCGCAGTCGCTTAACGGGGCGCTAACAAAAGCGGCCGCTGTTTCGTTTCGATACAGCCTGTCGCCGCTTCACGCCGTCGTGGCGGCCGTTTCCTTGCGTTTCATCAGCTCCGGAACGAGTTCGACCAGCAGCATGGCGGCGAAGATGATGGCGCAGCCGAGATAACCGACAGGGGTGATGATCTCGCCGAGCAGCGCCATGCCGAAAAACGCGGCGAAAAGGGCTTCGCTCGACAGGAAGATCGCGGCTTGCGGGGCGGTCGTATAGCGCTGGCCGACGACCTGGCAGGTGAAGGCGACGCCGCTCGACAGGATGCCGGCATAGAGGATTTCGGGCAGGGCATTGTTGATCGCCGCAAAGCTGATCGGCTCCAGCGCCATGCCCAGCGCAATGCTGATTGCGGAGCAGACGGCAAACTGCACCATCGACAGCATCATCGGACGGCCGGTGCTGCCGGCGAAGAGCCCGACCAGGATCATCTGGATCGCCCAGAAGACGGCGCAGACGATGGTCATGAAATCCCCGCCATTGAGGCCCGACAGCGAGCCGCCGCTCAGCAGGAAGATGCCGAGCATCGCCATCGCCGCCCCCGGCCAAATGATCCAGTGCGGCTTGCGGCGCAAGAAGACAATCGTCAGCAGGGGCACGAAGACGACGTAGAGTCCCGTCAGGAAGCCGGAGTTGGTGACGCTCGTCGTCAAAAGGCCGATCTGTTGCGTGATGGCGCCGAAAAACAGCGCGAGCCCAATCAACATGAAATTGCGGATGCCGCCGCCGGGCAGGGGCGTGGCGGCCTTGCGCGCTTCGTAAAAGGCGAGCGGGGCAACCACAAGCGTCGCCAGTCCGAACTTCATACCCGTGAACCACAGCGGGCCGACCTCAGCCATCGCGGTGGATTGCGCGACGAAACCGGCTCCCCAGATGGCGCCGGAAAGAAGCAGAAGAAGATTGGCCTGAATGCGATTCACGATGGAAGTCCTGACGATGCCGGAAGGAGGCTGTCAGGTATCAGTTGCCATATTTTTGGGCAAGTAGCCGGATGTCGCTGTTTCCGCCGGCTTTCGCGGTGGAAGGATATGGCCGCGCGACAGGTTCGCCGGCATCCGTCAGTTCCGCGGTCACGATATAGCGCATCGGGCCGCGCGTGGTGGCGTCGAAGGGCCAGCAGGTGGCGAGCGCGAGATTGTGGCCGGCGGCGTTGGCATCGATGCCGCTCTGGTCCCATCGGGCGATCCGCCCCGGTCCGGCGCGAAACGTGAGTTTGCGTCCGTCCTTGCGGGTAACGATCAGGAGGTCGCCGGGCTTTACGTCTTTCAGCCAGCGGAAGTGGGTATCGCGATGGGCGGCGATGACGGTTGTGCCGCGCTCGCCCGGCTGCGGCGTGCTCAGCAGGCGGGCCGGGCCAAAAGCCAGCGCTTCGCCGCTCGCGCCAGCCAGCACGACGGCTTTTTCACCGAGGCGCGGCGCGGAGATTTCCGCCTCGGTGGTGAAATCGGCCCACGGCCACGGCCTGGCGCCGGTCTCGCCGCCGATTTCGGCGGCAAAGCTGCGCTGGAGCAGAACCTGCGCAAGCTCGGCCTTGGCCTTCATATAGAGGCCTTTTGCGGCGATCAGGGTTCCGCCAAGGGCGATCATGGCGATGGCCGCGAGCACGACGGTTTCGCCGGCGCTGAGGCGTGCCAGAAATCCGGCACGCCGCTCGTTTGCATGGTCAATGGTCATGTCGGGATCCGGCGTTTGCGGTTGCAAGGCCAAGCATCTGCCAGCGCCAGATGCCGAAGGCGATGGAGGCCATGGCGGCGATGGCGATCAGCATCAGGCCGATCAGGATGTATCGGTCGGCGAGCGTCGCGGTCTGCGGCAGGGCGACGGGCTTGACTGCCTGCGCGATCATGCCGGCGGCGCGGGCGGTGGGAGCTGCGGCCATCATATCCGCCACCATCTCCGCTTCCGGGGAGGGGGAAGCTTGCGCGCGCTTGAGGCTATCGATGCCGCCGTCCTCGCCGAAGACCTTTTCGAAGTCCCAGCCGGCCGGCAGGTTGAGCGGCACCTTGGCGGATCCCAGCGGCTCACCATCCGGCCGCGACGGCGTCACGTCGACGGCGACAAGGCTGGTGACGCGCGAGACGAGGTGATGGGCGAGCGCCACCGCCTCGATCTTCCTGTCCACCGAAGCGGGATCATTGGCGGAATAGGCCGTCGCCTCTATATCGTCGATCTGGCGACGGGCCCAGAGCTTGGCGATGCCCTTGCCTTCGGATGCCTTTGTGACATCGATGGCGATCTGCCAGGGCTGGCGGCCCGCTTTGCCGGAGATGCGCAGCATGCCCTTGGGGGCCGCGCTATCGAGCACGGCGGTCAGAACCACCGGCTCGCCGCGATAAAGGTCGGGCATCGGATCCGGGGAGATGTCGCGTACGGATTTCTCCTCGAAATCGGCCACGATGTTGGTCATGGCCGGATTTTCGAGCTTGGCGAAGAGTTCGCCCATGCGGGCGGCGATCTGGTCTTCCGAGCCGATCAGCGTGAAGGTGCCGCGGCCGATTTCGGCGGCCTTGGTCATGAAGTGGCTGTTGGGCGCGGAGCCGATGCCGACCGTGAAGACGCGGGCGTCACCGCGATTGCCTGATATCTCGTCGAAAAGCTGCGCTTCGTTGCCGATCGCGCCATCGGTGAGAAACACCACCTGACGCAGCGCGTCCTTGGCGATAGGGCCTTGGGCGGAGAGGGCGGCCTGCAGGGCGCGCAGCATCTCTGTGCCGCCATCGGCGGTCAGGCCACGGACATAGGCGATGGCCTGTTCTTGGCTGTCGGGCGTGGCCTGAACCGGGCTCGGGAAATAGACGGTCATCGTGTCATCGAAGCGGATGACGTTGAACCTGTCGTCCGGGCCGAGGCGCGAGATGGCGAGTGCAAGGCTCTCCTTCGCCTGTTCGATCGAGGTCCCGGACATGGAGCCGGAATTGTCGATGACGAAGATCACCTCGCGATGCGGCTTCTCCTCATTCGCACCGGCCTCGCTCGGCGGGGTGACGAAGCCGAGAAGATAGGTCTTGCCGTCGATCGTCTCGCGGAACAGGCCGGCCTGCGGCGTCTTGCCGGCAACGGCCTTCCAGTCGAGCTCGAAATCGCGGTCGGCCGGGATGCTGTCGGCCTTGAGGGTGACCAGCCGGCCGGCGTCGCCGCTTTCCTTCACGTCGATCTCGTGGAAGGGCGAGGCAAGCGTGCCGATCGGGAAGCCGGCGTCGAGTTTTACGCTGAGCTTCACCGGATTGATCCTGGCATTCTTCGCCGGGTCGAGAACGGGTGCTTCGATCTTGTCGCGATCGGGAACGGGATCGCCGATGGCATAGCCCGTCGAGCCGTCGAGATCGACCGTCTGGACGATCGGCTGCGGATTGTAGCGGGGGGCGACGACCATCGGGAACCGGAAGGAAAACTCTCCGCCCGACTGGCGCACATTGCTCTGGTATTCGATCTGCACGACGATGGTTTCGCCGGGGCCGATATTGGCGACCTGATTGGTGAAGATGTTCGGCCGCTGCTGTTCGAGAAGGGCCGTCTTCTTGCCCTCGGCCTTGGCATCCTCATAGATCTGGCGGGCCTCTTCGCGCGGCTTGATCTGGCCTTCGATGAAGCGCTCGCCGATCTGCATCTTCATGATGTCGACGGCGGAATCCTCTGGCAGCGGAAAGACGTAGGTGCCTTCCACCCAGCCCTTCGATGGATTTTGAAAACGCTGGGTGACGCGGGTGCGCATGATCGGGCCGGTGACATCGATTTCGACATCGGTCGCAAGTCGCGGCGCCTCGACGAAATAACCGGGCTGCGACGAGGGAAAGAGCAGGGCGCCAGTGCCCATGTCGTTCGGCCGCACAAGGCTCGGCGCGGTTTCTCCGGGGGGCGGTGTCTCGGCAAAAGCGCGGGCGAAAAGTCCGGCCAGCATCAGGAAGCTCAGGCTCAAGGCCATAAGGGCAAAAGCGATGCCGAGGTTCATGCTTCCCCGGTTCGGCTGTGTCCGGGCCAATTGTTCATCAAGTGACATTTGAAGACCCCTTCATTACAAAAGATTCATGTTGTCCTTGAGAAGAGGCCCGGATATCGGCTGCACGAAGACTGAATTGCGGCGTGGCGGCGCATTTATCGTGTCGAAATCGTGATCTTGCGAAAAAGCGAAAAAGCCGCTGTTTTCCTTGAATAAATCACGGCTTCTCAACGTCTGATTCAAGTTTGGCCGGTGCTCTCCGCCATGGCTGAACGGCGGGCGAAAAGCAGAGTCGTTTCAGAGGGCTGGCGGCGAACCCGTAGAAAAAGATTCATCTTCCTCGCTGATGCTATCGATGAAACATTGTCATGGGTACGATTTTTGCCGGTTTTGCCGGCCCTCTACCCTTGAAACGCAGGCGCTCTTTCGACATACACCTAACCGCTATGGAGCCCTAAGCGATCCGCCGCTCCACTGGCCCGCATGCCGTTTCAACCTGATCAGGACAACCGTATCATGGCCTTTCTTGCCGACGCTCTTTCCCGTGTGAAGCCATCCGCCACCATCGCCGTTTCCCAGAAAGCCCGTGAGCTGAAAGCCAAGGGTCGCGATGTGATCGGGCTTGGCGCAGGCGAGCCGGATTTCGATACGCCGGACAACATCAAGGCGGCAGCCATCGACGCGATCAACCGTGGCGAAACGAAGTACACCCCGGTTTCCGGCATTCCGGAACTGCGCAAGGCAATCGCCGCGAAGTACAAGCGCGAGAACGGTCTCGACTATTCGTGGGAGCAGACGATCGTCGGCACCGGCGGAAAGCAGATTCTTTTCAATGCCTTCATGGCGACGCTCAATGCGGGCGATGAAGTCGTTATCCCGACACCTTACTGGGTTTCCTACCCTGAGATGGTGTCGCTGTGCGGCGGTACCCCGGTGTTCGTGGCGACCACGCAGGAAAACAAGTTCAAGCTGAAGCCTGAGGATCTGGAAAAGGCGATCACGCCCAAAACCAAGTGGTTCATCTTCAACTCACCGTCCAACCCGTCGGGCGCGGCCTACAGCCACGACGAGCTGAAGGCCCTGACCGACGTTCTCGTCAAGCATCCGCATGTCTGGGTTCTGACCGACGACATGTACGAGCACCTGACCTATGGCGACTTCAAGTTCGTCACCCCGGTCGAGGTCGAGCCGGCGCTCTATGACCGCACGCTCACCATGAACGGCGTGTCGAAGGCCTATGCGATGACCGGCTGGCGTATCGGTTACGCCGCAGGCCCGCTGCAGCTGATCAAGGCCATGGACATGATCCAGGGCCAGCAGACCTCGGGTGCGACCTCGATCGCCCAGTGGGCTGCCGTCGAGGCGCTGAACGGTCCGCAGGATTTTATCCCGGAAAACAAGAAGATCTTCGAAGGCCGCCGCGATCTGGTCGTCTCGATGCTGAACCAGGCCAAGGGCATCGAGTGCCCGTCTCCGGAAGGCGCCTTCTACGTTTATCCGTCGTGCAAGGGCCTGATCGGCAAAACCGCGCCCTCGGGCAAGGTCATCGAGACCGATGAGGATTTCGTCTCCGAACTGCTCGAATCCGAGGGCGTTGCCGTCGTTCATGGCTCGGCCTTCGGCCTCGGCCCGAACTTCCGCATCTCCTACGCCACTTCGGAGGCGCTTCTCGAGGAAGCCTGCAAACGCATCCAGCGCTTCTGCGCGGCCTGCAAGTAAAAAGACAGAAGCACGGCCCACTCTTTCAGATCGCGCCGTGCTTCCGATTTCTGTTGTGCACTTTTGCGCGACATATAGCTGATTTTGTAGCGAAAACTGCCGGTGGCATCGCCCCGGCGGTTTTTTTATGCGCCGACTCCTTCTATAGACCGGTCTACGAGGAGTTCCCCATGCTTGCGCCACAACACCGTATCTATGCCTGCTTCTTTCTCTTCGCCGTTGCGCTGGGGGCTTTGCTTGCCCGCATGCCGGATTTGCAGATGGCGCTTGCCGTCAACAAGTCCGAGCTTGGCTTGACGCTGATCGGCATGTCGATCGGGGCACTGATCTCGCTCACCTTTTCGTCACATCTGATTGCCCGGCTGGGCGCGCGGACAACGGCTTTCATCACCGTTCTGGGAATCAGCGCGATCTTCGCGATCATTCCATGGCTCGGCGCTGCGCCGATGGTCTTTACTGCCTTCTTCTGTGCGGGGCTCCTGGCCGGCGCGCTTGAGATCAACCTCAATGTGGAGATCGACCGTATCGAGGCGCAGGCCGGCCACGGCATGATGAACCGCGCCCATGGCTTCTGGAGTCTCGGCTTTTTCGTGACCGCGTTGATCGCCTCGGGCATCCGGCAGGCCGGTATTTCCATGCAGCTGCATCTCGCCGCGACGGTCGCCATCGTGATCGTGGTCGGCGGCATCGTCATTGCCGGCATCCGCAACGCTCCGGCGCGGGAGTTGCAGGAGGATGCGGCGGCGCCGCTGTTTGCCGTTCCGACCATGGGGCTTTTACCGCTCTGCATTATCGGCATCGCCGCCTTCCTCGTGGAAGGCGCCGGCATCGACTGGTCCGCCATCTATATGCGCGACGTCTTTGCGGTCGAACCCTTCATCGGCGGTCTGGGTCTGACGCTCTTCACTTTCTTCATGGCGATGATGCGGCTTTTCGCCGATCCGGTCGTCGATCGCTTCGGTGCGCGCAATGTTGCGGCCGGACTGCTTCTGCTGGCCGCATTCGGCATCGCCGCCGTCTGGCTTGCGCCACATCCCTATGTCGCGCTCTTCGGCTTTGCGGCGATGGGGGCGGGGTGCAGCGCGGTCTATCCGCTTGCGGTCTCCGCCGCTGCGCAACGCACGGATCGCGCATCGCATCTGAACGTCGCCGCGCTCGGGCAGGTGACATTCATCGTCTTCTTCCTCGCACCGCCCCTGCTGGGCTTCGTCGCGGAGCATGCGGGTATCCGCATCTCCTATCTCGTCTGCCTGCCGTTGATCATCTACGCCCTGTTCTGCGTGAAGGCGCTGGCGCCAAAGCGCGGACTGGACGGCATGGGAGAGGGCTGGGCGCCCGGAGAAGCAGGGCGACCCTGAGTTTTTTTACCCTGGTTCCGATCCCGGCAGGATGATCTGCATGAAGGTCAGATCGAGCCAGCGGCCGAATTTGGTGCCGACTTCCTTCATCTCGCCGGTGATGGTGAAGCCGAGCTTTTCGTGCAGGCGGATGGAGCCGATGTTGCCGGCTTCGATGCCGGCGACCATGACATGCTTGCCGAGTGCGGTCGCGCGTTCGATCAGGGCAATCATCAGCGCCTTGCCGATGCCGCCGCCGCGCTGGTTCTTTTCGACATAGACGGAATGCTCGACCGTATGGCGGTAGCCGTCGAAGGCGCGCCAGTCGCCGAAGGAGGCATAGCCTGCGACCGTGCCGTCCGCCGCAACGGCGACGATGACAGGATAGCCGCTCTTCAGCCGATCATTGTACCACCGGGCGCGGTTGTCGAGATCGACGATCGTCTCGTTCCAGATCGCGGTCGTGTTGGCAACGGCGTCATTATAGATGTCGCGGATGGCCGGTAGGTCGTCGGGGGTCGCGTCGCGGATGATCATGGACAGGCTCCTGTCAGGATTACCCGGTTGCTCTATACGATCCGCTCCGCGCAGACACGCTGAAAATGCCCTCGTCCGCCAGATTTCCCATTGCTTTCATGGGCAAGGAAAAAGCCGCCCGCGTTTGCGCGGACGGCTTCGATATTCAACTCGGCCGAGGATCAGGCGACCTGTTCGAGAACCGGATAATCCGTATAGCCCTTGGCGCCGCCACCGTAGAAGGTGGCCTGATCCGGGGTGTTGAGCGGCGCGTTCTCTTTCAGCCGTTCGACGAGATCCGGATTGGCGATGAACGGCTTGCCGAAGGCAACGAGGTCCGCGCGGCCCTGTTCGACCGCATCGATCGCTTGCTGGCGATCGTAACCGTTGTTGACCATCCAGGCAGCCTTGCCGCCAGCCTGTTCATAGGCAGCGCGCAGCGCCTTGTAGTCAAAGGGCTTGTCTCCCTGCTGGAAATCACGCGCACCGCCCGTCGCCCCTTCGATGATATGGACGTAGGAGAGGTTATACCTGGCGAGACCTTCCACGACATAGGTGAAGAGCGGCTGTGGCTCGGTGTCCGTTGAATCATTGGCAGGGGTAACCGGCGAAATCCGGATGCCCGTACGGCCCGCGCCGATTTCCTTGGTAATCGCGTCGACCACTTCGAACAGGAAGCGGGCACGATTCTCGATCGGGCCTCCATACTGGTCGGTGCGAACGTTGGAGCCGGAGCGCAGGAACTGGTCGATCAGGTAGCCGTTGGCCGCATGGATTTCCACGCCGTCAAAGCCGGCATCGATCGCCGCGCGGGCGGCCTTGCGGTAATCCTCGACAATGCCCGGTATTTCGGAGAGCTCCAGCGCGCGGGGCTCGGAGGTTTCGGCAAACGAGCCGGTGCCATCGGCATTGACGAGATAGGTCTTCGACTTGGCGGTGATGGCAGACGCAGAGACCGGCTTGCCGTTGTTCGGCTGCAGGTCGGTGTGCGAGATACGGCCGACATGCCACATCTGAACGATGATCTTTCCGCCAGCTTTGTGGACGGCATCGGTCACCTTCTTCCAACCATCCAATGCTTCCTTGCTGTAGAGGCCGGGAACATCGGCATAGCCCTGACCCTGATGGGTGATGGCGGTCGCTTCGGTGATCAGCAGACCGGCGGAGGCGCGTTGCTCGTAATAGGTGACATTCAACGTGTTCGGTACGGCGCCCGGCGAGCGGTTGCGCGTCAGTGGCGCCATGACGACACGGTTTGCGAGCGCGATATCGCCGATCTGGATGGGGTCAAAAAGGGAAGCCATTGCGTAGTCCTTTTCGTTGCGGGGGAGGTCCGGCCTGTGGCCGGAGGGGAATGGACAAGCGCCTACAGCGTCTCGCCAATATCTTTGAGGAACGCCTGTATGGTTTCCTCGTTCCTTTTGTAGAATATCCACTGGCCGACCTTGCGCGTGGTCACGAGATTGGCGCGCTGCAGGTTGGCGAGATGGGCCGATACGGTGGACTGGGAAAGGCCGCAGCGCTCGAACTGGCTGGCGCAGACGCCCATATCCAGCGGATGCTCCTGGCTCTTGAAGTGCGCTTCCGGCTCTTTCAGCCAGGAAAGGATTTCCACCCGCATCGGGTGCGAAAGCGCTTTCAGAATATCGTCCCTGTCCATCTCGAAACCTGTATCGTTAAATCTCGATATAGCGATATATGGATCGTGACTTCACGATTTTAAAGGGACGGTTTTCTGATTTTGTGGGAAAGCGGGCAAAAAAAAGGCCCGCAACGGTTGGGTTGGGGCCTGCTAGGTGTGAAGGTCAAAACCTCCAGAGGGGAACAGCTGCGGCGGTGGATACCGGGAGGAGAAGACCACCATGTGCCTCAGCTACCTCTAATATGGGCGCGGATGGTAAGTTTTCAATGCCTGCTATCAAAAAAATCTGCCTTGGGTTGTCGGCTCGCGTTTCATGAAATTCCGTCGCAATGGTTGTCTGCGTGCCGGGCTGCCATAATTGCTTGGTCGACAGCATCCGGCAATCGCCGCTGTCGGCGATTTCCCAACACAAGCGAAAGGGAGAGACGGCATGAAAATCCAGAAGAACGGATCGGCGCATTGGAGTGGTGGCCTGAAGGACGGCAAGGGAGAGGTTTCGACCGAGAGTGGCGCCCTGAAATCGCATCCCTATGGTTTCAAGACCCGGTTTGAGGGCGTCCCCGGCACGAACCCGGAAGAAATCCTGGGGGCGGCCCATGCCGCCTGCTTCACCATGGCCCTGTCCCTGATTCTGGGTGAAGCCGGATTGACGGCCAACAGTCTCGACACCAAAGCGGTGGTGATGCTCGAAAAAGTCGAGGATGGTTTTGCGATCACCGCGATCGAGCTCAACCTCACCGGAAGCGTGCCGGGCGCGGATGAAGCAACCTTCAGGGAACTGGCCGGCAAGGCGAAGGTGGGGTGCCCGCTTTCCAAGGCGCTTTCGGCGGTACCGATCAGTCTGAACGTGAAGCTTGCCTGATGTGGTGTTCCGCGCGGCTGGCCGAAACGGTCCGGTCGCGCGTTCCACTCTGAAATCAGGGCAAAAAAAGAGGCCCACAAGAAGACTTGGGGCCTTTATAGTTATGAAGGTAATTAAACCTCCAGAGGGGAACAGCTGCTGCGGTGGCACTGGGAGGAAAAAAGCCACCAAAAATGCATCAGCTGCGTGCTGTATGCTGGTTTTTTGGGCGCTTCGCAATCCATGAATGCGCATGTCAGCCATGTGCTGGGCGCAGCCCTGCGGAAAAAATATGCAAAACAGCCTTTTGCGACAAGGCTTTAGCCTTTTCGTACGGAAAAATCTATAATAATCATAGACTTGAAGGTCTTCTCAATCGCGCTGATTTTTTCGGCAGCGCGAGGCGAAGGCTCAGAAGTTCCAGTTTCGTGCTTTGGCGACGATGAAATCGCGGAAGACCTTGAGCTTGGCGGCGTTCTTCATTTCGTCCGGATAACAGAAATAGGTATCGAAGGACGGAATGTCGGCGCCGATCGGCAGCTGGATCAGGCCCGGATCGCGGCCGACGATATAATCCGGCATCATGGCGATGCCGATGCCGAGCAGGCAGGCGCGCTTGATCGAGGTCTGGCTGTTGATCTGCAAATGCGAGGGGCGGGGATTGTCCGATTCGCGTCCGGCGATCTCCAGCCAGTTGACATCCAGCAGATAGTTCGGTGCCGGTTCGCCGAAGGTGATGATCCGGTGATTGTCCAGATCCTCGATCGACTGCGGCTCCCCATATTTGTTGATGTAGGACGGCGCGGCATAGACGTGCATATGCACGGTGAAGAGCTTGCGCTGGATGAGATCGGACTGCTGCGGCTGGCGCAGGCGAATGGCGCAATCGGCATGGCGCATGTTTACGTCCAGCTCCTCGTTGTCGAGGATGAGCTGGACCTGCATTTCCGGATAAAGCGACAGGAATTCCTGCACCTTGTCCGTCAGCCAGCCCTGACCGAGACCGACGGTCGTGGTGATGCGCAGCTTGCCGCTGGGCTTGTCGGTGGTCTCGGTCAGCTGAACCTTGACGCTCTCAAGCTTCATCAGAACTTCATGGGCGGTGCGATAGAGGATTTCACCCTGTTCGGTGAGGATCAGGCCGCGCGCATGGCGATGAAACAGCTTCAGCCCGACATCCTGCTCCAGTGAGGAGACCTGACGGCTGATCGCCGATTGCGAAAGATGGAGCTTGTCTGCCGCATGGGTGAAAGAACCCGCCTCTGCCGCCGCATGAAAAATGCGCAGTTTATCCCAGTCTAGCGGCATGCTTTCCCCCATATAGGCCCTCGGCGGAAACGATGCCTCGTTCCGCCGGGAAGCTGATCTGTCTGTTCCCATGCCGAAGCGGTTGATTCGCTTCGGTTATTCGCAGCTTCTATTCGGCTGCAATTGCGACAGGCATGTGGCCCGCCAGAAACTTTTCGGCCTCAAGCGCCGCCATGCAGCCCATGCCGGCAGCGGTGATCGCCTGACGATAGATATCGTCGGTCACGTCGCCTGCGGCAAAGACGCCGGGAATGTCGGTCGCGGTCGAATCCGGGGCGGTCCAGAGGTAGCCATTCGGCTTCAGGCGCAGCTGATCCTTGAACAGTTCGACGGCCGGAGCATGTCCGATGGCCACGAAAACACCGTCGATCGGCATTTCGCTCGTCGCGCCCGTCCTGGTGTTGCGCAGCTTCACGCCATTGACCGAAGCCGGCATCGGCGGCTTGGCCGGCGTGCCCAGATATTCGGTGACTTCATGGTCCCAGAGCACCTTGACGTTTTCCTTGGCGAACAGGCGTTCCTGCAGGATCTTTTCCGAACGGAAGCTGTCGCGGCGATGCACGACTGTCACGGTCTTTGCGAGATTGGACAGATAGAGTGCTTCCTCGACAGCCGAATTGCCGCCGCCAACCACGATCACGTCCTTGTTGCGATAGAAGAAGCCGTCGCAGGTGGCGCAGGCCGATACGCCGAAACCCTGGAAGGTGTTTTCGGTTTCGATGCCAAGCCACTTGGCCTTGGCGCCGGTGGCTATGATTACGACGTCGGCAGTCCAGTCGGTGCCGCTATCGGTGGTCAGCTTGAAGGGGCGGACGGAAAAATCGACGCTGGTCACCAGATCGTTGACGATCTCGGCGCCGACATGCTGCGCCTGCTTCAGCATCTGTTCCATCATCCATGGACCCTGGACCGGATCGGCGTAACCCGGATAGTTTTCGACATCCGTGGTGATCATAAGCTGGCCACCCTGTTCCATGCCGGCGATCAGAACCGGGTTGAGCATGGCGCGCGCCGAATAGATCGCGGCGGTGTAGCCGGCTGGGCCGGAGCCAATGATGAGAACTTTGGTGTGACGGGCAGTCATGGTGGATGTCCTTTTGCCAAGCCCTCGCCGCATGGATGCAGCGCCAGCCTTGGGAGAATGTTACCTGTAATTTATGAGCGCAGGGGCACTATATTCAAGGCCGGGACTGACGTTACCAACAGAGCAAGCCGTCAAGTCCGCAATTTCTGTAGGTTTCAGCCAAATTTTCTTGCGTCGGAAAGACATTTTAGTCCACATGCGGACGATCACACGAGGAAAGGGCAGACAGTGTTTCATGCGGATCTCGACGCGATCGATCTTAAAATTCTTCGGGAACTGCAGAATGACGGACGCATGACGAATGTCGAGCTGGCGGCCCGTGTCGGCATTTCGGCTCCGCCCTGCCTGCGGCGTGTGCGCAAGCTTGAAGAAAGCGGCGTGATCGAGGGCTATCACGCCCATCTGAACGCCCCTGCTCTCGGTTTCGATCTGGTTGCTTTCTGCATGGTGGGCCTGCGGCATCAATCCGAAGCCAACCTGAAGGCCTTTGCCGCCGCCACGGCCTCGTGGCCGCTGGTTCGTTCCGCCTGGATGGTGTCGGGCGAAAGTGATTTCCTGCTGCATTGCCTCGCTGAAAACCTCACCCAGTTTCAGGATTTCGTCATCGAGGTGCTGACCGCCAACGAGCATGTCGATACCGTCCGCACCATGCTGACGATCCGGCAGGTCAAGAAACTGGGGCTGGTGGAAGTCTGAGGAAGGGGCCTGGTCACGACGTCAAGTCGTGTTCCGGCTCGAAACCTTTCGCTTCCAGCCGTCCATGATCGTCTCGGCGATAAGAGGTGTCGCGTTGACCGGCGGATAGTTTCCCGAGGCCGGCGCATCTGGAAAAATCCCGACGCGAGCCACCTCCGAGATAGCCGACAGGAAGGTATCGAGCTTGCGATGCCCGCCCTGCGGATGAAAAACCTGAATAGGCCTGCCGCTGGCCGCCGCTTCACCGATCATGTTGGTGGAATCCGCCGTGACGATGATCTCGTCGGCGAGGGCGAGATAGGCGGGCAGTGGATTTTGACCGGTCCCGTCCCAGAGGGCGACCGCATCCTCCTTGGAAAATGCCGCAAGCGCATCCGCAAGGGATTTGGGTGTGCGGCGTGAGGTCGTGATCATCAGCCGGTGTCCGCTGTGGATACGTTTGTCGAGCGCGTGCATCAGACGCTCGATATCTTCCTGCGAAAAGCGATGATGGCGGCTGTCTCCGCCGATCAGCACAGCGCTGCGCGGTGAAGGGAGATGCTTCAGATGATCGGGCGCGGTTTCGCGCGCTTCGGAAAGCCGCGCGGCGGACATGCGGTTTGGCGCTGTCGGCGTGACCAGAATGTTTTGGCCGCGCGGCGCGTCATGGGTCTGCACCACGAGAAGATCGGCACCGTGATAGCGGGTGCGCGGATCCTTGAAAAAGACGGTGAAGGTGTCAGGCGAGGCCTTCTTCAGAGCGCGCAGATAGGCGACGGCCCTGCGACCCGTGGCAAGACAGATGTCCGGGAAGGGCGGTGCGATCGGCGAAGCGGGGTTGGTCGATCTGTCCTTCGGATCGATCGGCCCCCATGGCATCAGGCTCGCATAGAAGGCACGCGGCGCGATGCGGCGAATATCCGGCTCCACGCCGATCGCCTCGGCAATGCCGATCAAGGGCTGCTCGTCGCCGGCCTTTCCGTCGGTCAGGATTCTGATGCTCGGGCGAGGGAACTGCGACATCGTTCAGCTCAGCTTTCCAGAGCCATCACGCACGTATAGGCGGAAAACTCCTTCTCCAGCATCATCTGCGTCGTGAAATTCTCCAGAACATTGCGGCGGCCTTCGATGCCCATCTTCGCCCGGAGGTTCTCGTCCGCAAGGGCTTCCCGAAGGGCGGCGGCCATGCTGTCCGCATCATTCGGAGGGACAAGCCAGCCGGTTTTTCCGGCAAGGACGGTCTCGCGGCTGCCGCCGTGATCCGTCGCGATGACAGGTAGCCGCATCGCCTGGGCTTCGATTGCGGCGCGGCCAAAGGCTTCAGGTCGTGTCGAGGCGGAAACGGCGACATCGGCGGCGGCCAGCACGGCGGGAATATCCCGGCGGCTGCCGGCGAAGGTAACCCTGTCGCCAATGCCGAGGGCTGAGGCTTCGTTTTTCAGTTCCTCGACGAAGGATGGATCGCCGCCACCGACAAGGACAAGATCGGCTTCGGTGGTCCCGATGAGGGAAAAGGCTTTGAGCAGGACGCGGTGTCCTTTCCAGCCGGTGACCCGCCCGACCATCACGACAACAGGGCGCCCGGCGGAACCGCCGAGTTGGGACCGGACCTCGGCGCGCTGCTCGGCGGATACAGCGTCGGGGTCGAAGATCGACGGATCGATACCGCGAGGCGCGACGATGATCTTTTCCGCAGGGTAGCGGTAGATATCGATGATGTGGTTGCGGATGAACTGCGAGTTGGCGATGACGACGGGCGTGCGCAACATGCCGCTGTTGTAGAACCGCTTCAAGGCGTTGCCGTGACTGTAGACACCATGAAAGGTCGTCAGGAACCGGGCCTTGCGCCGCGCAAGCTTGAGGGCGAGAAGCCCGGCCCAGGCGGGTGCGCGGCTGCGGGCGTGGACGATATCGATATCATATTGGTCGATCGCGCGGGCGATGGCACGGGCGGCTGCGATCATTCCGAAAGGCGACTTCGAGCCGACGGCAATATCGAGATGGCGGGCGCCGGCTTTTTCGGCCTGCGCCACCAGCGGGCCGCCGGCACTGGCAACCCAGCTTGAGAGACCGAGGCTGGACAGGTACTCGACCATTTCGGCAACGCTGCGTTCAACTCCGCCGTCTCCAAGAGCTGGAACAAGCTGGAGAATGCGGGGGAACTGGTTGTCCATGCTGTTCGTCATCGGTTCGCGTTCTTGATATCAGTCAAAATTCCAGCTGCTTCGCGCAGCGGGTTTGCATCCTGCATGGTTGCCAAGCGTTGCATAGGCCAGCTGTGCGCAAAGCGCTAGCCACTGTTCACCGGATGACAATTGTAATATGGACGGCGCTTTAATGGACAGGACACAGCAAGGAAGTGATCGATATGCAAACCATCGTGTGCATCAAGTGGGGAACGCGATATCCCGCCGATTACGTAAACCGCCTGTGGTCCATGATAAAACGAAACACGGCTCGCCCCACAAGGCTTGTTTGCTTTACAGATGATGCAGATGGCATTGATCCGGCAGTCAGCGTCTTTCCTTTGCCTCATATTGTCTTGCCTGAACAGGTCATGTGGAAGCCCTGGCGAAAGGTTTCTCTCTGGCAGGCCCCGTTGGCGGACATCGAAGGCGATGCGCTGTTTCTCGATCTCGATGTCGTCATTACCGGTTCGCTCGACGTCTTTTTCGACTATGAGCCCGAAAAGGCGTTCTGCATCGCCGAGAATTGGTCACAGATCGGCAAGGGGATTGGTAATACGTCCGTTTACCGTTGGCGTGTGGGAACAAACACCCATATCTACAATAATTTCATGCGTGATGGCGAAGCCTACGTCAAAAAGTACCGTATCTCTCAGAAGTACATTTCTGGCGAGGTCGAAGAGATGACCTATTGGCCATCGTCATGGAGTGCGAGTTTCAAGCACACTCTGTTGCCGCGCTGGCCTCTGAACTTTTTCCGGGTGCCGGTTCTGCCGAAGGATACGCGGGTTGTGGCGTTTACCGGAAAACCCGATCCCGATGAAGCGGAAGTCGGCAAATGGCCGACGACGGTTTGGTGGAAGAAGCTTTACAAGCATGTGCGCGTAACGCCTTGGATCACGGAACATTGGCGATAGGACAGGGAGCCGGCTACGTGTCCGGCGTTCTTCAGAACGGCGCGCAGTCTCAACCGCTGATACTGTCCAGATACCAGCGATAGGCCCGGGCGACACCCTGCCGAAGTTCCGTCTTTGGCGTCCACCCCATGGACGCCAGCTTTGCGTTTGACATCAGCTTGCGTGGCGTTCCATCCGGCTTGGAGGGATCGGTTTCAATGCGTCCATTGAAGCCGACAACATCCGCAACAAGCTTCATCAGGTCGAGTATGGTGATATCATCGCCTGAGCCGACATTGACGTGTTCATAGCCCTCATAGTTCTTCAGAAGAAATACAAGCGCATCGGCGCAATCCTCGCTGAACAGGAATTCGCGACGTGGCGAGCCGGTGCCCCATATCGTGACATGATCGAGGCCGGCAAGTTTCGCCTCGTGAGTTTTGCGGATCAATGCTGGCAGGACATGGCTGGTTTGCAGGTCGAAGTTATCGTTCGGCCCATAGAGATTGGTCGGCATGGCGGAAATGAAACGGGCGTTATGCTGTTTCATGTAGGCCTGGCAAAGCTTTATACCGGCAATCTTGGCAATGGCATACCACTCGTTCGTCGGTTCCAGCGCACCGGTCAGCAACGATTCTTCCTTGATCGGCTGATCGGCGAATTTCGGGTAGATGCAGCTGGAGCCAAGGAAAAGCAGCTTTTCCACGCTCGTATCATAAGCCGATTTGATGACATTCAGCTCCATCGAGAGATTGCGCTGAAGAAACTCCACCGGCTGGCGGTCGTTGGCGAGGATGCCACCAACCTTTGCTGCGGCCATGACAACGGCATGGGGTCTGTGCGCCTCAAAGAATTGTTCTACATCGACCTGACGTTCAAGGTCGACTGTATCGCGCGGCGCGACAAGCACCTCGCAACCCTCCATGGCGAGTTGCCTGGCAACAGCGCTTCCGACCATGCCGCGATGTCCGGCGACGAAAACCCGCTTTCCACGAAGATCGTACATTACAGGCCGCTCTTTTCCGAAAGCTGTTTCTGCATGAGCTTCAGGTCTTCGCGCATCATTTCCTTTGCAAGCTCATGGGCCGAGGTTTCATGGCGCCAGCCGAGAATCGTTTGCGCTTTGGTTGGATCGCCCAGCAGAATATCGACTTCCGTAGGTCGGAAGTAACGGGGGTCAATGCTGATCAACTGCTTGCCGGTCGCCGCGTCGAAACCCTTTTCATTCACGCCTTGACCTTGCCAGCGAATGTCGATGCCAGCCTCGGCAAAGGACCATTCGGCAAACTGGCGTACCGTGGTTGTCGTGCCCGTCGCCAAAACATAGTCGTCGGCTTTTTCCTGCTGCAGCATCA